>NZ_JBEOVF010000022.1:44897-164214 GCF_040295365.1 Streptomyces sp. NPDC002838 | reverse complement strand
CACTTCCCCTACACCACGCTCTCCCGAGCTCCCGCCACACATGTGGCGGGAGCCGGCCCTTCACTTTCGGGACTGCTCGACGCTCTGTTCCGCCCAGATCGTCTTGCCTTTGGCGTTCGGGCGGGTGCCCCAGCGTTTGGTCAGCTGAGCGACCAGCAGGAGTCCACGGCCGCCCTCGTCGAAGGTGCGGGCGCGGCGCATGTGAGGGGCGGTGCTGCTGCCGTCGGAGACCTCGCAGATGAGGCTTCTGTCGTGGATGAGGCGCAGTTGGACGGGCGCTTCGGCGTGCCGGATGGCGTTGGTGACCAGTTCGCTGACGATCAGCTCGGTGACGAAGACCGCGTCGGTCAGGCCCCACTGCTCCAGCTGCGCGACGGCGTCCTTGCGTGTCTCGGCGACGGCGGCGGGCTCGGGGGCCACGTCCCAGGAGGCGACCCGGTCGGTGTCGAGCCCCCGGGTGCGGGCGACGAGCAGGGCGGCGTCGTCGGAGGGCCGCTGGGGCAGTACGGCCGCCAGGACCCTGTCGCACAGGATGTCCAGGGAGGCGGCGGGGCCGGCCAGGGCTCGGCGCAGCCGGGCGACACCCTCGTCGATGTCGTTGCCGACGCCGTCGTCGCGGGACTCGATCAGACCGTTGGTGTAGAGGGCGAGCAGGCTGCCTTCCGGCAGTTCGACCTCGACCGCCTCGAAGGGCAGTCCGCCCAGCCCCAGCGGGGGCCCCGCGGGAACGTCGAGCAGTTCGACGGTGCCGTCCGGGCTCACCACGGCCGGCAGCGGATGCCCGGCCCGGGCGAGCGTGCAACGGCGGGAGACCGGGTCGTACACGGCGTACAGACAGGTCGCTCCGACGTCTCCCGAGGTGTCCCCGTCCCCGGCGGTCCACTCGGCGCCTTCCGCCTCGGTGGACAGCCGGCCCACCAGGTCGTCGAGATGGGTGAGCAGCTCGTCGGGGGGCAGATCGATGTCCGCGAGGGTGCGTACGGCGGTCCGCAGCCGTCCCATGGCCGCCGAGGCGTGGATACCGTGGCCCACGACGTCGCCCACGACCAGCGCGACCCTGGCTCCGGACAGCGGGATCACGTCGAACCAGTCACCGCCCACCCCGGCCTGGGCACCGGCCGGGAGGTAGCGGGAGGCGACGTCCACGGCGGCCTGCTCGGGCATGCTCTGCGGCAGCAGGCTGCGCTGCAGGGTGACGGCCGTGCCGCGTTCGCGGGTGTAGCGCCGGGCGTTGTCGATGCAGACCGCCGCCCTGGACGCCAGTTCCTCGGCCAGCACCAGGTCGTCCTCCTGGAACGGTTCGGGGCGCCGGTGGCGGATGAAGACGGCGACGCCCAGGGTGGTGCCGCGTGCCGACAGGGGCACGGTCATCACCGAGTGGATGCCGAAATCCCGGACGCGGGAGGCCCTGATCGGGTCCTGGACGATCCATTCGGCGATCGCCGGTGCGGTGGCCTGGTGCAGCACGGCGCGTCCCGAGCGCAGACTCTCCACCGGCGGGGAGCCCTCCGGGTACTCGTCCACCTCGCCCAGGGCGACGGCCGCCTCCGGGATCCCGGGATGCACGGACTGGTGGGCGATGCGCCGCAGGCTGAGGGATCCGGCCGCGGGGAGGGGCCGCTCGTACGGGTCGTCGAGGGACGCCAGCAGGTCGACGCTGATGAAGTCGGCGAGTTCCGGGACCGCCACGTCAGCGAGTTCATGCGCCGTCCGCGTCACGTCGAGGGTACTGCCGATGCGCCGGCCGGCCTCGGCGATCAGCTGGAGGCGCTTGCGGGCCCAGTACTGGTCCGACATGTCGTGTGCGGAGAGGCAGACACCCTGGATGCGGCCCTCCTGGTCCCGCAACGGCGCCATGAAGACCGACCAGGCATGCTCCCGGGTCTCACCGGCGACGCGCAGATAGTTCTCGTTGTACTGCGGATCACCGGTCTCCAGCACCCGTGCCATGCTCTGTTCCGCCCGCTCGCCGGCCTCGTCGTCGACGATCTCGGTGATCCGCAGCCCGCGCATCTCGGCCTCGGTGAGAGCAACGGCCCGCTCCATGTCCTCATTGGCGCGCCGCAGCCGGAGCCGGGTGTCGTAGAGCGCCTGGGCACAGCACGGAGACTGGGTGAAGCTCCAGCGCACCAGGGTCTCGTCGACGGGCTCGGGCTCCTGCCCGGTCAGGGCGGAGAACAGCAGCCACTCGCCGCCGCCGTGCTCCGGCTTCGTGTGGTGGTGTGCCAGCACCCCGCTCTCGATCCGGCGGCCGTCCCGGTGGCGCAGCGCGAGCGTTCCGTGCCACCTCGGCAGCTGGGCGAAGGGGGGCAGGTCCCGTGCCGCGGGTTCCTCGGCGAGCAGGGACGCCGCCGGCCTGCCCAGGATCTCCTCCGGCGCGTACCCGAGCAGTTGTTCGGCGCCGTCGTTCCACCCGGTCACGGTGCCGTGTTCGTCGACGATGGCGCGCGCGGTGAGCGCCTCACCGACGACGTGCGGGCCGGGACCCGCCTTCCGGTCGTCGACGATCCGCCGCTCCATGGCCGCTCATCTCGCTCTCGTGGAGCTCCTGGGGCACGGAACTCCTCGGATACTGGCGCCCTATATATCTAGCTATGCCACGTTTCACTCTATTCCGCCGGAACGCGGGGTGCAGCGGGCTACACCATGGGTTCGGGAGCCGGCTCCCTCGTGACGGCGGGGCGTCGAGCAGCGTCTCGTGCAGCCCGCCCACGGCGAACCGGCTCGCCAGCGCCCCGTTGGCCGGATCGCCCGGCATGGAGTCCCGCTGCGTTCTGCCCCAGAAGAGCTCGCCGGTGATGCCCTCGGAGCCCATGGTCGGGAAGATCACGACGACCGGCCGCTCGCTCTCCGCACCGGTCTGCTTCTCGCGCCCGCGCCCGCGCCCGACGCCGCTGACGAAGGTGTACCAGGAGGTGTTGATCTCGGCGACCGGCCGGATCGCGACCACGGCGGCGTACCGGTGCATGCCGCGGTAGCTGTTCTCGATCTCCTCGTACGTGGTGACGATCCGCTGCGTCGGGAGTTCGTGCCCCTCCTCGACGCGGGGCGCGACCGTGTACGCGTACGGCCCGCTCGGCGCCGGCGTCGCCAGGATGTCGTCGACGACATCGACGTACTCGGCATGGACGTGCTTCCACGCGGTCGCCGCGCTCTGCACCTGAACTGACTTATCCCGGTCAGAGCTCTGACATATGGCAGACGTGACACAGCTCACGCCCAAGTCGCCCTGCTCTACCCCTTGTCGACGTGACGAACGCGCCAACTACCGCCGGGTACTGGAAAGATCTCGTGGAAGGAAGAACACACGACCGCTCCTGTCGCTATTTCTCCTCCAGTTGAGCTAGACAATCCCCGAACTCATCTTCATCCGGGGGTTCTTGGAGCATCACGGGGTTTCGGAACATCGGTGGGTTCTTCGAAGAACAGCAGCAACAGCCCGAGGGGAATCACGCGTTGACCACGCAAGATCACGTCTCGCCCGGCCGGGGCAACCGCCTCACGCGCCGGGTCGGTATCCGAGCGCGCAAGCGCTTCACGCGCCTGAGAATCGCCGGAGCCGCCGCGGCCGCTCTCGCCATAGCCAGTACGGGCGTCCAGGTGGCGACCGCTCAGACGACCGGGGCGGCCTCGGAGAAGACCCCGCCGGTGCCGTCCCTCTCCTGGTCCGACTGCCAGGGCGGCTTCGAGTGCGCGAGTGCCGACGTGCCGCTGGACTACCGCGCACCGCAGGGCCGCACCATCACGCTGGCGGTGATCCGCAAGAAGGCCACGGACCAGGCGAAGCGCAAGGGCACCCTGTTCATGCAGCCGGGCGGGCCCGGCAACTCCGGAGTGGACTTCGTCCGCAACAACTACGCGAACCTGCCGGCCGGCCTGCGCGACTCGTTCGACGTCTTCGGATACGACGTACGCGGCGTCGGGCGCAGCTCACCTCTCCTGTGCTGGGACGACCAGCGCTACACCAAGGCCGTCACCGACGCCAAGGGCGTACCCGGCCCGGACGCCTACGGTCCGGCCCTGCGCGAGGCCGCCGAGTTCGACCAGGCTTGCGAGGACAACTCGGGCGACCTGCTGCCGTACATCGGCACCGAGTACGTCGCCCGCGACGTCGACCTGCTGCGCGAGGCGCTGGGCGAGGACCAACTCACCTACTACGGGCGGTCGTTCGGCAGCTACATCGGCACCGTCTACGCCGCCATGTTCCCGGAGCGGGTGCGCGCCCTGGCACTTGACGGTGCGTACGACCCGGTGCGTCACAGGGACCGGCCCTACGACTCCGACCGTTCCCAGTACCTGGCCCTGGACGGCGCGATGAGCCGCTTCCTCGACTGGTGCGCCGCCGACCAGGCCACCTGCGGGTTCGGCGACGGCAACCCCCGGGCGGCGTTCGAGAAGCTCAAGGCCGACCTGGACGCCGACCCGGTGCCGACCGCGGGCGGCGGGCAGGCGAACGGCTACACCCTCGTCTACCGCCTCCTGTTCAACATCAACGAGGGCAAGGTCATCTGGCCCTCCCTCGGCGAGGCCCTGCGCAAGGCACAGCAGCGCGACAACACCTCCTTCCTGCTCCGGCCGCCGTCCCCGGCCAGCTTCGACTTCCTGACGGCGAACGTGGCCGTCGAGTGCGTCGACCGGGACTACCCCGGCGACCTGAACCGGCTGAAGCGGAATGTCACGGCCAACACCAAGGCGGCACCGCTGCTCGGCCCGGCCCTGGCGTACGGCCCGCCCACCTACGACCACCAGCACGCCCCCGCCTGCGTCCAGTGGCCCGGCGAGACGGTCAGCCGCTACGACGGCTCCTACCGTGCGGAGGGCTCCGCGCCGATCCTCGTCGTCGGCACCACCGGCGACCCGGACACCCCTTACCGCGACGCGGTGGCCCTGTCCCGTGAGCTCGACAACGCCTCGCTGCTCACGTTCAAGGCCGAGGGCCACACCGCCTTCAACAGGAGTGCCTGCGCGACGGACGCGATCACCGGCTACCTGCTGGACCTGAAGGTCCCGGCCTCGGGCACGACCTGCGCCGACGAGACCCAGCCGCCGTCCTCCACGCCCACAGTGGCCCCGCCCGGCACGACGCTCGGCGAACTCCGCAAGGGCGTCAACGACCGCCTCGACCTCCTCGGCGTCCCGCGCTGACCCACCCCGCACCGACACACCGAGGCGCCGGACCCTCCAGGGTTCGGCGCCTCGCCCTTTCCAGGGCGCGACGAGTCAGAGGTTCTCGGCCGTTCTCAGAAACGCCGTTGATCACCCGAGCCCCGCCGGGGATCGTGAGACGCATGACCATCCCACACCACCCCACCTCCTTCGACCCCGCGGCCGAGTTCGACCGACAGGTCCGCAACCTCGCCGACCTCGGCTACCCGAAGGCGTCCGGCCTCGAGCCCGAGCAGTTCGCCGCCCTGCTCGCCCCCTTGCGCGCCACCGCCGTGGCATCGACGGACGCGAGACACGACGACCACGCCCACGACCCCGAGGCCGGCCGTGTGCCGTTCGTGCTGGTCGTCACCCGCGATGTCGTCCCGATCGAGGAGACGATGCCCCGCACCACCCTGCACGGCGGGAAGCTGCCCGGATTCGTCGACCGCTCCTTCGAACCGGGCGCCCTCGAACGCTTCGTCGCCACGGAGGAGACGGCACTCCCGGACCAGAGGGCGTATCTGCTCTTCGGCGTCGAACGCGGCGAGGAGTTCTGCGGCGCCGTCCCGCGTGAGGCCATGGCCACCATCGCCGGACGCGAACGCACGCTGCTCACCATCGAGGAGGGCGTCGCCCTGATCACCCACTTCCCGCAGGTGCTCGTGAAGAACAAGTGCTTCTCGCTCGGCGGCTCCCGCTCCGGCGACCGCCGCGTGCCCGCGATCTGGATCAGCCAGAAGGCCCCGAAGCTGGGCTGGTGCTGGGAGGGCAACCCGCACACCTGGCTCGGCATGGCCTCCGCCCTCCGCCGGGGTGGCCAGGGGCACATTGCCACGGGTTCGGGCGGAAATGTAACGTGACCAGCCGCTTTGCTTGACCCTTGAAAGGCCTGTCCGGTGGGACGACGTGAGAAGCCGGTGGACCCCGACGCCGGTCCGATACAGCGGCTCGCCCACGAGCTGCGCGCCCTCCGGGAGAAGGCCGGAAAGCCCACCTACCGCGAGATGGCACGGCGGGCGAACTACTCGACGAGTGCGTTGTCCCACGCGGCGGCCGGCGAGCAGCTCCCCTCGCTGGCCGTCGTGCGGGCCTACGCGCAGGCCCTGGACGCCGATGCCGGGGAATGGGAGGAGCGCTGGCGGCGGGCGAAGGACGCGGTCGAGGAAGAGGCGGTCCCCGACGCAGGAGACGCAGTAGGGGACGCGACCGCGCCGTATCGGGGGCTGGCCCGCTTCGAGCCGTCCGACAGTGATCTGTTCTTCGGCCGGGACCGGCTGGTCGGCGAGCTGCTGGGCCTGGTGCGCGAGCACCGTTTCGCCGCCGTGTTCGGGCCGTCCGGCAGCGGCAAGTCCTCGCTGCTGCGGGCCGGTCTGATCCCCGCCCTGCGGGACGCCTCGGGCGCCGCCCGTCCGGCGGTGGTCCGGGTGCTCACCCCGGGCGGGCGACCCGCGCGCACCCACGAGAAGGCGCTGGTCCCGCAGGAGGGTGAGCAGGACACCTGGGTGATCGTCGACCAGTTCGAGGAGCTGTTCACCCTGTGCCCGGACCGCGAGGAGCAGGAACGTTTCCTCGAACTGCTGCTCGCGGCACGCGAGCCCGGCAGCCGACTGCGGGTCCTGGTCGCGGTGCGCGGCGACTTCTACGGCCACTGCGCCGACCACCGCCACCTGGCCAAAGCGGTCAGCCGGGCCAACCTGCTGGTCGGTGCGCTGGACCGGGACGAACTGCGCGAGGTCATCACCAAGCCCGCGGCGGCCACCGGCCTGCTGGTGGAGCGCGCCCTGACCGCCCGGATCATCGACGAGGTCAGCGATCAGCCGGGGGCCCTGCCGATGGTCTCGCACGCCCTGCTGGAGACCTGGCGCCGCCGCCGCGGCCGGACGCTGACTCTCGCGACGTACGAAGCGGCGGGCGGGGTGCGCGGCGCGATCGCCGCCACCGCCGAGCAGGTCTACGGCGAGCTGTCCGAGGACCAGGCCCGCACCGCCCGTCGCATCCTGCTCCGCCTGATCGCCCCCGGGGACGGCACCGCCGACACCCGGCGCCCGGCCGGGCGGGACGAACTCGTCCCCGGCGCCGGGGACGTCCTCGAGCGCCTCGCCGCAGCCCGCCTGGTCACCCTGGACGGCGACACGGTGGAGCTCGCCCACGAGGCGCTGATCACCGGCTGGCCGAGGCTCGCGGGCTGGATCGACGAGGACCGCGAACGGCTGCGCGAGCAACGCCGCCTCGACGAGGCCGCCCGCGCGTGGGCGGAGCTGGGGCACGACCCGGGCGCGCTGTATCGGGGGGCGCGGCTGGCTCGGGCGGAGGAGCTGTTCGGGGGGCGGCCCGGGGACAACCCGGACGACACATCGGACGACACACCGGACGACAATCCGGACGACAATCCGGACGCCACCCCGACCCGACCGGAGCAGGCCTTTCTCCTGACCGGACCGGAGCAGGCCTTCCTCGCCGCCTCCCTGGCCGCGCGCGGCACGGCGGCCAGAAGAAGGCGCACCTTCACGGCCGTACTCTGCGCTCTCCTCGTCCTCGCCCTCGCGGGCGGCCTGCTGGCCTGGCAGCAGAACCGGGTCAGTGAGCAGGAAGCCGCCAAGGCCGCCGCCCGCCGGATCGCCGCGACGGCCGCCGGCCTGCGCTCGACCGACCCGCGCACCGCCGCGCTGCTCGGCGTCGCGGCCTGGAAGGTCGCCCCGCTCACCGAGTCCCGCTCGGCCCTGCTCGGCGCCCTGTTCCAGCCGGAGCGGGACGCCTTCACCGACCCGCAGACCGGGAAGGACACCGCACGCTTCCTCACCGACGCGGGCCGGACGCTGGTCAGCGTGGCAGGCCGCCGGGTGAGCACGTGGGACGTGGCCACCCGCCGCCGTACCGGCTCGTACGAGTTGCCCGCGGGCCTGGACGCGAGCCTGGTCGGCCCGGACGCGCGGACCGTCGGCCTCTCGGGAGAGGACGGCGAGCAGCTGTGGGACCTGGCGACGGGTCGGCCACTCGCCGATCTGCGGGACATGGGTCTGATGGAGTTCGCGGCGGACGGGAACAGCTACCTCGTCGCGCCCTCTGACGACCAGGGCCCCATCGAGCTGCGCCGACGCGGCGACGGCAAGGTCCTGTTCCAGGCGCGGCTGCCGAGCCCCCTGGTCACCAGCGCCCTCGACGCGGACGGCGGCGTGCTGGCGCTCTGCGCGTCCGGCGGCGCGCCCCAGGTCTGGGACACCGTCCGCGGTGAGCGCCTGGCCGGCGCCTGGGACAAGGAGGGGAACCTCTGCGGTACCGGTTCGGGCGCCGACGGCGGCGAACGTCTGCTCCGCCTCAGCCCGGACGGCAAGCGGCTGGCCGCCGTCTCCGGCACCACGCTGAAGGTCTGGGACGTCCCTCGCGGCCGCCTCCTCTCCGAGGCCCTGAGCCTCGGCGACGGCGGCTTCACCCAGGCCGCCTTCACGCCCGACGGGCGTTTCCTCGCCACGGCGGACGACGGGGAACTCACCGTGTGGCGCCTGACGGATCCCGCTCTCCCGGCCTTCCGCACTCCGTTGACCGGCAGGGAGGTCAGGGATCTGTCCTGGGCCCCGGGCCGCGAGCGGGTGCTGCGCTTCCTCGACGGCACGACGGTCCGCTCGTACGACCTGACGGCCAACCTGGCTCCCGCTTGGCAGCGCACCCCGGCCGACGCGACCGCGCTCAGCCCGGACGGCACCACACTGGCCACGGCGACCCGCGCCGGCGACGAGGGTGGCGGCTTCCGTTTCGAGCTGCGCTCCACCCGCACGGGTGCCGTCCTCGCCCGGGCCGCCCTCGGCTCTCTGCCGACGGGTGTCGGCGACGCCCCGCTGCTGGCGTTCAGCCCGGACGGCGGGTCGCTCGCCGTGAGCGACATCGTGCGGGCGGGTGGCTCGGACTCCGGCTCCGGCTCCGGCTCCGGCTCCGGCTCCGGCTCCGGCTCCGGCTCCGGCTCGGAACGGCAGCGGTTCACCGTATGGGACGTGGCGGCGCACAAGGTACGGACGTCGTTCGACCTCCCGGGCACGTCCGGCGACCCGCTGGCCCCCGTCGCCCTCGGCCCGGACGGCCGTACTCTGCTCGTCTCGCACGCCGCGAGCGAGGGAGTCGTCACAGACCTGTGGACAATCGGCGGCCGTCCCCGCAGAACGGCGACGTTCCACCAGGGCTTCTACGGCGACGCCGTGGCCGTCCGTCCCGACGGAGCCCTGGCCGTCGGCACCGACGACCAGTACGCCGAGCTGCCGTCCGGCCGCGTCACCGGACGGGAGCTGTCCGACGGCAGGAACGTCACGGCCCTGGCGTTCAGCCCCGACGGCGGCAGGCTCGCCGTCGGTGACGAATCCGGCCGGATCACCCTGTGGGACGGCGAAGTCGGCCACCGTACGGGCGTCATGACCGCGTTCGCGGGCGAGGACGCCCCGGAGGCGGTGGCCGCGCTCGCCTTCTCCCCCGACGGCCGCACGCTCGTCGTGGGCGGCGGCAACGGCACCCTCCAGCTGTGGGACACCGCGTCGCAGCAGCTCCTCGGCACGGATCTGCCCACGCCCGGCGGAGAGATCCGCTCGGTCGCGTTCGCCCGGGACGGCGGCACGCTGTACGCGTCCGGCCCGCACACCCCACTCCAGCGCTATCCCGTCACCACGGACCGGGCCGTGGCCGCCGTCTGCGACCGCACGGGCGGCGGACTGACCGAGGCGCAGTGGCGGACGTACGTCCCCGATGCGCCGTACCGGGAGATCTGCGCGGGGAGCTGAGCGGGACGGGATTGTCCACGGGAGACCAAAGGCCCAGGTCAGGCGTGGTTGTCCACGTGATTGTCCAGAGGTGATGGAACGGGTCGCTGGACAACCGCCGGGGCCGTGAGGATCGGGCCGTGGCCGTCCGGCCGTCCGGCACATCCCCGTCCCCTAGGGCTCTCCCATGCGCAAGTACTCGCTCCTCCCCTCGCTCCTCCTGCTCGGCTCGCTGGCCCTGACGACGGCATGCGGGTCCTCCTCCTCGGACTCCTCCGGAAAGCAGCCGTCGTCGTCCGCCCGTCCCGGACCGTCCGCCGCGGCCACCGACCGGGGCGTCGACCCGTCGCGGATCAAGGGCCTGGAGATCGTCAGCGACAACAGCGAGCACAGCTCCTGCCCGTACGCGACCAGCTATCCGGCCGTGCCGGGTGCCGAGGCCATGACGGCCGAGATGAAGGAGGACATCGAGGAGCGGCTCGCGAACTTCCGGGCGGCGGTGTGCGACGGCGGAACGACCGCGGTCGAACGCGCGGAGCTGAACGTCAGCCACCAGTTCCTGGTCGCCTCCGGCGACGTCCTGGGCGTACGGCTGACCACGCTGGACGTCAACACGGCCGGGGACGGGCTGATGACCCGCACGTACTGGTACGACGGCAAGGACCGCGACCGCCGTTCCGCCATCGACCTCATCGCGGACGGCTCCACGGACGCCTTCACCACCGCCCTGAAGAAGCAGCTCGATGGCCGGGAGGGCATCGACGCGGCCTCACTCGACGACACCCTCGCCGACCCGGCCGCCCGTGCCGCGGCCCTGGACGACATGGCGTTCACCGCCGACGGCGGACTGAGGGTGGAGTTCGACCGCGGTGAGGTGGGCGTCCCGCCGGCCGGGCGTTTCACCGTGACCCTTTCGAAGGCGACGGTCACCCCGTGGCTGTCCGACTTCGGCGGGCGCGTCCAGCGTCGGACCGCGCACCCGAGCGGCAGCCTCGACCTCGGCGTCACCGCCAAGCCCGAGCCGCCCGTGCCGACGCACACCGCCTCGAAGGACGACCCGACGGACTGCCGGAGGGTGAAATGCGTCGCCCTCACCTTCGACGACGGCCCCGCCGCCCCGGAGACGGCGACGCTGCTGACGTACCTGGCGAAGTACAAGGCGCGGGCCACCTTCTTCACCGTCGGCCAGAACGTCGCCGCCCACCCCGAGCTCCTCCGCGCCGAGACCCGCGCCGGACACGAGATCGGCAACCACTCCTGGAACCACCCCGACCTCACCGGCCTCTCCCCCGCACAGATCAACTCCCAGCTCGACCGCACCAGCGCGGCCATCAAGGCCGCCACCGGCAAGGAGCCGACGCTGTTCCGCCCGCCGTACGGCGCGATCAACGCCAAGGTGAGGGAGGCGACCCGGCTCTCCCCGGTGCTGTGGGACGTGGACACGGAGGACTGGAAGTACCGCGACGCCGCGAAGATCGCCCAGACGGTCATCGCCAAGACCGGCCGCAACGACGTCGTCCTCATGCACGACATCCACTCGACCTCGGTCGCCGCGGTCCCCGAGATCCTGCGCACCCTCACCGCCCGCGGCTACCGCTTCGTCACGGTCAGCCATCTGCGCGCGGCCCTCTGAGCCGGGCCACAGCCTCAGCCGACGTCCGCCAGCCCGGTCGCCCGGCCCTCCTCGTCCCACCGAACCTCCAGAACACGCACGACGGCATCGCGGTTCAGCGGCCCGAACACATGCGGGAACAGGACACCCTCGGCAACCCCGGGCGGCGGAGCGGGAGCGGCCGCCTCCCACTCGCACTTCGCGGTGAGCCGCTCCTCGTCGAGCACCAGCGTCAGCAGCGGCCGGGGCGCGGTCCGGTAGAACGCGTTGACGACGGCGAGCGTGGTCTCCTCATCGGGGGAGCAGTGCACGAAGCCCTCCTCCGCGAGGGAAGCGGGCGCGTACGGCTGGTCGGGACTGGCGTTCCACTCATCGCGCGGGACGACGTGATAGATCATGGCCCGGTTATACAGCAGCGGTATGCAACTTTCCGTCGCACCGGATCGTCTTACCCAATACCAGCTTTACGCAACAAAGGGGGACGTCATGAGGCGAATGGGAGCGGCAGTGGCAGCACTGGCCCTCGCGGGCACGGTGCTGGGTGTGGGGACGACCGCCGCGGGCGCCGCCCCGGCGGCCACCTCGGGTGCCACGGCCTGCCCGACGGGCTGGGGCAGCGGCGTCAAGGGCGGTGTCACCGCCGGCGCCGTACCGCTGAAGGACATCAGGACCGGCAGGCACGACTGCTTCGACCGCATGGTGTTCGACGTCCCCGGCGGCGGCGACGTCGGCTACTACGTCCAGTACGTCGACCGCCTCCACCAGGCCGGCTCGGGCGACTACATCCCGGTCGGCGGCGGGGCGATACTCGAGGTCCGCGTGGCCGCGCCGAGCTACAACCCGGAGACCGGCGCGGCCGTGTACCCCGGAAAGGTGGGCCGCCCCCTGCCCGGCGTGGACATCACCGGCTACCGCACCTTCAAGGACACCCGCTTCGCGGGCAGCTTCGAGGGCGAGACGCAGGTCGGCCTGGGCGTCCGCGCCCGCCTGCCGTTCCGGGTGACGCAGCTGTCCGACCGACTGGTGGTGGACGTGGCCCACAGCTGGACCGGCAGCCGCTGACCTCGCCGCGGCGTACTTGGCGGAGCGCAGCCCCAACCGAAAGGGAGGGTATTCACTCATCAGAGGCGTTCTCCGCCAATGCCGCAAAATGTCCGGCCGACCGTCATTGGCTTCCTGGCATTGCCACCTGCTTATGCGAGCGACCAGGGGATGCCATGCCCGGAGGCGATCAGAACCGCCCCTCGAGCTGCGAGGGTCATCACGACGGGATGTCGACCCTCGCCGGAATCGACGTCCAACAGCAGCTGGAAACGCTGATTCAGAGTTTCCGGACCGGGGATCCGCCGATGCCGGTTGTCGTTCTCCACGCCGAGGACGATGCCGAACTTCACCACCGCTCACCCCTTCCACGACCGCACCGGCCACAGCATCCGGCTGACGGAGATCCAGAACACGGGAAGCCCAAGGCCGCTGTGCGACCGTGAGGCGGGGAACAGCGACAAGCTCAGCGGCTCTACCAGTCGGTCAGGTCAACGAGGAGATCGCAATGCGGGTCGTCACGGACCGGCTGATGGAGCTCCACTTCCTCGATGAGGGAGGGGAGTGCGGCGATCAGCGCGGTACTCGTGCCGGTCAGGCGGATGTCGGCGCCGATGAGGCCTGGGTGGCCGGGAGGCAGTACGTATAGGCGCATCAGGCTCTCGCCCCGCATCAGGAAGCCGATCAGGAAGGGGTCCTCATCCTCGCCGGGGTCGGTCAGGGCACGCAGGACGGTGAGCGCTTGGCACTGTTCGGGCTCAGGGTCCGGGTCCGGGTCCGGGTCCGGGGTGATCTCCTCCGGGTGGAGGCGGATGAGCGTCATCCCCATGACGTCGCTGATGTCGCCGCTGCTGTAGAGCTGGGTTCGGGTCAGGACGGTACGCAGGATGCCGGGGATGTAGGCGGGGGCCACGTGGATGGCGATCCGTACGGCACCGGGGGTGGGCAGGACGCCGCGCAGGCGGCAGCCTTCGACGATGGGCGCGTTCAGGTGATACAGCAGCAGACGGCTGATGGCCGCCTGCTGCTCTCGGTCTTCGGGGTCGATCACCGGTTCATCCATAGCTGACTGGTCGCTCGTGTCTTGCTGGTGCCATGGGTGTTGTCCTGGCCACGGGATCGTCGCCCTGGATCGCCTGACCAAACGGGAGAAGGATGCGACACAAACGACTCGAAGAAGAGGCTGCCGACGCCGCAACGCTGCGTGCACGGCTGCGGCATGTCTACTGGATCGGTGGCGGGAGCGGCGCGGGCAAGTCGACCACGGCTCGCCGATTGGCGGACCGGTACGGCTGGCGTCTCTACGCGACCGACGACGTCATGTCCGATCACGCTCGCCGGACCACGCCCGAAGACGCCCCGTTCCTGCACGAGTTCATCGCCATGGATATGGACGAGCGTTGGGTGAACCGATCTCCGGAAGTCATGCTGGAGACGTTCCACTGGTTTCGAGGTGAGGGGTTCAATCTGATCGTCGAAGACCTTCTTCGACTGCCACCGGAACCTTCTGTAGTCGTCGAGGGCTTCCGACTGCTGCCGCACCTCGTGAAGCCCCTGCTTGCCACACCTGGTCAAGCGGTCTGGCTCCTTCCCACACCCGAGTTCAGCCGGGCCGCGATCCACAGTCGGGCCACGCCGGGGGGAGGGTTCACCCGGAAGGCCAGCGATCCAGAGAAAGCCGACCGCAACATGGCCGAGCGTGACCAGATGTGCACGCAACGCCTCTGCGAAGAGACAGAGCGTCTCGAACTGCGCACCATCGAGGTCGACACGATGATGACCGAAGACGATCTGGCCAGGCTGGTGACCGAAACGTTCGGACTCTGACAACTGCTCTGTCCGACTCCCTGGCGCTCTAGGCCTGTTTCGAGTTCGGATCATGGTGGATTGGGGGCAGCGTAGTCAGCTGAGTGCTTCGTGCGGGTGGAGACCGGCCGAGTAGCCGGCGGGCGTCTTGTCCCAGCGGGCGGCCGCCGCGCGCACCTTTGCTTCTTGCACTCGGCGGCCCGTCAGCCCTCTGTGCGGGGGCGCAGGGTCACGTGATAGTTCTCCCCGCCGTAGAGGGACTCGTAGCGGATCTCCAGGTGCAGGCGCCGAGTTATGAGGTCTATGAACTCGGCATGAGCCTGTGGCTCGTACGGGTCCACGCTCAGCAAGAACTCCTCATAGTCGGTGGCGATGGTCTGCGACTCGCTGAACGTCACAGCGTAGGGCCATACGACGAGGCCTTCACGCGCCCTGTCCGCGCCCGACTTGTTCCACACGCCGATCACTTCGCCGTCGACCGTCAGGGATGTGCTGACGACGACGGCCGGGCCGAGACCGGCGTTGATGAGCCTGATCCCCGCTTTCTGCCCCTTGGACATCCTTCGTTGCAACTGGAGTATGGGCCGCACCGAGTGGCGGTTGTGCTGCCGTGTCGCGCGTACCTCGTAGACCGAGACGGCGAACGATGCCACGGCGATCACGACGGCACACGCCGCGACGACCGTCCCCCCGTCCATTCCGGGCCGCCCCCCTTGTCCGACTCATCCCGCTTGGAATGCCCGAAGAAGGAAGAACCCATGCACACCGGCGCCGGAGAATTGGTGGCCCGGCCAACTCGTCGAATGATGTGCCCTGGCACGCGGCTGGGCCCTGTTTCGGTTGTGATCAAGATGTGAGGTGCTGAAATGAGAGTTGATCAGGCCGTTCCTGCCGGACGGCAGGTTCGGCCCGTACCCGAGCGGCTGCGGCAGCAGTTCGAGGGGGTGATCTGGCGGTTTCGCGCGGGCAGCCAGTGGCGGGATGTGCCGCCCTCATCCGGGGCCTGGCAGACCGTGTACAACCGTTTCGCCCAGTGGCGTGACGCGGGTGTCTTCGAAGGGCTGCTGGACGGGGGTGATCGCCGAGGCGGCTCGGCTCGGGCAGGTGGATCTGTCCCTTGTCAGCGTGGACTCCACGGTGGTCCGTGCCCACCACGACGCGGCGGGCATGCGAGTCAGGGAAGAGGCCCTGGCATCCCTGGTGAAGGCGGCCGGGAAGGCAAAGGGGGGCGGCGGAAGGGACGAAAGGCGCGGGCCGCAGCCGAGACGGACGAGACCGACGTGCATCAGCAAGAGCGGCGGCGCGTGCGGCGCAGCGGCGAGCGGCGAGCGGCGAGCGGCGAGCGGCGAGCTCTTGGTACTGGGCCGGAGTCATCTTCCCTCGCCTTCGCCACCGAACCGGCGGCGCTCACCTGGCGAACCAGCACCCTGTTGCGGGGCCCGGCCGAACTGCTGCTGCGGCCTGGGCTGATACGACACAAACCTCCGAGCAGGGTGGCCGTGGGTTGTCCGGGGGGCGCGCAGAACCTCGTATCCGCTCAGGCGGCGGTCGCGGCAAGAGGCGCACCCCGCCGCGCTCCCACATTCAGGTGGCCCACAGTCGATCTCCCTGCCGAACACACCGCCCCGCACCTATCCAGGACACATGGATGAACTCCGCACCGCAGCCACCCATCCTCCGTTCTCCCGACGGCAGTTCACGACCGCCGCCGGTACGGCCGCAACCGCGACGGCCCTCGGTCTGACCACCGCCGGCGAGGCCACCGCCGCACCCGCCGCAACCCCCGCCACCGCCCCCGCGGCCACCCCCTGCCCACCCAGATCCACCGCCCCCTGGTCCACCTGCCTCGCGGTAGCCCGCGCCCTGCTCGTCGTGGACGACCACGACCGCCCCCTCGTCCCGGAGTACAAGAAGATCCTCAACTCCGGCCTGCCCCGCGCCAAAACCAAGGACGCCAAGAAGATCCTCGTGGTCGGCGCCGGGCCGGCCGGCCTCGTGGCGGCCTGGCTGTTGAAGCGGGCCGGGCATCAGGTGACGTTGTTGGAGGCCAACGGCAACCGCGTCGGCGGCCGGATCAAGACCTTCCGTACCGGTGGGCACGAGCAGGCGGCGCAGCCGTTCGCCGATCCGAAGCAGTACGCCGAGGCCGGCGCCATGCGGATCCCGGGCAGTCACCCTCTCGTCATGAGCCTGATCGAGCAACTCGACGTCAAAAAGCGCCGGTTCCATCTCGTGGACGTCGACGGCGACGGAAAGCCCGTCAACCGCGCCTGGCTGCACGTCAACGGCATCCGTGTGCGCCGTGCCGAGTACGCCAAGGCGCCGCGAAAGGTTAACCGGTCCTTCGGGGTGCCGCGCAAGTACTGGGACACGCCCTCCAGCAAGATCCTGCGCGATGCCCTCGACCCCGTACGCGACGAGTTCAGCACCGTCGGGCCGGACGGCAAGCGCGTCGACAAGCCGCTGCCCGAGCGGGTCAAGGGCTGGGCACGGGTGATCCAGCAGTACGGCGACTGGTCGATGTACCGGTTCCTGACCGAGCGGGCCGGCTTCGACGAGCGGACCATCGATCTGATCGGCACGCTGGAGAATCTGACCTCACGGCTGCCGCTGTCGTTCATCCACAGCTTCATCAGTCAGTCGCTGATCAGCCCGGATACGGAGTTCTGGGAGCTGGTCGGCGGCACGGCGACCCTTCCGGATGCCCTGCTGAAGCAGGTCGCCGACGTTCTACGGCTCGATCGGCGCGCCACCCACATCGAGTACTGGGCCGAGGGTCAGGGTCATAACGGCCGCCGCTCCGGCGATCCCTCCCACGTCGGCCCCGACAGCCCGCACGTATGGATCGACACCGTCTCCGAGGGACGCGGCGGCAAGGTCGTGCGCGAGCAGTTCACCGGCGACCTCGCGATCGTCACCGTGCCCTTCTCCGGGCTGCGGCAGGTCCAGATCAGCCCGCTGATGTCGTACGGCAAGCGCCGTGCCGTCGCCGAACTGCACTACGACAGCGCGACCAAGGTGCTGCTCGAATTCAGCCGTCGCTGGTGGGAGTTCGACGAAGGTGACTGGAAGCGGGAGCTGGACGCCGTACGCCCCGGGCTGTACGACGACTACCGCAACGGCAAGGCGCCCGGCGACGGGAGTCTGCTCGGCGCGCACCCCTCCGTCCCGGGCGGGCACATCAGCGACGCGCAGCGCGTTCACTACGCCGCCAACCGCTGGGCCACCCGCGACCAGCCCGAGGCGGCGCACATCGTCGGCGGCGGATCCGTCTCCGACAACTCCAACCGCTTCATGATCAACCCCTCCCATCCGGTCGAGGGCAGCAAGGGCGGTGTCGTCCTCGCGTCCTACAGCTGGGCCGACGACGCCTCCCGCTGGGACTCCCTCGACGAGGAAGCGCGATACCCGCATGCCCTGCGGGGGCTTCAGCAGGTCTACGGGCAACGGGTCGAGGTGTTCTACACCGGCGCCGGCCGCACCCAGAGCTGGCTGCGCGATCCCTACGCGTACGGCGAGGCGTCCGTCCTGCTCCCGGGCCAGCACACGGAACTCCTCGCCGCCATCCGCTCCCCCGAGGGCCCGCTGTACTTCGCCGGCGACCACACCTCGGTCAAGCCTTCGTGGATCGAGGGGGCCCTGGAGTCGGGGGTGCGGGCCGCGCTGGAGGTCCACAAGGCCTGACGACGGCTGCCGGCCCGGGCCCCGTTGAGCGGACCCGGGCCGCGCTCGTCGTGGATCTCGACCGTGCGGTCGATCGCCTCCGACGGAACATCAAGGCAAGGCCGCTCGGCCCGTGCCGGTGTGGATGAGGATCTGTTCGGCCTGGGTGACGTTGTCGGCGCGGACGGCTTCGGCCATCGCGGCGCGTGCCGCCTCGGGGGCCGTGTGCGGCGGGACCACGAGGAGGGAGAAGTAGTCCTGATCGCCCCGGGTGACGAGGACGGTGTCGTCGCCGACCGGGAACGAGTCGATGTGGACGACACGGTCCTCGATGACCATGCGCGTCGGCAGTTCCTCCCAGGCGCCGGCGTCCAGGCCGACGCGCGTGATCGGACCGAGGTACTCGGTCAGTGCGGCGATCAGGACCGGAAGCTCGGCGGTGATGTCACGGGACCGCGGCCACCAGGCTCCGTCGAGCACTCCCTGACGCTCGTGCGTGGTCTCCAGCCGTACGACGGCCGTCCCGGGTTTCACGGCCTGGTGGACGGCGTCCGGCAGGAGCCTGGTCACGCGGGGGGCGTCGGAATCGGATGCGGACATCGCACTCGCCTGCCTGACGGATATCCGGTCGCACACAGTGGCTTCCTGGTTTCACGGTACTCCTCGTGCCACCGGCCTCCTGGACACGCCGGAGTACAGTAAGGAACCGGCCCGCTGATCTCCGCCAAGGGCCTGGAGGCTGCGGGGACCGTCGTCGTGGGGCCGTGTCGGCGGTTCGTTCATCAACAACGAGGTCGCCATGGAGCCACTGGAATCGTCGCCGGTCGAGCACGCCGAGGTGCACATCGTCGCCGCGTCACCCGAGGTCGCGCGGCGGGTCGCGGAAGTCCTCCGGCACTGCTTCGCCGCCACCGAGCAGCGCAGCTACCCCGCGGGCGCCGACGGAGGCACCCGTCTCCAGCTCACCGTGGACACCGCCCGCACGGCAGAGCCGGCACGGTCCTGGTTGGACAGCAGTCGGTCCTAGGATCTGTCGGACACATTCCCGTCGTCCGCGGCTGCCGCCATGAGTGGCTCCGCCGCCGCCCCGGACGTGTCCGGAGGCACGACCAGCAGGTCCCAGCGCCCCCGGCCCGGGGCGAGCAGGACGACGGTGTGCGGGGCGGAGGCCGCAAGAGCCCTGCGCAGTCGTACTACTTGGTTGAAGACGAGCATTCTGCCGGGCGTCGCGGACCACGTCGCCCCGTTGACCGTGACACTGCTGATGTGGCCCCATGCGAGCGGCAACCCTGCGAGGAGCTGCGGGAGTTCCGCGAGCAGGTCGTACGAGCGGGGCCACCACGCGCCGTCGACGGGCCGGGGCATGCCGCCGCGGGGTGCCAGACGCAGGCGGAGGAGGGGGTGGGAGGGCAGCGGGGGTTGCAGAGCGGTCGTCACGGGGGCGGATCCTGCCTCGGGCGCCGGGCACCCGGTGTGGTGGAACCACGAGAACGAGACCGACTTGAGCACCGGTATACGAAGAATCCTCGCTTCCCTCACCTTACTCCCGCGTGCCCCGAGCCCATTCGGTGTCCGAGCCGGTCGCGCTACGACGTCAGGCCGATCGCCGCGCAGTCGTCCTCGTACTGTGCGGTGCAGATGTCCTTGACGGTGTAGACGCCGTCCCGGATCACCGTGTCCTTGATGTTGTCCCGCGTGAGGGCGACCACCTGCACCAGCTGCGAGGGGATGTCCTCCTCCGTCGGGCTGTCGACCTTGTCGGGGGTCAGCGCGTCGAACTCGATCGAGCGGCCCTGCACCTTGGCCACCGCGATCTCCGCGGCGTTGTCCGCCTCCAGCAAGAACGACTTGTACACGGTCATGTACTGCTCGCCGGAGACGATCCGCTGCACCGCGTCCAGGTTCGCGTCCTGCCCGGTCACCGGCGGGATGTCGGTGGAGCCCGCCTCCTCCAGCGCGTCGATGACGGCGCCGGCCATGCCGTCGTTCGCCGAGTAGACGGCGGCGATGTTGTTCAGCCCGATGGACTGAATCGCCTTCTTCATGTTCACCTTGGCGACCGAGGGCAGCCACTCCCTGGTGTCGTACTGCTTGGCGATGACCACGCGGCCGTCCAGCTCGTCGAGCGCGCCCGCCTTGAAGCGGGCCGTGTTCGGGTCGGCGGGGGAGCCGTTCATCATGACGATCTTGCTGGTCGCCGCGTTGTCCCCGAGCGCCTCGACGAGGGCGCGGCCCTGCACCTCACCGACGAGTTCGTTGTCGTGCGAGACGTACGCGTCGATCGGGCCCTCGGCGAGCCTGTCGTACGCGATGACGGGGATGCCCGCCTCCTTGGCCTTCTCCACGTCCGACGCGATGGCCTTGGCGTCGACCGCGTCCACCAGGACCACGTCCACCTCGGCGTCGATCATCTGCTGGAACTGCTCGCTCTGCTTGTTCGCGCTCGCCCCGGCGTTGGCGTAGCGGACCTTGCCCTTGTTCCCGGTGAGGGAGGCGACCTTCTTCTTGATCAGGGGGTGGTCGAACTTCTCGAAGCGCGCCGTCTCCTTGTCGGGCAGGAGGAGGCCCACCGTGATGTCGTTGCCCTTCGTCGGGCCCTCGGAGCTGTCGCTCCCGTCGACGGCGTCGATGACTCCGCAGGCGGAGAGGGAGAGGGCCGACGCGGAGGCGGTCAGGGCCATGGCGAGGCGACGCACGGCGGTGTTGCGGGGGGTACGAGCTTTCACATCAGGTGCCTTCCGGGGTGGGGGGGGGAGGTGGCGACCAGGTGGGGGAAAGCCAACGCGGCGACGGCGGCAGCGTCAAGCGGCACCCGTTAACGAGACAGCAACAGCACAATATTCGGTTGCCCTTCACCGCACTGCCGTGGGACGGTTCGGCGAACTCCAGTACGTACACGTACACGTACGAACTCACGCTCACGGCGAAGGACTGAAGCCAATGATTGCGGCGGACCCGAGCGGTCGCCGTCGGCAGCGCTGAACCGCCTGCCCTTCCACGGCACCGCCGTCACGACGTCCTTTTCGCTGCCGTCTCGTGAGGTCATCATCACCGTGGACAACACCGTCCAGAGCTTTGCCGTCATCAATCTCCGCCGCCGCCCCGAGGTGGCCGAAGTCGGGGGTTTCGTCGCCGGGTTCGACCCCTCGACCACCAGCCCGTACCTCAACTACGCAACCCCTCTGCCCGACGCCCGCCCGACCGCCCAGGACATCGACGCCCTGATCGAGGCGTTCCGCGAGCGCGGTCTCACGCCCCGGCTGGAGTTCGCCCCGGCCGCCGCGCCCACCGTGGAACAGGCGCTGCGCGCAAGGGGATTCGGCACGGAGGCGGTGAACGAGTACCTGGTCTGCACGCCCGACACCCTGACGATGCCGTCGCCCACTGGTACGCCTGGCGCTCCCGGCCCGCTGCTCGTCGAAACCCCGTCCACGGACGAGGACTACGTCTCGATCGACGCGGCCCTGTCCGAGGCGTTCGCGGGTGCGTTCGCCTCGTCGCCGGAGGGCGTGGCCCGGCTGCGCCGTATCCAGGACGGCGGTGGGGCGGTCCGGTTCGTGCGGGCTCCCGACGGCGGCTGTGCCGGCGCGGCCTCCTGCTCGGCGCCGGCCGTGGGCACGGCCGAACTGGCCGGCGTGGGCACCCGCCCCGCCTTCCGCGGCCGGGGCATCGCCGCGTCGGTCACCGCCGCGCTGACCGAGACGATGTTCGCGCGGGGGGCGCGGTCGGTCTGGCTGGAGTACTCGGGTGAAGGCTCCCGCCGGACCTACGAACGCGTCGGCTACCGGCCCGGAGGCACCCGGCTGTACCTGACGCTCGCGGGATGACCTGGTGACCTGCGTGACATGCGCGGCTTGTCGGGTCACCCCGATACGTCACGCAGGTCCTCCGGCCGCGCGAGGGCGGACGCCGCCGTGTCATCACAAACGGTCATCACAGACGACGACGGCCTCTCCTCCAGTCAATTGACTATCAGAGAGGCCGTTCAGCGCGTCCCGCTCGATCCGCGAACCCGCGTCCCGGTCAGGCGCCCGTCCAGAGAGGCGGCGCGGGAGCCGGGGCGGGGTCCTCGGACGGGGCCACCGGAGGCGCGGCGTGGCAGGTGAAGCCGAGGCGGGTCAGTGCCCTGGTCACCTCACCGGCGCTGAAGTCGCGGCGATCCTGGCGGGTGATCACCTCGCCCACCTGCTTGACCGGGTACAGCCGGCGCCCGATGGCCACACAGGCACCGGTGACATCCTCGGGGCGGACACCCTTCATCTTGGTCTCCACCTCGCTCTTGTCCAAGTCGAAGGGATAACGGGCGATCACAACGCGCATGGTGCCTCACCAAAGGTTGGGGGGAACGGTTTCTCGGCTGGGAAACGCACAGAAAAGCGGAAACAAACAGGGCCCGCACCCGAGGTGCAGGCCCTGTTTCGCCGTATGCGCGAATGGCTCAAACGCAAACGTCAGGCAAACATCAGGCGGGAACGATGTTCTCCGCCTGCGGGCCCTTCTGGCCCTGCGTGACGTCGAAGGTCACCTTCTGACCTTCCTGCAGCTCGCGGAAGCCCTGGGTGGCGATGTTCGAGTAGTGGGCGAAGACGTCGGCGCCGCCGCCGTCCTGCTCGATGAAGCCGAAGCCCTTTTCCGCGTTGAACCACTTCACAGTACCGGTGGCCATGTCATATCTCCTGAGGCAGTGCTGGAAGCCCGCACCGCGCGGACCTCCCCATCGCCGTGATGATCACCTGCCCGGAAAAACCGGCAGCAAAATGGCAACCACAACTGCAACTGACGTCCAGCCTAGCACGGCAGGACACGAAACAAATGGATGTCGAGAAACCGGCGAGAAGGCGCCGGGAAGGAGCCGAGAGGCAGCGGGCATTGCCCGAAAATATCGGCAGAGCTCACCGCAGAATTATTTTGGGGGGCCACTCGGATTTCTACTCCGGCCGTGTGAGATATTCACTGGCCGCCCGGGACGGATCCGGGCTCTCTCTCCGGCCGACGCAGCTCCTCGTTGTCGCGCAGGGCCTCCTCCAGCCGGTCCTCGAGGCCGATGATGCGGCAGGCCGCGTCGATCGGGGTCCCCTGGTCGACCAGTTCACGGGCCCGGGCGGCCAGGCGCAACTGGTGGCGCGAGTAGCGGCGGTGGCCGCCCTCCGACCTCGTCGGGACGATGAACCCCGCCTCACCCAGGGCTCGCAGGAACCCGGGCGTACCACCGATCAGCTCGGCGGCCCGGCCCATGGTGTACGCCGGGAAGTGGTCGTCGTCGAGCCGGTCGGCGACGTACTGCTGGTCTTCCGAGGGCATCTGCGCCTTCCCGCGGGCCGCCGGAGCACGACCCGCCACAGGGGCTGGTTTCCCCGCAGGAGAACTTTAGTCGCCCGAGGCGAAACTCTGCTGCGGCGGGCACAGGTCTGCCGCGGCGACTACAGCCGGCCGAACACCTCCGGCGTCCCCGGGTGTGTGACGGCTGGTGTGTTCTGAGACCTCTGTGACCAGAGGTGTGTAAAACCCGTACCCAGAGAATCCGCGCAGGAGTGTCACACGGACTGCACACAGTCGTCCGATCGTGTCGTTAGCGTTACTGACCACTCGCTGCCTCATGCGAACGGCGAGTACTGCACGGCCCGGAGGGTCGTCGGCATGTCAACTCAGGAAGACCACAGATGGACTACTGCTCCACGTGTCGTCGGCATCTGAATGGCGCCCTCGTGTGCCCCGGATGCGGTGCCTACGCCCCGGACATCGCACCGGGCATCATCGACGGTCACCCCGTGCCGGGGCCGGCCACCACCGCTTCGCCGGGCACGGCTGCTTGGGGTGTCACCCCCTCGGACACGCCGCGCGAAGCCCCACCCGTCGACCCCACCAGCGATGACTTCGACCATGCGATACCCGCGCCGCGAGGGCGCGCGGCACGCCGTCGGCAGCAGGCCCGGTGGAAGAAGACCCAGCGCCGGGCACTGGTCGCGACGGCGGTCGCACTCGTCGGAGGCGGCCTGACCGTCCTCTCGATGGACCGGCAGTCCACGGACAAGACGCAGGCGGCCACCGCCCCGGACGTCACGGGCATGGGCGGCGCGAAGGAGACGACGGACCAGCACACCCGCCCGGAGTCGACACCGCCCACCACGCGCGGCACCTCGCGCGCCCACGAGGAGCAGGCGCCCGCGGCAGACGACCAGCGTCGCCGGCCCGCCCCTGCCTCGACCCCCACCACACCGGCGAACACCCGGCCGGACGCCGCGACCGTCCCCCGGACGCCGGTGAATCCACAGCCGCGGACCACGCCCCCGACCTCCGTCTCGGCCGGATCGGTCACCGACCAGACCCGGTCCGGCACCGGGTCCGACTCCGACTCCGGGTCCGGGTCCGGTACGACGGCCCAGCCGACCCCCGCTCCGCCCACCGCCGGCGACAACGCAGGCTCGGACTCGGGCAGCTCGCAGACGAGCCCCGACCCGTCGACGACTTCGCCCACCTCGCCCCAGCTCTGCCTGCTCGTGATCTGCCTCAGCTGACCCAGGGCCTGTCCACTACTACGCCGTCCTGCCCGGCGGCGGGCCTCCTCCAGGTACTGGAGGTCCAGCGCAGGCGGTCAGGCCTCGCGCCGCCACGCCGGGTCGCGGCCCGACAGGCCCAGGGCTCGGTCGAACAGCGGGGCGGTCGACGGCACGGGGACCTCCGGGCCGAAGGCCCCGTACTGCCTGGCCATCTCGGCCCGGCCGGCGACGTCCTCGTACGCGGCCGCCGCGAGGTCGTCGTCCACGGTCAGCTGCTGTCCGGTGGCCACCGCCAGGTCCCAGCCGTGCAGCAGCCACTCGCACAGCAGGATCCCGCCGACGAAGCCGGCCGGCATCAGGCGGCCGTTGCCGGTCAGCGCCGTCTCGCCGATCCAGGCCCGCGGGTCGCTCCACACCTCGGCGGTCGCCGCCGCCCGGGCGGCATAGGCCTCGGCCCAGCCCGGCTCCGCGGTGAAGTCATGGCCCTGCTCGACCTCGCCCGGCTGCGGGGGCTGCTTGAGCCCGGCGCCGTACCCGCGTGCGCCGGTCCAGTAGATCAGGTGATTCAGCAGCGCCCGGACGTTCAGCTCGGTGCACGGCGTGCGCCGGTCCAGCTCGCCGGGACCGATCCCGCGCACGACGTCCACGGCCGCAGCTGAGGCCCGGATCATCACGACTGTCGGCTCCATGGCGCTCGCTCCTTGCTCTGCTGTCTCCGGGAGCACGGTCCCCGCTGTCTTTGAGGGCACGGTAGGCAGACCGAGAACGGCGGGGATTGAACAAACGCGACAGCGGGAGCGACGGACGGCGACCGATCCGGAACGTACTGCGTTCGTGTGAAGTTCAGACCACGAGCGTTACGGCACGCGCGATGTGCTGAGCGGACTCGACCTGGAGGTCCGCAGAGGCGAACTCTTCGCGCTGCTCGGCCCCAACGGCGCGGGCAAGAGCACCACGATCGAGATCCTCGAGGGCTACCGCGCCCGCTCCGGCGGCGACGCCGAGGTCCTGGGCCAGGACCCCGCGCGCGAGGACCCCGCCTGGCGGGCCCGCCTCGGCATCGTCCTGCAGGCCAACCGCGACCACGGCCGCTGGCCGTTCCGCGCTGCTGCCCGACAGCGCCCAGACCCTGGAGGTGTCGGCTTCGCGCTCGCCCCGCGGCTGCTCCAGCGGATGGCCCGCCGGGAGTCGGGAAGCCGGCTGTCGGAGCGGGAGCAGCGGCGGATGGTGAAGACGGCGTACTGACGTGGTGGTGAGGCTGGAACCCCGAGAGGCTCCAGTGGGTCTAGAGGGGCGAGGGTTCTCCGCCCTCCCGGCAGTCCCTCACGGGGCAGCCACACCTGAACAGGGACCCACTCGCGAGGCCCGGCGCACGAGGCGCGACACTCGGAGGGCGCTCGGCCCACAAAGCTCCGGCGCACGCCCCCTGCTCGCCCACGCGCCCCTCCTTCACCACACACCCGACCCCAAAGCCGCCCTCCTTCACCACACTCCCGTCCCCAAAGTGCCCTCACCGCACTCCAGACTCTCAAGCCCCCACCACAACGGCCCCACTCGCAAGACCTGCTCGCAAGACCCTGCTCGTAAGGACTCCCCGTGCCCAAGGCTCTCCCTGGCCCGCCGCAGGACGCGCCGGCCGCACAGGCGCCATCGATACCGGCCCAGACCGCAAACGACGACCCGGCTCCTCACATATCCCCGCCGGTCACCCACCCCCCGGGTGACCGGCGCCCCCAGTTGCCCGGCAGCCTCGACCCCTACCTCCTCGCGGCCGCCCTCTTCCTCGTCTACGCGGCCGTCTCCATCTCCCGCTACCGGCATCTGGCGACCATGTCGTGGGACCTGGGCATCTTCGAGCAGGCCATCCGCGCCTACGCCCACCTCCAGGCGCCCGTCGTCGACCTGAAGGGCCCGGGCACGAACGTCCTGGGCGACCACTTCAGCCCGGTCACCGCCCTCCTCGCCCCCCTCTACCGGCTCTTCCCCTCCCCCATCACGCTGCTCGTCGCCCAGGCCGCGCTGTTCGCGCTGTCGGCCGTACCGGTCACCCGCGCGGCCGCGAATCTCCTGGGCCGCCGCCGGGGGCTCGCGATCGGCATCGCCTACGGCCTGTCCTGGGGCGTTCAGCGCGCCGTCGACTTCGACTTCCACGAGATCTGCTTCGCCGTACCGCTGATCGCCTTCTCCCTGGAGGCCGTGCTGGCCCAGCGTTGGCGCCGGGCCCTGCTCTGGGCGCTGCCGCTGATCTTCGTCAAGGAGGACCTCGGCCTGACGGCGGCGGCGATCGCCGTGGTCGTAGCCCTGCGCGCCCGCGGCAGCTCCCCCCGCACGACTCTGTACGCCCTCGGGGCGGCGGCCCTGGGCGCCACCGCCACTCTGCTGACGCTCACCACGATCATCCCGGCCTTCAACACCGTCGGCGACTACGACTACTGGACCAAGGTCGACAGCGGCTTCGCCCTCTTCGACGGCGTCGACACCAAGCTCCGTACCCTGGCCTGGCTGCTGATCCCCACCAGCGGCCTGTTGGCCTTGCGCTCCCCGCTGTTCGCCGTCGCCCTGCCCACCCTCGGCTGGCGCTTCGTCTCCGCCGACGACCACTACTGGGGCACCGACTGGCACTACAGCGCGGTCCTGATGCCCGTCGTCGCGCTCGCCCTCGTCGACGCCCTCACCGCCGCCCGCCGCAGCTCCCGCCCCTGGCTGCGCTCGTACGCGTTCCACGTGCCCACCGCCGTGGCCGCGGCGGCCCTCGCGCTGACGACCGCCCTCCCCGTCTCCGCGCTGACCGAATCCGCCGCCTACGACAAGCCCGCGCGCGTCACCGCGATAGAACGCATGCTGAACCGCAGCATCCCGGACGGCGCGACCGTCGAGGCCAACATCGGCCCGACCAGCCGCCTCACCTCCCGCTGCCGCGTGTTCTGGCTCGGCAACACCCGGGGCATCGCCCCCGACTACATCGCCCTCGACAACACCGACGGCGGCATCCGCGACGTCGAGGAGTACGCCCGCCAGCTCCACCCGAAGGCCCAGTACGCGATCATCGGAAACACCCAGGGTTACGTGGTGCTCCAGCACCGCACTTGAACCCGTACAGAGCCCTGAGAGCACGAGTGGGCGGGCAGTGCGGGCATGAGCCGCGCTGCCCGCCCAAGCGGTCCACGTTTACGGAGCTTACGGAGCGTCGATCAGATCGTGCGGCGGCACGTTGACGGTCCGGGCGCCGGGCTCACCGCCCAGGATGACCTTCCGCAGGGCGACGTTGTTGTCGGTGTTCGTCTCCTGGAGCCGCTTCTCCGGGTTGGCGATCACCTGGATGTAGTACGTGCCGTTGGGCAGGTCGGTGATGTCGAAGGACTGGCCGGGACGGTACTGGGTGTACGTGTCGCCGGAGCCGACGTCGAGGACCTCACGCACGGAGATCGAGTTCTGCTCACCGCAGGCGGTCGACAGGTCGGTGTTGTACGGGTGCCAGTTGGCGTTCTTCACCGTGTAGTCGATGGCGTCGGTGTTGGCCAGACAGAACGCCTCCTTGCCGCTGCGCACCTCCTTCGTCTGGTCCTCGCTCAGCAGCCGGTAGCTGGCGAAGTCCGTGAAGTGCCAGTGCTCGTGACCCTGCCGCGGGTCCCACTCCATGGTGCCGGTGGGCGTGTACCCCACCTGCTTGCCCTTGGCGTCGTAGAAGTACTGGTAAGCGTCCATCAGGTCCTTGCCAGGACTGCGGAACCCGTCCACGACGAGGGGCGCGGGCCCCGCGTTCCACACATTCGCGGAGAAGGCGAGGTAGTCCTTGCCCGGTACGTCCCCGTCCTCGCCGTCGGTGATGGCGATG
This sequence comes from Streptomyces sp. NPDC002838, assembly GCF_040295365.1. Classification (NCBI taxonomy): domain Bacteria; kingdom Bacillati; phylum Actinomycetota; class Actinomycetes; order Kitasatosporales; family Streptomycetaceae; genus Streptomyces; species Streptomyces sp. NPDC002838. Next base: position 135,873 of record NZ_JBEOVF010000022.1, on the reverse strand, counting down.
TCCCAGGCGGGCAGCGAACGCAGGTCGGGCTTGGGCACGTTGGCGGGAGCACCCGCCCGCCCGGTGGGCCGCTTGGTGGCCGGCTCCAGCGCGGGCGCGACACGCGAACCGTCGGTGTGCCCCTGCCCGTCGCCGAGGTGGTGGGCCGTGCCACGGTCCTCGAGGGCGTTGGAGAGCTCGGGCGCGGGAGGAGCGTCGGCGCCGCGGGGGCCGTAGTGGTGGCCGGTGGACCCGGAGTCGGAGGTGGCGTGGGCCTCGTGCCCACTTCCGTGGTGGGCGGAGGACCGCGTGGAGGAGGTCAGCCCCGCCGCCCCCTCACCCTCACTCACGTCCCGTACGGTCAACTTGATGGTCGGGCGCTCATCCGGAATACCGAACAGGTCCCGGTACACCTTGGCCACCGCGACCTTGGCCGTGTACTCACCCGCGGGCAGGTCCACCGGATTGTCCCAGTCGACCCTGCTGGTGTTGGCCGCCCAGCCCTTCTCGACGCCCCACACCGAGCCCAGCGTCCAGGGGTTGGTGGAACAGCCCTCCGGATAGTGCGAGGTGGCCGGCGCGTCGGGACGAAGCCGCCCGGACGCGTTGTTGGGACAGAAGGTCTCGGCGGCCTTCCTCACTTCCTCACCGGCGGCGTTGGTGATGGACATCTCGAGAAACCCGGGCAGCCCGGAGAAGTCCTTCACCAGTCCGGCAGGCAGCTTCTTCGTCTTCGTACGCGTCCCGTCACGAAGTATCTGCTGGGCGACGACAGGATCCTTGTACGACTTCCGCGTCACCTTGAACTCCAGCGGCGCGCCGTCGACGGTGACGTACGTGCCGAGGTCCAGGTGGACACCCTCCTCGCTCCACCGGTCGATGGTCACGGAGTTGGACGCGGCGACGAGCTTCAACGACGGCTGCCCGGCCGCACGCTCAGCCGCCACCGCCCCGGTCCCGGGAACGGCCCCGGACCCCGTGACGACGACGGTGAGCGCGGCCCCCGCGGCGAGCGCCGAGCGCTTTAAGCGACTTCTGTGTTTCTGACTGGTCATCGGTTGCTGGTCTCCCACGCGTTCTCGATCGAGTATGTGAGCGCCCTGTGAGAGACGTATGAGCCTTGTTGAGGTTGCCTGTTGAGGCGGAACTGGACTCGGGGGGCCTGGACACGTCCGAAAATCGCCGCCGCCCTGCCTGCGGACTGGCGGACTTGGCGGCCGGAGGTGTAACGACACGCGCACGTACGAGCGTCCGACGCTGACCACGGTCGGCTCCTTCCGCAAGACCGGTCTGGGCTTTGCCCGGGGGCGGGAAAGCTGGTGGAGCCGATCGGCACGCTGTTCCAGTCCTTCAGCACCATGGAGCAGGGCATGGGCCGTACCGCAGGGTCACGGAAGTGCTGGCGCTGCCCACGGAGCAGGACGCCGTGTCCGGAGCCGCGGCTCCGGCGCCGTACCGGGGCGGGCGGCAGGGGTGGGCGGCCGCGGGCACCCGTGCTGGAGTTCCAGGACGTCTGGTTCGGCTACGAACCGCGGCGCCCCGTCCTGCGCGGCGTGACCTCCGAGATACCGGAGCACTCCCATGTCGCCCTGATCGAGCGGTTCTACGACCCGGACCGCGGCCGGATCCTCTTCGACGACCGTGACATACGGGCACTCGGCCGAGCCGACCACCGGGCCCGGGCCGGCCTGGTGGAGCAGCATGCCCCGGTGCTGTACGGCACGCTGCGGGAGAACCTGACCTACGCCGTCCCGGACGCCGGACAGGACGAGGTGGACCGGGTGGTCGAACTGGCGCACCTCACCGACCTGGTCGACCGTCTGCCGCAGGGCCTGGACACCGACGCCGGGGAGCACGGCATGGCGCTGGCCGGTGGCGAGCGCCGGCGGATCGCGATCGCCCGTGCCCTGCTGACCCGGCCGCGCCTGCTGCTGCTGGACGAGCCGACCGCCCATCTGGACGCGGTCAGCGAAGTGGCGCTGCGCAGATCGATCCGCGAGACCACGGCGGAGTGCACCCTGCTGGTGATCCGGGCACCCACGACGAACTGCCGGCGGACAGCGAGCAGTACCGCGTGCTGTCACGTGCCCAGGAAACGGGGGACGTGCTGTCCGGGTAGCGGTGTCATCCGGCGGGCTCGGCGGAATGCGAAGGGCGTCGGCGTTGTTCGTCGGGCTACGGGGTCACCAGGTTGAAGACCGGGTAGATCTTCGGTTCCGCCTCCGGCGCACCTGCCTCTCGCAGCAGCGGCAGGACGATTTCGCTGAACCGTTGGAACGCCTCCTCGGACTCCCAGACGTCAGCGACAAACCAGCCATCGGGAGTGCGGGCGGAGATGTGCGAAATGAGACCGGGTACCGGCCAGTCCGTGGTGTTCTTGACCAGACCGCGGCCCTGATTCACCTTGTCGGTGACCTGCTCGTACTGGGCCTGTGTCATGCCGGGTTGGTCGAAGACCGCGATGATCGCCATGCTGGGCTCCATTGCGCGCGAATTTGCGGGGTCAGACCCACCCGACCATCTCGGTGAGCCGACCGCACCTCGGGCTGCGCCGTACGGATCGGACCTCTCGAAGCTGTCCGGCCACGGAGGGACATATCCACACCGTCGGGCGAATGCGACCGTTACCAAGATCCGCCTGGGCCGTTGGCCCGACAGGCGCGCACCGCCCCCTTGGGCGGACCAGGGCGCCGGTGCCGTCAGGAATCTCCGACAAGGGAACAGAGATGAACAAAACATCCCGAATGGCGACTGTCACGCTCCTTGCTCTCGGCGCCCTGAGCCTCCCGGCGTACACCGCCTCAGCGGCCGCCCCTACCGCCGACCCCGGTCCGGTCGGCGGCCTGCTGCATCAAGTCACCGGGCCAGTCAAGCCCGTTGTGGCGCCCCTGCTCGAACAACTCCCGGCGGTGAACATCAATAATGTGGGCCGACGCCTCTAGGGCCTGTCACCCGGCCGGAGATTCGTCCCTGGCGTCCGCCGACTGATGCACCGGCAGGCCGCGGCCGTCGGCGCCGAAGCCTGCCGGAGGCGAGGAGGCGGTGCCACGATGCAGCCAGGCCAGGAGGAGACCGAGAGTGCAGGCGATCGCCGGCCAGTAGACGTAGCGGTAATTCGTCGCGGGCATGATGGGCAGGTAACCGAGCACGTATGCCGCCGCACTGACCCCCAGCGCCCGGATCGGCATCGAGAACGGTCCCCTGCCCGGGCGGATGGAAAGCACGAGCCCGATCGTGAGCCAGAACCATCCCCGGAAAAGCGGCCGAAGATCCGTGACCGCACCTAGGACGTACGTTTCGAGCATGTCCTCCATTCGGTCGTGCGACACCTTGAGCCCCAGCTCGTTGTCGCGGACCCCCGGGTGATACGGATAGCCGGTCTCGAAGAGCAGTTCCGTGAAGAGCCGCAGCCGGTACTGGACATAGCCGGGAACGTGGCTGCTCATCTCGCGCGTCCACAGGGACGTGATCTGGTCCGCGTGCCCCACCAGCCCGTTCGCCGGGCGTTCGTAGCAGGTCCAGTAGGTGTCCGACAAGGAATTGACGCGGTCACACTTCTTCGCCGCGGCCACGAGGCGGTCCCGCAGGTCCGGTGACACATCCGCCGACCGCAGTTCTTTCACGGTCAGTACGTGGACCAGGTCGTCGAGCATGATCTGCGCGGCTTGTTTCGTGTGTACGGGCCGGGCGATCCAGGAGATGGCGGTGGCCGGCACGACAAGGCCGACCACGAGTGCCGCTGTGCAGATGACCCACATCCGGCGTCCGGGATTGCGCCACAACGCGAGGACGAGCATGAAGAAGATCGGAATCGCGGCGAAGAACGCGTTCTTGCGAACCAACATGGCGTAGGCGAGGAAGAGCACGCCCAGCCAGAGCAGGCCCCACCGCAGCGCGGGGCGAGGGCGCCCCTCGCGCAGACGCAGGCCGACGAACGCGACCGCGCAGGCGGCGAGAAGCGCGAACGCCGTGTGGACGTCCTTCCACACCACCCCGACGAACGTCAGAACGTGGGGAGTCAGCCCGAGGCCGAGGACGGCGAGCGAACCGGCACGGCTCGCGGTCAGTTCCCAGACGCACCAGGCCATCACCCAGAGCGCCCCCCAGAAGACGACGGACTGGAGGACGGCCATGGACGCGGGCGAGCCGGTCACCGCGATGAGCGCACGCCATACCAAGCTCAAAACGGGTGGGTGCCAGTCGGTGAGTGGCGTCTTTCCCATGGCTTGCCGGAGCTGGTCGATGCTGTCGGGGCTCATGTACCCGGGGGCGAAAACGACGGTCGTGGCCAGGCAGCAGGCCGCGGCGACAGTGGTCAGTACCCCGATCCAGCGCTGTTCGCCCCGGATCCATCGAGTATGTCCCATATGCCGGATGCTAACAGCGCCGGCAGGACCGGCCGGATCAGGGCGCGACGAAGACGTAGCGCCGGTAGGCGAAGAAGCGGAACAGCGTGGCGAGAACCCAGCCGAAGACGCGGGCGGCATTGTCACTGAGGGCCGATTCGAGCCCGATCACGTGCCGTGCCAGGAAGACCGTGCCCGCCGTGATGGCGACGCCGACGATGTTCGCGAAGAGGAACAGGGTCAGCTCCTGGGTCACCTTTTCGCGACGCTGGTGACGGTAGGTCCAGTAGCGGTTCCCGACCCAGCTGAAGAGCGTCGCGGCACTCGTCGCGATCACGGATGCCTGGACGGGCGCGGTCCGCATCGATCCGCCACCCGCGGCGCCGGGGAGGCCGAAGACCAGCAGGTTGTAGCCGCCGTTGTCCACGACGAAGGCCAGCGCCCCGACGATCCCGAACTTCGCGACCTCGCGCCAGACGCCCCTGACGGCGTCACGCACACGGAGTGTCAGAAACACGAGAACCGGCACAAAGCGAGGGTAACGACACGGCGCGCCCTCCCTTTCCGGACTCGCCCATAACGCATCATTTCTTCTTATATGCGGCATCTGTTCGCGCAGGGGTGTTTGGCGTAAGGAGTTAAGGAGTGGTCGTGAGACCGACGATCGCGTGTGTCGTGCCGTGTCACAACGAGGAGGCGGCCGTCGGCAAGGTGGTGCGCGATCTGAGGGCGGCGCTCCCCGAGGCCGACATCTACGTGTACGACAACGCCTCGACCGACCGCACGGTGGAGGTCGCCCGCGAGGCGGGTGCGATCGTCCGGGAGGAGCCTCGCAAAGGCAAGGGCAATGTCATCCGGCGCGCCTTCGCCGATGTCGACGCCGACGCGCTGCTCATCATCGACGGCGACGACACGTACGACGCGTCACGGGCGCGCGACATGGTGAACCTGCTCTTCGAGGGGCCCTACGACCAAGTCGTCGGCGCTCGCCGCGAGACGGTCAGCGGTGCCTACCGGGCGGGGCACACCGTCGGCAACAAACTGCTCACCGGGGCGGTTCGCTCTCTGTTCGGCAATGACGTGACCGACATGCTGAGCGGCTACCGGGTCTTCTCCCGGCGCTTCGTCAAGTCCTTCCCGGCGCTCTCCCGCGAGTTCGAGACCGAGACCGAGATGACCGTCCACGCCCTCCACCTCCGCCTCCCCACGGCGGAGGCAGTGGTGGATTACAGAGTCCGGCCCGACGGAAGCGAGAGCAAACTGCGAACATGCCGAGACGGCTGGCGCATCCTCCGGCTCATCCTCGATCTGGCGCGGCGCGAGCGGCCCTCGCTCGTCCACACCGTGATCGCGGCTCTGCTCGCCCTCGTCTCGGTCGTTCTCGGTATCCCCGTGATCACCGACTTCATCCGGACAGGCACCGTGCCACGCTTCCCGACAGCGATCCTCGCCGCCGCGATCATGACCATCGCGACGCTCGTCCTGCTCGTGGGCTACATCCTCGAATCGGTCATGTACATGCGGCAAGAACAGTTGCGACTCGTGCACCTCGCCTACCCGGCACCGCACCCCTCGCCACCGCACACGGGCCGGGAGACCGACGCCGATCCCGTGCCGGTTCGCAAAGCCGCCGGCCGGTCGTGACACCACCGCTTCTCGAGATCACCTGAAAATACGGTCCACGCCCACGTCGCCCGAAGCCACATTTCGGCGATAATCGGAATATGAATACGGCGATGTATGAACTAGCGGCCGCGGGGGGCGATGTGCTCAACGTGATCGCCGCCTTTGCCGGAGGCCTGTTCATCGCCGGTGCCTTGATCTGGGCCGTGCGATTGGGCATGAAGGCCATGGACCAGGAGCTGCCCCACCCCCGCCCGGAGGAGCAGCCGAAGCTGCCCGAGTCCGGCCCGATCCGCGAGGTCAGGGAGGTGCGGGAGCCGGACGAAGTTCCGGTGCCCCCGGACGGGCGGGAACGGCTCATGCCGTATGAGCTCCACCACTCGGGAAGCAAACGAGGTAAGGACCAGCACCGGAAGCGCTGGCTGCCCGGTTCCAGCGGCTCCTTCGGCAGCGGCGGCCTCGGTCACACGTGACCGCCGCCTGCACCTCGGCGTGCGGGGGCGGCCCCCGCACGCCGAGCTAGCTGTGAGCGGTATCGCGCGTTGCAGCGCTGAGACGACTCTTCCTGGGCCGGTACACCGCCAGTGCCCAGATCACGAAGAAGTTGATGGCGATCATGATGACCGACCAGACCGGGGCGTACGGCAGGAACAGGAACTGGGCGACCATGCTCAGGGACGCCAGGAAGATGCCCGCCATCCGGGCCCAGGCGGCGCCCCGGAGGATGCTCCAGCCGGTGGCGGCGACGACCGTGCCCAGGACGAGGAGGATCACTCCCCAGCCGGTCAGGTTGATCTTGTAGACGTAGTCGCCGAGGCTGGCCCACACGTCGTCCTCCGCGAGCGCGGAGATGCCCTGGAAGATCGCCAGGACGCCGTTCATCAGCATCAGCACACCGGCGAATACGACCCCGCCCGTGACCCAGCCGGCTTCGGTCGGCGTCAGTGCGGGGCCGGCCTCGGCGGACGCGGGAGCGGCCGGCCGGAAGGTGTCGTCCCAGGCCGGGGGCGCCTGCCCCCCGCCCGTCGGCGGCCGACCCCCTCCGGTCGGCGGTGTCGCGTGCGGCTGCTGGGTCATGGCGGTATCCCGTCTCTGCCGGGGCGGACGGCACCGTACGCCGTGAGCCGTACGCCGGAAGCCGTCCGCCAGCGTCTCGTCCTTCGACTCCTCGACGATCGGGCGAGGCGGGGTCCGTCGCCATGAGGGCGGGGCTGTCCGGGTGAAGGTCGGCGTGCGGCCGGCCGTGCGCCGACCTTCACTGGAACCGGACACAACCCCACCGAGTCCCGGAGGCGCCATGGCCGGTCACCGTAGGCACTGGGCCACGAGCACGCCCCTGACCGCCCTGCTCGCCCTCGTCTCCCTGACCGGCTGCACCGACGACGAAAGCCCCTCGGAGACGGTCAGCAGGGCCGCCTCGGCGGCCCGGTCCATCGGCGCCGAGGCCACCGCCGCCGCATCCTCCCTCGCCGCGGAGGCCTCGGAGGCGTTCGCGTCGGCGACGGCGGAGGTGGGCCGGAGGTTCGACGAGATCGAGGGCGGCGTCGACGTCAAGGACGACGTACGGCTCGGCGCCCCGGTCACCGACGGGCGCACCACGGTCGAGGTCACCGCCGACAACACCGCCGACTCGACCAGGTCCTTCGCGGTCGAGGTCGACTTCACCGACCAGCACGGCAACCTGCTCGACGTGGTCGTCGTCACCGTCCCCGACGTCCCGGCCGGCGAGTCCGGGAAGGCCACGGCCCGCAGCAACCGCGAGCTGGGCGCCGATGTACGGGCGGTGGTGGGGCGGGCGGTGCGGTACTGAGCGGCGCGGAGACATGACCGGCACCCCGGTGGCCTTCACCGAGGAGGACTACGCGGCCCGTATGGACCGCGCGGCCCGGGACGCCGCCGCCAACGGAGACGGGCGGTCGGCGCCTGAACACCACCCCCACCGGATGCCGATCGTGGCTTGAGCCGGATCCGTCAGCCCGCCACCGGCCAGTTCAGCTCGGTGCGCAGGTCACGTGTGTCCATCTCCGGCGTGGGCTGCGTGACGTGCCCGCCCCGAAACTCATCGCCGAGCTTTGGACAACGACTTCTTCGCCGACGCGTCCCTCACCGTGATCTGAATCTGCTCGCTCGTCGCGCTCACGCCGTTCAGCGATGCCGTCGCCTGAAGCCGCCCCGCGCCGGCCGCGAGCGCCGGGCCCGGCACGCACGACCAGGTGCCGTCGGTGCCGGCGGTCGTCGCGCAGACCTCGTTCTCGGTCGCGTCCCGGACGGTGACCTGGGCGCCCGGATAGGCCGTACCGGACACCTCCGGCCGGTCGGGCAACGGCACTCCCGACTCGGGCCGGGTCAGCTTCGGCTCGGGCAGTCCGACGGTCACGGCGCACGCGCCCCGCTGCCGGACCAACCCGCTCGCGTCCGTGAGCCACAGCGCACAGCCCCGCGGCCGCGTGCCCGGCACGACGTCCCGGGGCACGGCCAGGACGAAGGGGAAGACCCGGCCCCGCCAGGCCTCGGCCGCCGCGGCACCCGTGAAGGTGTACGTCCCGCTGCCCCCGTCGCGCGCGAGAGCGCCCCGGTAGCCGCGGGCGTCGAGCGGCACGCCCCTGACGGCGATCCCGTCCGGCGCCGTCAGCGTCAACGACGACCCGGCACCCAACGGCGGCCCCGCGTACCCCGCGACCTCGACGACCCCCTCCCGCCCCGGGACGATGGTCACGGCACCCCACAGCTCACGGCCGGGCTCACCGGCGTATGCCGCGGCGGGCGACGAACCGCACAGGGCGGCGATCGCGCCCGCCACGGCTATGCCCGCCAGGGCGGCTGACTTCCTGGACCTGCTCATCGTCGGCGGAACTCCTCACGGCTTCACGACGGACGTCGGCGACCCCCTGCCAGCGATTCTCCCGTCCCGTTTCCGCAGGTGGCATGTGCTGTACGGCCGTATGGGCGAGGTGGGTTCCACGCGGTGCCGGTCCGGCGAGAGCTTCATGGAGAAGACCGGCCTGGTCGTGACAGACAGTCAGGCGATCCAGACGGTGGTGTCCGGCCCCAGCAGCCCGTCCTCCAGCGGGGCGCTGCTGAGCAGTACCTCCCCCGCCGGCAGCCGTACGGCCGCCCCCGACAGGTTGGTGACGCACCGCCAGCCGTCGTGCCGGGTGAAGTCCAGTACCCCGGCCGGGCTGTCGTCCGCCCAGGTCAGCGACTCCCCCTCCAGCAGCTTGCGGCGCAGCCGCAGGGCCGTGCGGTAGAGCTCCAGGGTGGAGCCCTCGACACCGTCCTGGGACTCGACGGCGTACGCCGCGAAGCTCTCCGGCTGCGGCAGCCAGGCGCCACCCGCCCCGAAGCCGTACGACGGTCCCGTCGCCGTCCACGGCAGCGGCACCCGGCATCCGTCGCGGCCCTTGCGGACGCGGCCGGTCTGTTCCCAGATCGGGTCCTGGAGGACCTCGACGGGCAGGCCGGCGACTTCGGGCAGGCCGAGTTCCTCGCCCTGGTAGACGTACGACGATCCGGGCAGCGCCAGCATCAGGAGCGTGGCCGCCCTGGCCCGTCGTAGGCCGTGGGACTCGTCCACCGCGGGCGCGTGACCGCCGGACAGCAGCCAGGCGTTGTCGTCGGTGCCGGGCGGGAGCATCAGCCGGGAGGTGTGCCGTACGACGTCGTGGTTGGACAGCACCCAGGTGGCGGAGGCGCCGGCCTGGTGCGCGCTGTCCAGCGAGTCGGTGATGACCTGCCGCAGCTCGTCCGCGTCCCAACCGGCCTGGAGATACTCGAAGTTGAAGGCCTGGCCGAGTTCGTCCGGACGGGCGTACAGCGTGCGTCGGGCGCCCTGGACCCAGGCCTCCGCGACCGCCATGCGGGGCGGGCGGTAGGAGTCGAGGATCTTGCGCCAGTCGCGGTAGATCTCGTGGACCTCGTCGCGGTCGTAGAAGGGGTGGGTGCCGGGCGCGAAGTGGGGCAGCGCGTCCTCGCTGCTGAGTTCGGGCGCGCCGAGGTCGCGCAGCGGCTCGCTCAGGTCCTTGGCCAGGGCGTGGGCGACGTCGACACGGAAGCCGTCGACCCCGCGGTCGGACCAGAAGCGCAGGGTGGTGCGGAAGTCGGCGCGGACCTCCTCGTTCGCCCAGTTGAGGTCGGGCTGCTGGGGCGCGAACAGGTGCAGGTACCACTGTCCGTCCGGCACCCGCTGCCAGGCGCTGCCGCCGAAGACGGACTGCCAGTCGGTGGGCGGGAGTTCGCCGTGCGTACCGCGGCCGTCGCGGAAGACATAGCGGTCGCGGGCGGGGGAGCCGGGGCCGGAGGCGAGGGCCTCCTGGAACCACACGTGCTGGTGGGAGGTGTGGTTGGGGACCAGGTCGACGATCACTTTCAGGCCGAGCCGGTGGGCCTCGGCGGCGAGCGCGTCGAAGTCGTCGAGGCTGCCCAGGCGCGGGTCGACGTCCCGGTAGTCGGCGACGTCGTAGCCGCCGTCGGCGAGTTCGGAGGGGTAGAAGGGGCTCAGCCACAGGGCGTCGACGCCGAGCGCGGCGAGATGGTTCAGCCGGCGGGTGACGCCTCGCAGGTCGCCGAGTCCGTCGCCGTCGGCGTCGGCGAAGCTGCGGGGGTAGACCTGGTAGACGACGGCCTGGCGCCACCAGTTGGGGTCGCGGGAGGAGAGGTCGGGAGTGGTCTCGGGGCGGTCGGGACGGTCGGTCACGCGGTCTCCCTCGGGGCAGTGGTGCGGGGCGCTCAAGTAGGCACTCCGGTACCTGTCCACATTGTCGGGAAAGCGAACTCGAACGCCGTCCGGAGCAGTTCATTCCCCGTGTGATGAAATTGTGATGGCCTTCTGAAGTCCCCCTCCATAGCCGCAGGTTGACAGCGTTCTGCCAGGAGATCCACGATGTGCGGACACCGTGGCGCATGTGACCAATGGGCCCAGTGCTTTTCAGACCCTGTGCATCACTCTGTGTATCTCAGGGCTCTGTGTGCGTTTTTGACCCGGTGTTCTTCGGAACACTCGCCACCCCCCTCACCCGATGGGATCCGCATGTCCATAGCTAGACGTGTCACCGCGCGCCGCCTGCTGGGGACGGGCGCCGTGGCGCTCGTCCTCTGTGCCGCCCCCGCCTCGGCCGCCTGGGCCACCGGCACCCCCGGCGGCGACGGCTGGAAGTCCGGCGGCACCTACAAGCCCGGGACGGGCGCGGGCACGGAGACCGGTACCGACCGCTGCCAGTTCTCGCTGGACGGCTCCAACTTCTTCGACTCGGTCAAGGTCGACGACCAGAACCTCAAGCCCACCGACGACGGCAAGGTCCACATCAAGGTCCGTGCCGCCGGCGACGCCACCACCTGCACCGCCTCCCTCGCCTCCTACCTCGCCCACGGCGCGACCTTCGCGACCTCCGGCGAGCAGGTCTTCGTCGACTTCGACACGGTGACCGTCAAGCCGGGGCAGACCGACTCCCTCGACATCGCGGTGCCGGACGCGGGCTGCTTCGCGCAGATCGACCTCTACCGCGGCGCGGTCAAGTTCGACGGCAAGCTCGACGCCAACGACGGATTCCAGCACGGCGACCTGCCCAAGGGCCCGGACCGCCCGGTCATCAAGGACAAGCTGATCGCGGCCTGGAACGGCGGCACGAAGAACTGCACGACGCCTCCGCCCACGGAGGAGCCGCCGTCCACGCCCACCCCGCCCCCGTCGACCCCGGAGGAGCCCACCGAGCCCTCGACGCCGACGGAGGAGACGACGCCTCCGGCGACCGAGCCCCCGGCCTCGGAGACGCCGTCCACCGAGACCCCGACCCCGACCCCCTCCGACTCCACCACCGCCCCGGCCCCCAAGCCGAACGGCGGCGGCGACAACCTCGCGGAGACGGGCGGCAGCAGCGCGACCGGCCCGATCGCCATCGGCGCGGCCGTACTCCTGGCGGGCGGCGCGGGCATCGTCCTGGCCACGCGACGCCGGCGGGCCGCTCGCTCGTAAGTACCGTCGGCTGATGGCTTGAACGCCGGACGGGCAACTCGCTCGTAGGCCCATCAGCCGACCCCTCGACCGCCGGCCGGGCAACGTCAGCCCGACCGGCGATCCCCCCGAGGCCCCGCAGGGGTGTCGGGAGCCCCGCCCGCGCACTTCCCCCGTGGTGCGCGGGCGGGGCCGTCGGCCCTGGCCTGTAGGGGTTTCAGTGCGGCCCTGACCGGAGGCAGCCGCCGTGGCCCACGTGATTGCAGACGGCGGTCGCTTCCAGGGCCTCGACCGGCTGTTCGCAGACCACGCACACAACCTGACGGCGGCGCAGCCGCTGTTCGCGGTGCCCCCGGAGAACCCGGTGATTGGCAGATCTGTTCCACCAACACGGCCACGTGACCTGGTGTTTTCCCTCGCGGGGGTGGAACAGATCTGCCAATCACCGCCTCCCACAAGCGTCAGCCCCCGTCGGCCGCGCAGTGCTCCAACAGCCCCCGCACCTCTCCGTCCACCACCCGGTACCGCACCACCCGCCCCTCCTTCTCCCCCTCCACGACCCCCGCCGCCCGCAGCAACCGCAGCGCCTGCGATACGGCGGGATCGTTCATGCCGGTCGCGATCGCCAGGTCGGACACGGCCAGCGGCCCGGTCTGGTGCAGGGCGAGGAGCAGCGCGAGCCTCTTGGGGTCCGCGAGGAGGGAGAAACGGTCGGCCCAGGTGCGGACGTGGCCGGGTTCGCCGATCGCGGCGATGGCGTCGCACACCCGGTGCCCGTCGATGGTGCGGCGGTCCGCTCGGTCGGCGGGGACGAGATGCATGCCGTCATCCTCGCAGGCGACCTGTGTGATCTTGAATACCTGCGCAAGTACGCAGCTATGCAGGAGACCGCCTGCCGCCCTACGGTGGGCGGGCCGTGGTGCTCGGGAAGCCGGTGACGCCCCTTCAGGGGCCATTCCGGAGCGGCCCTCGCCACTGTGATCGGGGAGTTCACGTCCCGTCCGGCGCAAGCCGGTGCCACTGGTCGTACGACTGGGAAGGCAGGAACGGCGGACACACGACCCGTAAGCCAGGAGACCGGCCACGGCATCTCACGAGTTGATCCACGAGGTGCTGGAGCGTGACCGTATGACCCTGCCCGAGCCCACATCCGCCTACCGCTGGCGCCGCGAGGACACCCTCAAGACCGCCGGCCTGATGGCGGTGATCGCCGCCCTGCACGTCGTGGCCTTCGGTGTTCTCTTCCTGCTCGTCGTACCCGGTCACTACGAGGTCGGCGACAAGGCCTTCGGCATCGGCCTCGGCATCACCGCCTACACCCTCGGCATGCGGCACGCCTTCGACGCCGACCACATCGCCGCCATCGACAACACCACCCGCAAGTTGATGGCCGACGGCAAGCGGCCGGTGTCGGTGGGCTTCTGGTTCGCGCTCGGTCACTCCAGCGTGGTGGTGGCGATGGCCGCGCTCGTCGCGGGCGGCGCCGCGCTCGCGGGCACCCTCATGAACGACGACTCCCGCACCCACCAGACGCTGGGGATCGTCGGTACGACGGTCTCGGGGACGTTCCTCTACCTCATCGCCGCCCTCAACCTGGTCGCCCTGCTCGGGATCCTGAAGGTCTTCCGGGCCATGCGGGCCGGCACGTACGACGAGAAGGAACTCGAACAGCACCTGGATTCACGGGGGTTCATGAACCGGATCCTCGGCCGCCTCACCAAGTCCATCAGCCGCCCCGGCCAGATGTACCCCCTCGGCTTCCTCTTCGGCCTCGGCTTCGACACGGCCACCGAGGTGACCCTGATGGTGATGGCGGGCTCGGGTGCGGCGGCCGGTCTGCCCTGGTACGCGATCCTCTCCCTGCCCCTCCTCTTCGCCGCCGGCATGAGCCTGTTCGACACCCTCGACGGCACGTTCATGAACTTCGCCTACCAGTGGGCGTTCTCCAACCCCGTCCGCAAGGTCTTCTACAACCTCACCATCACCGGCCTGTCCATCGCCGTCGCCTTCTTCATCGGCACGATCGAACTGGTCGGCGTCCTGCACGAGAAGCTCGACCTGACCGACGTCGTGACCACCTGGATCGCCGACATCGATCTCGACAACGTCGGTTACGTCATCGTCGGTCTGTTCGTGGTGGTGTGGGCGGCGGCCATCGGCTACTGGCGGCTCGCGAAGGTGGAACAGAGGTGGGCGGTACGGCCGGCCGACACCCGCTAGTGCCCCGACGGGCAACTGCCGGGCGTCGCGACATCGCTGAAGCCGGCAGCGCTGAAGCAGGCCAGCCCGCACCGCGTCGTGTCCATCCCCCGCCCGGCAAGGAGTTCCCGCTGCGCCGCGAAACGCTCCGCCGACTGCGACCGGCCCTAAACGCCCTCCACGGTCGCCAGCCACAACTTCACATACCGCTCCACGTCCACGCCCAACGCCACATCCACCAGCGGCTGTTCACGTACGCCCTCGTGGATCTCGGACTCACCGGGCCGTGAGCGGCGGTCGACGATCGTCTGGCCTCGGGTGGGGCCCGGGGCCAGGGCGACCTCGACCGGGAGGGGCTCGGTGGTGATGCCCTCCGGGTCGACGACCGCGCAGACCGCGCCCGCGTCGCCGAGGCCGCCCATGGGGGTGGGGTCGCCGGAGGTGGCGGGGTCGCGGTGGGCGAGGAGTTCGCCGGCCATGCGGAGGCGGGGTTCCGTGCTCGCGCGCAGGCGCTGGACATCCCCGGCCGGGACGAGGACCTGCTTGAAGACGTCCAGGCCGTACATCGTGATCGGCACCCCGGCCGTGAGCAGGATCGCGGCGGCCTCGGGGTCGTGCCACACGTTGAACTCCGCGACGGGCGTGGCGTTTCCGGCCGCCACCGCGCCGCCCATGAACACGATCCGCTCGATGTTCCGCACCACCTCCGGGTGCGTGCGCAGGAGCAGCGCGATGTTCGTCAGCGGTGCGGTGGGGATCAGGGTGACCGGACGGGGGGAGGCGAGGATCTCCTGCCGCAGCAGCGTGACCGCGTCGACGTCGACCGGGACTCGGGTCGGCGCGGGCAGGCCGAGGTCGCCCATCCCGTCCTGGCCGTGGACGTGCCGGGCCGTGCGGACGGGCTCGATCAGCGGGCGTTCGGCACCCCGCGCGACCGGTATGCCGGACGCCCCTGCTTGCTCCAGCACGGTCAGGGTGTTGCGGACCACCCCGTCCACGTCGGTGTTCCCCGCCACGCAGGTCACCGCGCGCACGTCGAGACCCGGGTGCCGTACGGCGAACAGCAGGGCCAGGGCGTCGTCGACACCCGTGTCGCAGTCGATGATCACCGGGATGGGCTGACCTGTCACGGCTGTCACGGCTGGGATCCTCTCTCCACGGGCTACGAGAGTGACCTTACGCAGCCCGCCACAGTTCGGTGCCGCGCTCCTCCACACAGGCTCCGATCACGCGCAGCAGTTCGGCCACCGGCACCGCCCCCGGACGCCGCCCGTCCCGCAGCCGTACGGCCGCCAGGTCGCCGCCGGCCTCCCGCTCCCCGATCACCGCCTGGTACGGCACGAGCCGCGCCGCCCGGACGCGGGCGCCGAGGGTGCCGTCACCGGGGGCCGCCAGCTCCGCCCGCAGACCCCGCGCCAGAGCCCGCCGTACGACCTCCTCCCCCTGCTCCACCTGCGCCTGCGCCACCGGCAGCACCACCAGCTGCACGGGCGCGAGCCACGCCGGGAACGCGCCGCCGTGTTCCTCGATGAGGTGCGCGACCGCCCGTTCCACGCTGCCGATGATGCTGCGGTGCACCATGACCGGCCGGTGTTTCGCCCCGTCGGCGCCGATGTAGCGCAGGTCGAAGCGCTCGGGCTGGTGGAAGTCGATCTGGACGGTGGAGAGGGTGGATTCGCGTCCGGCGGGGTCGGTGATCTGGACGTCGATCTTGGGGCCGTAGAAGGCGGCCTCGCCCTCCACCGCCTCGTAAGCGATGCCGGAGCCGTCCAGGACCTCCCTGAGCAGTGCGGTGGCCCGCCGCCACAGCTCCGGGTCGGCGACGTACTTGCCTTTGCCGCCCTCGCCGGGGAGGGAGAGACGGTACCGGGCGGCGCGGATGCCCAGGTCGGCGTAGGCGCGGCCGATCAGCTCCAGGGCCGCGCGGGCCTCCTCGACGGCCTGCTCCAGGGTGCAGAAGATGTGCGCGTCGTTGAGCTGGATGGCCCGGACGCGGGTCAGCCCGCCGAGGACGCCGGACAGCTCGGAGCGGTACATGCCGCCCAACTCGGCCATCCGAAGGGGGAGTTCCCGGTAGCTGTGGGAGCGGGAGCGGTAGATGAGGGCGTGGTGGGGGCAGAGGCTGGGGCGCAGTACGACCTCCTCCGCGCCCAGTTCCATCGGCGGGAACATGTCGTCGCTGTAGTGGGACCAGTGGCCGGACATCTCGTACAGCTCCCGCTTGCCGAGCACGGGCGAGTACACATGCCGGTAGCCGGCGGCGCGTTCGGCCTCCCGGATGTACTCCTCCAGGGTGTGCCGTACGACGGCCCCGTCAGGAAGCCAGAAGGGCAGGCCGGACCCCATCAGCGGGTCGGTGTCGAACAGGTCGAGTTCACGGCCGAGTCGGCGGTGGTCGTAGTACATGGTGAGCTCCCTCGCTCGGGGGGCGAGGTACCAGGGGGACCAAGGAACGACGCAGCCCCGGGGCACTCGCCCCGGGGCTTCGGACATGCGGTCCAGTGGTCAGCGCGCCGGGACACTCTCCGGCGTCGTCGTGAGAGACGGATGTGCGGGGACACGGTCGCGCTGCATGGCGGGACCGTAGCAGCGGGGCGCGGGGACGGGCGACCGGTTTTCCCGCCGGTCCATCGGCCTCACCCGGACGGCCCGGCCCCCGCTCACTCGGACGGCCCGGCTCACTGGTGGCCCGACGGGCGCGGTGGTGCCGTAAGAGGGCGCACTCGATCTTGGCCGCCCCAAGGAGACACCCCCGATGACCCCACCGCCGGTCCGCGCCCTCCTCGCCTCCGCGCTCTCGCTCGGCGTCCTGCTCACCGCGACCGCCTGTTCCTCGCTCATCCCCGACCCCCAGACCGCCCCGAGACCCGCCGTCCCGCCCACGACAACCCCGTCCCCGGCCACCCACCGGCCCACCACACCTCCGTCCCCGACCGCCGCCCCCGCCCTCACCCGGGCACAGGCCGAGGCCGCGCTGATCACGGAGGCCGACCTGGGCGAGCCATGGGCGTCGACGCAGGGCCCCGCGGCCTGGCGGGACGGGCTGCTCAAGGCCACGACGAAAGCCCCGGGCTGCCAGCGCCTGCTCGACGCCCTCTACGCCGAGGAACTGTTCGGCGCGGACGCCAGGGCCCGGGCGGTGATCGGCCTCGACGACGTCTGGAACGAGGCCCAACTGCGCTACCAGATCCTCACCCCGCGCCGGGCCGACATGGAGCGGACCCTGGCCTGGCTGAAGACGCTGCCCCGCACGTGCGGCCGGTTCACGGCCAGGACCGCCCACGGCTATATGCAGCGCGTCCGGGTCACCGAGGCGCCCCTGCCGGACGCCGGGGACGCCCGCCAGGGCCTGCGCGTCACCCTGTACGGCGAGACGGACTACGGCGACACCACCCTGCTCGCCCTGGAGGTCGCCGCCGTCCGCATCGGCGAAGACGCGATCACTGTCTCCAACGGCGGCCTCGGCGAAGTGTCGTCCGACGCCACGCGGGGGGCCGTGGAACTGGGGGCGAGGCGCCTGACGGAGATCCGTACGCACGGACGGGTGGAGGTCTGAGCGAAGACCGGTCCTCAGTCCCGCTCGAACCTCGTCCGGTACGCGACCACATCGCGCGCCACATCGAGGGCCGTACGGTCCCGCGCGAAGGCGTGCGCCCTCAGCCGGGCCAGCGCCTCCTCGGAGCCGACCCGGAGCTGGGCCATGATCATGCCCACGGCCTGGTAGACCTCGTCGTGGTCGGCGGCCAGGCCGCTCAGCCAGGACTCCGCACCTCGGCCGCCGTTCTCCTCCCCGCGCGGCAGCGCCATCAGGGCCACCGTCATCACGCCGGCCACCAGCAGCGCGGTGCGCAGCTCGCGGGCCGTGAGCTCGCCGGGGGTGTCGCGGTAGAGGTCGAGCGTGCCCACGCACACGGAGTCGTTGCCCAGCGGCAGCGAGTACATGGCCCGCACCCCGGCGGCCGTGGCCTGCTGCGCGAAGACCGGCCAACGGCCGGGGTCCTCGCCGGACGTCAGGTCGCAGGCGAGCACGGGCGCGCCGGTCCGCCCGGCGTGCAGACAGGGTCCGTCGCCCAGGGTGGCCTGGATCTCCGCCAGGTACGCGGCCCGCTCGCCGCTCGCGCTCAGCCGTACCGGCATGCCGTCGCAGTGCAGCGCCACGCTGGCCCCGGCCACCGGCAGCAGTTCGACCACCACCTCGCACAGCCGCCCCGGGATCTCCCTGGGCTCGGCGTCCCGCACCTCCTCGGCGATGACGTCGACGGCCCACATCCGGTCCTGCCGGTGCTCGCGCTCGTCGTCGACACCCGGTCTGCGTGGGCCCGGCGTCCGGGGGCCCGGCCTCGGGCGGTCGCCACCCGCCGCACCGCGCCCGCCGGCGTCGTCACCGGGGGCACCATGTCGATCGTTCCTGGGCCGCACGGCCACCGCCTCCTTCGACCACAGCGCGGCCAGCGTCGTGCGTGGGCGCCGCCCGACTACCCCTCGCCCATGGGGCGAAACCCGGGCGGGCAGGGCAAGCCCTACCGCTGCTCGTACGGGTCCGCCGGCTGAGGCACCCGCCGCACCGACGTGGCGTCGAGGACCGGCGGCCAGGCCGCGTCCGAGCCGAGCTCACCCTCGGGATGCCAGGTGCCGGTGACGGTGACCCAGGTGTCGACGGGCGGAGCCGCGTCCGAGCCGTCGCCGCACACTTCGGCCTTGCCGGCCGTGGCGTCGGCGGCGCAGCAGCTGACCTGGAGCCGGGTCACGTACCAGGTGCCGTCGTCGCCGTGGGTGACGAAGCCGGTCATCCGGACGGTACGACCCGCCAGCGAGCGCCCGCTGTCGTAGATCGCCCGGGACCCGAACTCCGCGAGGGTGAGCTCGACCGGGTCCCCGGCAGGGAGCGCCGGGAAGGTGCCGACGCCCTGCGCGACCCGCTGGGCGGCCTCGCGCTCCGCGCTGTAGGAGCCGAGGGCGGGCGGCGGGAAGAGCAGCAGGGCCAGGGCGGGGAGGGTGAGGAGCCAGGCGATGCGGGGGCTGTGCGCATGACCATGGCCGGGGTCCTCCTCGGGGTCGGAGTGGCCGGAGTGGTCGGGCGCCGACCGCCGTACGACCGCCATCGCCGCCCCCAGCAGCACGAGCACCGCCCCGGACACCACCAGGTACGGCCGCAGCCCCGCCTGGACGTACCGCAGGTACAGCTCGCTGAACAGCGAGATCCGCAGGATGGCCGCGCCGACGAGCGCGAGGAGGAGGGGCGAGCCGTACCGCCTCACAGCAGCCACCACCCCACCAGCACGCTGCTCGCCACGGCCACCACCCACGTCACGGCCGAGAACCGCACCGCGAAGGCCCGCCCGAAGGTCCCGGTCTGCAGGGCGATCAGCTTCAGATCGACCATCGGGCCGACGACCATGAACGCCAGCCGGGCGGTCGGCGAGAAGCCGCTGAGCGAGGCGGCGACGAACGCGTCGGCCTCGCTGCACACGCACAGCACGACCGCCAGCACGGCCAGCAGCAGCACCGACAGCCACGCCGATCCGGTGAAGACGTCCAGGACGGAACGCGGCACGGCGATGTCGAAGGTCGCCGCTGCCGCCGCGCCGAGGACGAGGAAGCCGCCCGCGTGCAGGAAGTCGTGTTGCATCCCGGCGCCGAAGGCGCGCGGACCGCCCTTGTCCGCGGATATACGTCGCTCGGGCAGCCGTATCCACTTCTCCCGTCCGAAGCGGGCCCACAGCCAGCCCATCACCACCGCCGTCGCCAGCGAGGCGAGCAGCCGGCCCAGCACCATGGCCGGCTGACCGGGGAAGGCGATGGAGGTCGCCACCAGCACCACCGGGTTGATCGCGGGCGCGGACAACAGAAACGCGAGGGCCGCCGCCGGGGCCACCCCTCGCCGCATCAGACTCCCGGCGACCGGCACGGACGCGCACTCGCACCCCGGGAGTACGACCCCCGCGGCCCCCGCCACCGGCACGGCAAGGGCCTGGTTGCGCGGGAGGAGCCGGCGGAAGACCTTCTCCGGTACGAAGACACCGATCGCCGCCGAGACGACCGTACCGAGGAGCAGGAACGGCACGCCCTGGACCGCGACGGCCGTGAAGACGGTCCACCAGGCGGCGACGGGCGGGGTGTACAGGTCGAGGGCGAGCATCGGCCCGAGCACGGAGACGACGGTCGCGATGGCGAGCAGGGCGGTGCCACCGAGAACGGCGTACACCAGGGCGCGCACGGCGAGCCGCAGCCCATCGCCCACGGTTCTCCGGTTCTCCGGTTCTCCACGCGCCTCGCCCGCCACTCGTCCTCTGCCGGAGGCTAATCGGGGCCGCTGCGCGCCGCCCCGGTTTCCGTCACAGAGGAGGCTGTGCGGGTGCGGGCCCGAGGGTGGTGGTGCCGGGGGCGGTACGGTGGCCCAGTCCCGTCCGGTACGCGTCCAGCGCGGCCTCCACCCGGCCGGTACGGCGCAGCAGGTCCCCCAGCATCCGGCACAGGTCGGCCAGGTCACCGGCGGCGCCCGCCCGCTCCAGCAGGCTCAGCGCCCGGACGTAGTGTTCCTCGGCGGCCTCGGTGTCCCGGGTGTCCTCGGCGATGATGCCGAGGAGGCGGTGCGCGGCGGCGGAGTGCAGGGCGCCGCGTTCGGAGCTGAGGTCGCTGAGCACCTCGTGCAGCAGCGAGGCGGCCTCCTCGGACCTGCCGCGCCGGTGCAGTACGTCGGCCAGCTCGACGGCGACCTGGCTGGAGTAGAGGGCGGCCCGCTTGGCGGAGAGCATGGTGAGGGCTTGGCGCAACTCGCCTTCCGCGGACTCCAGTTCACTGTTCTGGGCGTGGATGTACCCGCGCATCCAGTGGCAGTTGGCGAGCTCGGTGCGGAGCTGTAGCTGCCGGTACAGTTCGGCGGCCTTGGCCAGGGAGGCGTCGGCCTCGGCGAGGCGGCCCTCGGCGAGCAGGGTGCGGGCGACGGACCGGTGCATACGGGCGACCAGGGCCGGGTCACCGGCCTGCGGCGCGAGCGCGAGAGCGAGCTCGGCGGCCTGCGCGGCGCGGGCGTGCGCGCCCATGTCCATGTACGGGCCGATGACGCTGGCGTAGAGGAGGAGCAGCGCGTCGGGGTCGTGCAGGCCGCCGCGGTTGAGCTCGTCGAGGGTGGACTCCAACAGGTAGACGGAGTAGCGGAGTTCGCCCGCCAGGTAGTGGGAGACGGCACGTCCGCGCAGGGCCGGGACCCGGGCCGGCAGCGGCACGTCCCCGAACGCCTTCTCGGCCCGCTCGAAGTACAGCCGTCCCGCCGCCAACTCCCCCGTCTCCAGGGCGCATTCGCCAAGCCCGAGCAGCGCGGCGGCCCGCACCTCGTCGAGGTCGAGCGTCTCCGCCTCGGCGAGCAGCCGGCCGTACTGCTCCGCCGCCGCCTCGGCCTCCCCGGTGGCGAGGGTGCGCTGGGCCTCGGTCAGCCTGAGCCGCAGGTCGGTGACGAGGCGGGCCGGCCGCCCGGTCGCCAGTTCGTCGAAGCCGACGCCGAGCCGCTCGGCGAGGTGCCTGAGCGCCTCGTCGGAGGGACGCACGCGGCCGGCCTCCAGCGTCGAGATGTAGGCGGGCGTGTACGCCGGTTCGGCCAACTGCTTCTGCGTCAGCCCGCGTTCGACCCGCAACTGCTGCAACCTGCGCCCGATGGTCACCGGGTCGTCGCGCTCCGACATGCCCAACTCCCCTGACGGCTCTTGCCGTTCGGCTCTGTCAGCCCTTAGGTTAAACGGCGTATTAAGCACGCTTAAGTTACCGCTGCTGCGAGGTCACCGTGGTCGAACGCACCAGCACCACCCAGCGTTACACGAGGAGTTTCGCCGCCGCCGTGATCGCTGTCGCCGCCCTGGTCCTGGCGGCGAACGCGGGTCCGGCGAAGGCTACGGAGCCACAGCAGGCGCGACCGGCAGCCCACTTCGCGGACTCTGCCGGGCGCTAGGTGTATTGACCCGCAGCGTTGTTCACAGGCCGCAGGGTGGCACGCCGGGTGTTCCAACCCGCCACCCAGTCACCGCAAAGTCAGCACGAGACTAGCCAAGAAGCGAGTGGCCCAACGGTCACTTGGAAACGTGGTTGAGGAAGGCCGACCAAGTGGTGGGAGAGACGGTGACGTGCTGAGTGAGGCGACGCTTCGAGTCGCGGATGTGGAGGGCGGAGGTGGCGGCGACCTCGACGCAATCGCCACCGGTGTTGCCGCTGTACGACGACTTACGCCACCGCGCGTTGGTCAGGTCCTGGCTCGTGCCCATAGCGCTCCTCCATCACCCGCGCGATCAGTGCCGCCGAATCCCTTACCGAGAGGGCAGCGGCCTGCACGGAAGGCGTAACGGAGGGCGGCTTCCCTGACGGTGTCCGGGCGATACAGCGCCGCCTCGTCCAGCACCACCGGCGTCAGCGGCGGTTGCTCCCTCTTCAGGATGCGCTGGCGTTCCATTCGAGCTGCCACCAGGTCATCGAGGTTGTCCGGCATGCCGGTGGCAAGGAGACGTACGTCGCCTTCGCCTCCATCTCCGCATACGGCTGAAACCACGCCGGAAGTCGGCTTCGCAGTACCAACCCCACCAGCCGTGAGAACGCCCCGTCCGTCATCAACGCCGCATCCGCCCGCTCCGCGAATTCCCGCGTCGGGACCTTGTGGGCGGTCTCGATCTGGCCGATCAGGGACCCCGTGCAGAAGATGCTGCTGCCGAGTTCCCCCTGCGTCATCCCCGTTGCCTCCCTGTAGCGGCGCAGTTCGTAGCCGAAGTAGTCCAGCGGGGAGGCGCTCGGGTCGAGTCGGCGGAACTGCCCAGCAGAGCACCGAGATTGGCGTCAGGTACGGCCTCAGTCTCACCGTCGGTGACCACTCGGCGCGGCATCTGCGGAGCACACTGCGGGCCTATCTCCGTGCCTGGGAGATGCCCGAGCTGGTCGACGCAGCCACGCTCGCCCTCACCGAGCTGGTCGCCAACGTCGTACGGCATGTACCGGACCGGAAAGCCGCGTTGCTGATCCTGCGGCGGCCCGGCGGGGTCCGGGTGGAGGTGACCGACACCGATCCCCGACCGCCGCAGGCACCGTCGTCCACAGCTGTGGACGAACCCGCATCCGCACCCACACCCGAACTCGCCGACGGCGGTCGCGGGCTGCTCATCCTCGATGCCGTCACCGACCGATGGGGATGGCATCACCGCCCCGACCACTCCGGAAAAACCGTCTGGTTCGAATGCGACACCAAGCCGACGGATTGATGGGCCCGCGCAGCGGACCGGCGAGGACGACGTGTTTCGCCGTTTCGCCAACGCGAGATGTACGCCGATCGACACGAGAGGCACGGCCGGTGACGCCCGCGAGAACACGTCGCGGCACCACCCCTCACGGACCGAGCCACTGGAGAACACCCGCATGTCCCAGGCAGTCAAGAAGAAGAGACCGAAGCCCCGTCTCGGCAAGGCCGCGCTCGTGGCCGCCACCGCCACCGCCCTGACCGTCGGCCTGACCGGCAGCGCCAACGCCGCCGTCCTGACCCCCTTGCCGTGGAACGCGGCCACCTTTCAGGACAAGTACATGCCGCTGTTCGACTAAGACTCGGACAGCTGCTTCCCCGCGGCGGCCGTCGACGCGAGCGGAAGGCTCAACGGCGGCCTCGACAACACCGGAGCGATCACCGGTGGATGCAGGAACAACCACCTCGGCAAGGCCAACACGTACTCGCAGGGCTGGTGCAAGAACGGCTGGTGCGCCTACGTCTACGCCCTCTACTTCGAGAAGGACCAGACGCTGGCCGGCGCCGACGCCTTCGGACACCGCCACGACTGGGAATGCGTCGTGGTCTTCCAGGAACTCGAAGTGGGGCAAGGCCAACTTGACGCACGCCGGGTCCTGACGCACGGCCGGGGAGCGTGGGTACGCTGCCGACGTGACCTCTCCCGCCGCCCGCACCGCGCTGGACCTCACCGCCGACCTCCCGGTGTCCGCCCTGGAGGACTTCTACCGGGACCTGCACCGCCACCCCGAGCTGTCCCTGGAGGAGCACCGCACGGCCGGGAAGCTCGCCGAGCGCCTCCGGCGGGCCGGATACGAGACCACCGAGGGCATCGGCGGCACCGGCGTCGCGGGAGTACTGCGCAACGGCGACGGACCGGTCGTACTCCTGCGCGCCGACATGGACGCGCTGCCGGTGCAGGAGGAGACGGGACTGCCGTACGCCTCGAAGACGGCCGGGCTGATGCACGCCTGCGGACACGATCTGCATGTGACCTGGCTGGCGGGGGCGGCCGAGGCGCTGTCGGCCGGGCGGGAGGCCTGGTCCGGGACGCTGCTGCTCGTCGGGCAGCCCGCCGAGGAGACGGGGCTGGGCGCGGCCCGCATGGTGGCCGACGGGCTGTACGAGCGCTTCCCGCGCCCGGACGTGCTGCTGGGCCAGCACGCGGTGCCGGGTCCGGCGGGTCTGTACGGCCACACGCCCGGCCTGATCCTCTCCGCCTCGACGGACATCGACATCGTGGTGCACGGGGTGGGCGGGCACGGGTCGCGGCCCGAGACGGCCGTCGACCCCGTGGTGACGGCGTGCTTCCTCGTCACCCGGCTCCAGACCGTCGTCTCGCGCGAGATCGCCGCCGGGGAATCGGCCGTACTGACCGTCGGACGGGTCGAGGCGGGCACCCGGCCCAACATCATCCCGGCCGAGGCCCGGATCTCGCTGAACGTCCGTACGCAGTCCGAGCAGGTCCGGGAGCGGATGATCGCGGCGATACGGCGGATCGCGGCCGGTGAGTGCGCGGCGGCGGGCTGCCCGCGCGAGCCGGAGGTGACCGTCGGCGAGTCCTTCCCGCTCACGGTCAACGACGCCGAGACCGACCGCCGGGTGGCCGCCGTGCACGGCGAGGTCTTCGGCGCCGCGACGGTCCTCGACCCCGGCCCCGCGATGGGCAGCGAGGACTTCCCGCATCTGGCCGCGGGCGGGCTGCCGTACGCCTACTGGTTCGTGACCGCCACCCCGCACGAGGTGTGGGACGCGGCCCCCGGCGACGACCTCACCCAGAAACTCGGCGCCGTCCCCAGCAACCACAGCCCGCACTTCGCCCCGGACCTGTCGACACTGGCGCCGGGGGTACGGACGCTGGTCTCGGGGGCGCTGGCGATGCTGGGCTAGTTCTGGGTCTGCAACTGGCTCAGCTGCTGTTTGATGTTCTCCAGTGCGCCCACGCGGCGGCCGGGCACACGGCCGCGCAACTCCGCGAGCGCCAGCCCGAGTTCACGGGCGGGGGCCGCGTCGCGGATCTGCCCCCACTGGTGGTGGGCGCGGTCCACGGCCGCCTCGACGGCGGGCGTTTCCGGGGTCTGACCGGCGTTGAGCCGGGCGGTGGCCACGGCCAGCCAGGTACGGCAGCTGCGGACCGGGTCCCCGGCGAACATCGCCAGGTCCGCGCGGACTTCGGCCCAGTGCAGGGCCTGTTCGGAGCCGACGCCATGGGCGCGTACGGCGGCCTGCTCGTGCTCGGCGGCGAGGGCGTCGGCGTCGCTGTGCCGGCCGGACTGGACGGCGGCGGTGATGTAGGCGTGGGGGTCGTCGTCCGCGGGCCGGGTCTGAGACCGACTGACAGCACCTTCTCGAGGCCGGTCAGCTGTATTCAGCCCGTCGTGGGGGTCCCCCCGCTCGAGCGAAGCCGAGAGTGGGGGAGTTTGAGGACGAGGCCGTTCAGGCCGATACGGGGGTCTGGGGGCGAAGCCCCCAGGGACAGCGGCCACCCCAACGCCGGGCACCCCGACACCCGGCACCCCCAGCACCACATCCGCATACACCTCGCTCCCCAGCCGAGCCAACACCTGCTGATGCAACTCCGGTACGGCAGGCCGGTGTCCACTCCGCAGAATCGTCGCGACCGCCTTCATGTACGTCGGTGCGGCCACCGTCCGCCGCGACGGCGGCGGCGCCACACGGCCGTACACCGCGATGTTGCGTCCGCAGTCCAGCGGATGCGCCCGCAGCCACCCCCAGGTCTCCGCGTCCGCGTGCAGGTCGAGCACCAGGGTCGTCGTCCCGGCCTGCCGCAGCCGCAGTTCCTCGCGGATCCAGTGCCAGGGAAGGCCGGTGTAGCGGACCGTGGCCGTGGTCGTGCGGGCCAGCGCCAGATGGGGCAGATGCTGACGGCGGTCCAGAAGCAGCTGCCCGGTGACGAACACGGTGAGCGGCCCGGGAGCCGCCGCCGCGGCACGCAGGCGGGTGAGGACGGCCTGCGGTTCCAGCGGGTCGGCGAGTTCGACGACGTTCGCGGTGTCGGTGCCGGACAGCACGGCGGGTGGCACGGCCGCGAGGACGGGGAGCACGGAGGCCGCGTCCACCAGACAGCCCTTGCCCACTGGCGCGGCGGCGAGCAGCAGCACGGTTCCGGGCATCGGTCCCTCCCCAATTCCCCGTCGATATCCCCCGTCGATCACGTACGTCAGCACCGTAACCGCTGCGGCTGCAAAGGGGGGCCTCAGGACTGCAAACGTCCCTTTCGAGCGGACTCGTCGGCCCGGCGTACGGCGAACACCGTCGTGTCGTCGGCCAGTCGTCCGCCGCAGTGCCGCAGCGTGCCGTCCCGCACGAAGGCGACCAGCCGGTGGGGATCGGCGGTGCGCGGGTCGGCGGTGACGGCGCGGGCCACCTCGTCGGTGAGCGGGTAGAACAGTCCGTCGCCGTCGCGGGCCTCGGTCACGCCGTCGGTGGTCAGCAGCAGGGTCGTGCCGGGGGCGAGGGGCACGCGGTGCACGGGCGGCAGGCCGGCGGCGAGTTCTCCCAGGCCCAGCGGGAGGCCGTCGCCGGGCGGCAGGGGCCGTACGCCGTCGGGGCCGACCGCCAGCGGGGGTTCGTGGCCGAAGACGACGGCCTCCACCACCTCGCGCCCGTCCTCGCCCGGGGTGAAGCCGAGCAGCACGGCGGTCGCGAACCGG
Source organism: Streptomyces sp. NPDC002838 (assembly GCF_040295365.1). NCBI lineage: Bacteria > Bacillati > Actinomycetota > Actinomycetes > Kitasatosporales > Streptomycetaceae > Streptomyces > Streptomyces sp. NPDC002838. Next base: position 108,858 of record NZ_JBEOVF010000022.1, on the reverse strand, counting down.
TCGCCGTCCTCCCGGCCGAGGGCGGTGACGAGCAGGTCGTGCCGGCGCATGCGGATCTCCAGGCGTTCGGCGACCGTCGCCAGGTCCGGCTCGTGGTAGCCGGCCTCGCGGAACGTACCGAGCAGCGCGGCCGCCGCCTCGACCGCGCCGAGCCCCTTGCCCTGCACGTCGCCGAGGAGGACGCGGGTGCCGTGCAGGCCGGGCTGGATGTCGTAGAAGTCGCCGCCGACGCGGGCCTGGCTGTCGGCCGCGAGATAGACGGCCGCGTGCTCCAGGCCGCCCCAGACGGGCGGAAGGTCCCGCAGGACGGTACGGCGGGTGGTGTCGGCGACGTCCCGCATGTGCAGCATGCTGCGCTCGCCGCGCAGCCGGACCTCGCAGGCCAGCAGGGCGAGGACGCCGCCGACGGCGACGAGGACGAAGTCGGGCAGACCGGTCTGGTACTGGTGCGGCCAGGCGCTGTCCGCGAGGACGTACGTGACGACCGCGAGGACGGCGAACCCGGCCGTGCCCCACATCCCGCAGATCGCGGCGGCGATGCCGGGCACCAGCACGATCCAGGAGATGATGCGGAACTCGCCGCTGGTGTTGAAGTCGACCGCCGCGATCGCGCCGAGCAGCAGCAGCGGCGGCATCCAGGCGACGCTGCGGCCCCGGACGCGCAGCATCTGGTGCGGTCCCAGGACGTCCTCCTGCCCCACGCGGGGCAGCCGGGCGAGGACACTCCGGCGACCGCCCACCGGTCTCAGTACTCGGCCGCTCACGGGCTCAGCGAAACATGGGCCCGCGGGGCCCGCATCCCTTCCGACGACTTGCCAGGGCGTGTCCCCGGGTGTGCTCTGGTAGGCGGGGGCGAGGAGAGAGGAGCGCTCTCATGGCTCACGCGGCACCCACGCCCGGCGGAACGCACGGTATGCGCGGGACGCGCGCGAAGCGCCGTACGACCAGGCCGACCCGCACGCCCGACATCTTCAGCGAGCAGGTCCACAAGGTGGCGAAGTATGCGATACCCGTCGCCCTCGGGCTCCTCTACGGCTACTGGGCCGCGGCCAACCGGCGCGACGGCGGGCCGATCACCGGCGAGAACCTGCTGTTCGGCTTCGTCACCGCGCTCGCGTTCATCGTGCTCTGCATCGCCGTGGCGGTACTGGCCCCGCGCCTGATACGCGAACTGCACTCACTGACGAAGTCCGCCTTCGCGGGCGCTGCGATCGGCTTCCTCTACAGCCAGGGCGGCGCCGGCGTCTGGGCGTCCGTGCTCCTGGGCCTGGTCGTCACGGCGGCGATCTTCGCGGTGTTCTTCTACCGCTACTACACGCGCGAGGACGCGGAGGGGAACCGCATCCGCTGAGCCGGGCCGGGAGCCACCCGTTCGGCTCCGCCGAACGCACCCGTTTGCAGTCCCGCCGCTCGCACACCCGCCCCCGCGGGTCTTGCCTGGAAGGTGCCCTCGGCTCCGGAAGGGGTTCCACGTGCTCGACATCGCCGCTGTCTGGCTGCCCGTCACGGCCGCCGTGCTCGCCGTCGCCGGGATCGCCCTCGCGGCCTGTCGCCGCCGCGCGGTCACGGCCACCGCGCTCGGCACGGCGCTGGGCGGTGCCTTCCTCGCCCTCGCGGTCGCCGTCGGCCGCCGCCTCACCCTGGCCGACCTGCCCGACCCGGCCCACCAGCCGGCCGCCGGCGCGCTCTACGACGCCCTCACCGCCACCCTGCGCACGGTCTCCCGGCTGCTGGTCGCCCTCGGTCTGACGGTGGCTGTGACCTGCCGGCTCAGCGGACCTCTCGTGCGACGCCGGCGAGCGTCCGCAGCGCCCGCCGCAGATCCGGCACGGCGGCCGACGCGAGCCCGAGCCTGACCGCGTCCGGAGTGCGGCCGGGGTCGACGGCGAAGGCCGGGCCCGGCGTGACGGCGATGCCGTGCGCCGCGGCGGCGGCCGTGAAGGTGTCCGCGCGCCAGGGCGCGGGCAGCTCCCACCAGGCGTAGTAGGCGCGCGGATCGGACCGTACGGAGAAGCCGTGCAGCTCCTGCCGAAGGATCCGCTGCCGGTGCGCCGCGTCCGCCCGCTTCGCCGCGACCAGCCGCTCCACCGTCCCGTCCTCGATCCACCGCACGGCCGCCTCCATCGCGAACCGGCTCGCACCCCACCCGCCGGACCGGATCGCGTCCGCCACGGTCGCACCCCGGTGCGGCGGTACGACGGCGAAGCCGACGGTGAGCCCGGGAGCGACGCGTTTGGACAGTCCGTCGACGACGTGGGTGAGGCGGGGCGCGTGCACGGCGAAGGGGTCGCCGTCGGTCAGGAAGGACCAGATGCGGTCCTCCACGACGGGGATGCCCAAGTCGGTGACGACGTCGGCGAGTTGACGCCGCCGCTTCTCGCTCATGGTCAGGGACGTCGGATTGTGCAGCGTCGGCTGGATGTACAGGGCGGACAGGGGAGCGGTGCGGTGAGCGGTGGCGACGGACTCGGGGAGCGGGCCGTCCTCGTCCGCCGTCAGCGGCACCAGCGTGATGCCGAGGCGGGCCGCGATCTCCTTGACCACGGGATACGTCAGCGGCTCGACGCCGACGCGGCCACCGGGGCGGACCAGGGAGGCGAGGGTGGCGGCGACGGCCTGGCGGGCGTTGCCGGTGAAGAGGAGCTGGTGGGGGCCGGGCCGTCGGCCCGGAGTCGCGAGGAGGGAGGCGGCGGCCTCCCTGGCCGACGGGGTGCCGTCGGCGGGCGCGGGGCGCATGGCCTCGGTCAGGACGTCGGGGCGGAGCAGGGGCGCGAGGGTGGGGGCGAGGAGCTCGGACTGGCCGGGCGCGGACGGGTAGTTGAGCTCCAGGTTGACGGGGGCGGTGGTCGCGGGCTCGGTGAGTCCCCGCCCGGCCCCCGGCCCCGCCGGAGTCGCCCGCACGAAGGTGCCGCGACCGACCTCGCCGACGACCAGCCCCCGCCGCACGAGTTCGCCGTACACCCGCCCCGCCGTCGACCCGGCGATCCCGCGCCGCCGCGCGAACAGCCGCTGCGGAGGCAGCCGTTCGCCGGGCTTGAGCCGTCCGGCGGCTATGTCGTCGGCGAGCCGGTCGGCGATGCGCCGGTAGTCGTCCACAAGGCCCCCTTCGGAAGACAGGTCGGACAGACAGGTCGGGATTGCACCGAGGGCAAAGATCTTATTGCACCGACGAGTTGGGGCGGCCTAGGGTCGTCCACATGACCCCCTTCCTCGCATACGAGGACAAAGGCGCCGATACTTCCTCGGTTCCTCTTGTCCCCCTCGTCCTCGTCCACGGCCACCCCTTCGACCGCACGATGTGGGCCCCGCAGATCGAGACGTTCTCCGCCGAGCGCCGGGTGATCGCCCCCGACCTGCGCGGCTACGGCGCCTCCCCGCGGACCCCCGGCGTCACGGGCTTCGCGCAGTTCGCCGAGGACATCGAGGCGCTCCTCGACGAGGTGAAGGTGGAGACGTTCGTGCTGGCCGGCCTGTCCATGGGCGGCCAGATCGCGATGGACTGCTACCGGCAGTTCCCGGACCGTGTCCGGGGGCTGGTCCTCGCCGACACCTTCCCGGCGGCGGAGACACCGGAGGGAGTGAAGGCCCGCAACGCCATGGCGGACCGGCTGCTGAGGGAGGGCATGCGGGGATACGCCGACGAGGTGCTGGAGAAGATGGTCGCCCCGTACGCGGACGCGCGCGTCAAGGAGCACGTCCACCGCATGATGACGACCGCGCCCCCGGAGGGTGCCGCCGCGGCCCTGCGCGCCCGCGCCGCACGCCCCGACTACCGCGACCTGCTCACCCGCGTCACGGTCCCCGCGCTGGTCGTCGTGGGCGCCGACGACGCGTACACGCCGGTCGCCGACGCGCGGGACATGCACGCCGCCCTCCCCGACTCGACGCTGCGGGTGATCGAGGGGGCGGCGCACATGCCGAACCTGGAGCGGGCGGAGGAGTTCGACCAGGCGCTCGGGGAATTCCTGGCGCGGGTGGACGGCCGCTCGTAGCCTCGTCTGCGTGACCCACCCCGCACGATGGCTCGCCGCCCTGCTGTTCGCCGGTGTGAGCCTCGTTGTCGGATGCCGGGCCGCCGACACCGACGGAGTCACCCCCGTACCACAGCTCCTCGCCTTCCTCCCCTGGCTGCTCGTGCCCGCGGGGCTCGGACTGGCGCTGGCGCTGCTGTCCCGTTGGTGGGCCGGGACGGCCTGGGCCGTCGTGGTGCTCGGGCCGCTGGCCTGGTTCATCGAGCCGTACGGCAAGAGCTACGAGCCCGGCGGCGTCCCCGTCGTCTCGCTCCGCGTGCTGACCTCGAACGTCGAGTTCGGGCAGGCCACCGGCTCCCTCGTGGCCGCCGTCCGCCGGGAGAAGCCGGACGTCGTGTTCGTCGCGGAGTGCGAGTACCGGTGCGACGCGGCGCTGAAGGAGACCCTCGGCACCGCCTACCCGCACCGGCAGGCCGTCGAGGCGGGCGGCTCCGAAGGATCCGTCATCCTCAGCCGCTTCCCCCTCGACGGCACCGACGGCGTCCCCGGCACGATGGGCATGCCCGGAGCCGTCGCCGACGTGCGCGGGAACGCCGTACGGCTCCAGCTCGCGCATCCCATGCCCCCACTGCCCGGCCAGACCGACGTCTGGCGACGCGAGCTGGGCGCGCTCCGCGACTTCGCCGCCGGCAACGCCAAGGCCCCCACCATCCTGGCCGGCGACTTCAACGCCTCCCAGGACCACGCCGCCTTCCGCCGCATCCTCGACACCGGCCTGCGCGACGCCGCCCGCCTCGCCAGATCCGACCGCACGCCCACCTGGCCGGCCCGCACGGCCCCCACCCTCGGCGCCCAGATCGACCACGTCCTCCTCTCGCCGGACTTCTCCGCACCCGACGCCCGCTTCCTCGACCTCGCCGACACCGACCACCGCGCGCTGGTCGTGGACGTCACGCTTCACCAGCGGGGATGAGAGCCGAAAAGGGCTGCCCATAATGGGCGCATGTCCCGAGAGTTCCCCATCGGCCTCACGCCTCCCGACTGGCTGGTGAGGAACCTCCAAGCACAGCCCGCGCCGGTCAACTGGCCCGCCGTCGCCCGCGCCGCCGTCGCCATGGCCCTCCCGCTGGCGATCGGCATCGCCGCCGACAAGCCGGCCTACGGCGCCATCGCCTCCATGGGCGCCCTCTCCGGCGTCATCGGCGACACCGCCGACGCCTATCGCATGCGGATCCTCAACATCGCGATCCCGCAGCTCTTCGGCGCCGTGGGCATCACGCTCGGTTCGCTGGTGTACGGCCACGGCTGGCTCGCCGTCGCCGCCGTCACCGGCGTCGCGCTCGTCTCCGGGATGATCTCGACGATCGGCGCGGTGGCCTCCGTGTCGGGACTGCTGCTGCTCCTGAACTCCGTGGTGGGCGCGGGCCTCGCCATGCCCGGCGAGTGGTGGCTGCCCCCGGCCCTGATGTCCGGCGGCGGGCTGCTCGTCCTGGCCCTCGCGCTGCTGGCCTGGCCACTCAGGTCGGGGGTGCCGGAACGGGCGGCGGTCGCGAACGCCTACCGGACGGTGGCCGACCTGCTCGCCGTCAGCGGCACGGACCGGACGGAGGAGTACGACGAGGCCCGCCACGCCGTCACCCAGTCCCTCAACCAGGCCTACGACCTCGTCCTCGCCCGCCGCGCCCGCCACCACGGCCGCAGCCCCGAACTGACCCGCCTGCTCGCCCAGCTGAACGCCATCACCCCCGTCGTGGAGGCCGCCCCGGCCGCCCACCTCGCCGGCCGTCCCCTTCCGCCCGAGGCACCGGAGGCCGTACGCCACCTCGCCCAGGCCGTGGAGACCGGCTACACCGGGCCGATAGGCCTCAAGCTCCCCGTCCCGGTGACCGAGACCTCGCGGGCGGTCGACCACTCCCTGCGCCACGCGGCCGAGGTCGTGACCTCACCGGACGTGGACCCGCGAGGCATCGACGACCGCCTGGGCCGCCCGGCCGCCCTGAGCATCCGCGCGGCCCGCGCCGCCCGCAACGTGGCCCTCTCCGCGGCCTCCTGGCGCTACGGCCTGCGCCTCGCCCTCTGCATCGGCCTGGCCCAGGCCCTCGTCTCGATCGTCTCCGTCCCCCGCTCGTACTGGGTGGCCCTGACCATCACCTTCGTCCTGAAGCCCGACTTCGGCTCGGTCTTCTCCCGGGCGCTGCTGCGCGCGCTGGGCACGGTGGCCGGACTGGTGGTCGCGGCCGCGGTCCTCGCGGAGGTGCCGCGGAGCTGGTGGGACGTACCGGTGATGCTGCTGCTCGCCCCGCTGATCCCGGCCCTCACGCCACGCGGGTACGGCTACCAGACGGCGGCGATCACCCCGGTGATCCTCCTCCTCTCGGACGTCCTGAACCACCAGGGCACGGCCCTGCTGCTGCCTCGCCTGGTGGACTCGCTCATCGGCTGCGGGATCGCTCTCGTGGCGGGCTATCTCCTCTGGCCGGAGAGCTGGCACACCCGCGTCGGCGACCGCCTCGCGGACGCGGTCGCGGACACCGCGCGCTATGTGGAGGGCGCGTTCGGCGCGCCGGGGGTCGCGGCCGTCGACCCACCCGCCCGCGCCCGCATGCGCCGCCGCCTCTACCGCGACCTCTCCGTCGTCCGTACGGAGTTCCAGCGCGCCCTGACCGAGCCGCCGCCCACCGGCCGCCACGCCGCGGCCTGGTGGCCGCTGGTCGTCGCCGTGGAACGGATCGTGGACGCGACGACGGCGGCCCGGGTGCGGGTACGGCACGGGGCGCCGCCGCCGGCGGAGGCCGAGGTGGGCCAGGTTGCCTTGCAGCTGCGGGAGTTGGCGGAGGGGCTGCGGGAGGTGGAGGTGCTGTACGCGGTGCGTACGGACCTCACCGCGCCGTCCGGCAGCGTGCTGGAGCCGCTCAGGCAGGAGGTGGCGGCGGCGCGGGCGATCGCGTCACCGCACTGAGGTCTCTCAGGGCTCTGGCACGCCCATCCGCCGCGTTGCCGTCGGTCGCCGAAGCTCCGCTTCGACTCCCTCCTCCGCCTTGCAGCTGGACGCACCAGACCCCGCTCACCGCGTTGATGGGTCACCGCCGATTTCCTGCGACCTGATCCGCCGGACAGGCCCCAGGACGCGATCGCCGGGGGTGTTGCCGCTTACACGCCGATGTCGCAGCCGTCCTTGCGCCACACCGCCACGACCGCCGGGCGGACGAGCTTGCCGGGCCCGTCGGGCCAGGTGCTGGCGGGCTTCTCGACGCTCGCGCCGTCGAGCTCGCCGGGGTGCTGTACGGCGACGAGCACGCGCCGGTCCTGGATGATCGGACCGCAGGTCTCCGCGCCCTTCGGCATGGTCAGGAACTGCTTGAGCTCACCGCGCCGGTCGCCCTTCGTGGCGACGCCGAAGAGGCCGTCGTGGTAGCCGAGCTGGGCGCCGTCGGTGGAGATCCACAGGTTGCCGTACGGGTCGAAGGCCACGTTGTCCGGGCAGGAGATCGGGCTGACCTTGTCCTTCGGGAAGCCGGCGAAGTAGGTCGCCGGGTCCTTCGGGTCACCGGCGACCAGGAACAGCGACCAGGCGAACTTGGTGCTGTCGGCCCGGTTCCAGCGCTCGGTCAGCTCCAGGACGTGACCGTGCTTGTTGGCGTTGCGCGGGTTGGCCTCGTCCGCCTTGGCGTTCGTACCGACACCGCGGTTGGAGTTGTTGGTCAGGGCGACGTACACCTTGCCGGTGTGCGGGTTCGGCTCGATGTCCTCGGGCCGGTCCATCTTGGTCGCGCCGACCTTGTCACCGGCGAGGCGCGTGAAGACGCAGACCTCCTCGGCGGTCATGCCCTCGACGTGCGAGACGGCACCCTTGGCGGTCGCGGTGACCAGCGGGATCCACTCGCCACTGCCGTCGAACTCGCCGTCGGCCGGGAGCTTGCCCGTGCCGTCGATCTCGATGGCGGGGGAGTCACCGGTGAGCTTGGCGACGTACAGCGTGCCCTCGTCGAGCAGGCTCAGGTTGTGCTCCCGCACGGCCCTGCTGTGCCCCTGCTTCATCCGCTTGCCGCCGACGAACTTGTACATGTAGTCGAACCGCTCGTCGTCACCGGAGTACACGACCGGCCGCCCGTCGTGGGTGAGCCGCACGGTCGCACCCTCGTGCTTGAACCGGCCGAGCGCGGTGTGCTTGCGGGGGGTGGAGGTGGGGTCGTACGGGTCGAGCTCGACGACGTACCCGAAGCGGTGCACCTCGTTCGGCTCCTGGGCGACGTCGAACCGCTTGTCGAACCGCTCCCACTTGCGCTCGCTCGCCCCGGTACCGATCCCGTACCGCTTGTCGGTGGCACGGCCGGCGTTGGCGAAGTACTGGTTGAAGTTCTCCTCGCCGTGGAGGGTCGTACCCCAGGGGGTCGTGCCGCCCGCGCAGTTGTTGAGGGTGCCGAGGACCTTGCGCCCGGAAGGGTCGGCGGAGGTCTTCAGCAGCTCGGACCCGGCGGCGGGCCCGGTGAGCCGGAACTCGGTGGTGGCGGTGACGCGACGGTTGAGCGGATGCCGGGACACGGCGGTGAGCTTCCCGCTCTTCCGGTCCCCTTCCACCACGACGGCGGACAGCCCATGAGCGGCCCAGGCGATCTCGACCTGTTCACGGGTGGGGTTGGCGCTGTCGTACCCCCGGAACATGAGCACCTCATCGGTGTACTCGTGATTGGCGACGAGCAGCTGCCGATTCCGCTCCCCCGGAAGGGGCAGCAGGGCGAGGAAGTCGTTGTTGTACCCGAACTGACCGGCCTGGGCGGCGGCGGTCTGCTTGTCCGGGTCGAAGGCGGGCGCGCCGCGCAGGATGGGCTCGCCCCAGCGGATGACGACGTTCTGCTGGTACCCGTCCGGCACGGTCACGACATCGGCGGTGTTGGGCGCGACGGCGGCGAACCGCAGCCCACGGGCCCCCTTGGAGCTGCCCGGCTTGTACGTCGTCGTCCCGCTCCCGGCGCTGTTTTCGGCCGCGGCGACGGGCTGGGCCACGGCGGCACCGGCGGCGGTGGCCACGGTGACGACGGCGGCGGCCCGCATCATCGAACGGCGGCTGAGCGCGCCGGCGATGACGTCGCCGACGTACGTGTTGGCGGAGGTGTTGGGCGCCTCGTGGAAACAGGCGTCACCACACCGGAAACGGCAGGTCAGGGCGGATCGTCCGCCAGAATGCGGCTCGTTCGAGGTGCTGATCAACGGCAACTGCATGCGCACTTTTGCTCTCCCCATTTGCTTCCCCTTTAATCCGGCGTGACGGACGGTAGGGGTGCGTTTGTGCGGGAGCGGGGCGCGACGGTGAACTGAGAGTGAACCCGGGGTGGATGTAACCCAGTTGGCGGTCCTGCCAAGCTGTCGGCCGACGGCGTCCTGATGTAGGCCTTGACGTCAGGGGCGGTCGGTGCCCGCCCCTGCCCAAGATCGCCATCTGGGGCCGCTAACCTTACGTGTCCGTCCTGGCCAGCGATTGACGGGCTTCAACTCACGCGAAGGGTTGCGCACATGGGCATTCTCACTCTCTTGCGGAACGCATTCAGCCGGTCACGCAAGGTGACTGCGTCCGAGGCGGTTCCTTCGCAGGAGGCCGAGCGGACTGTTTCGCCGGAGGCGGAGCAGGTTGCCGCGCAGGAGGCGGAGCCGAAGGTCCCGTCCCCGTCGACGGAGCCCACCCCCGAGCCGAAGCCGACGGCACCGGCCACGGCACAGGTGCCCGAGCCCCGGACCTCCACCCTGTCCACGCAGGAGGAGCACGACCTGGTCGCGGCCGCCTTCGACAAGGTGACGGTCCCGTCCCCGACGAAGCCGACGGAGAAGGCGAAGGCGGCAAAGGCGGAGGAGGCAAAGGCGGAGGAGCCCGAGCCGACGCCGGAGCCGGCCGCGGAGGAACCGGCCGTCGAGGAACCGGCCGTCGAGGCGCCGGTAGAGAAGGAAGCGGTGGCCGAGGAGCCGCTGGAGGCTGCGGCGGCCGTTCCTGAGCCGGAGCCCAGCCCCGAGCCGGTGGCCGCCGAGGATGTGGAGCCGGAGCCGGAGCCGATCGCAGAGACCACGCCGGAACCCGAACCGGAGAAGAAGCCCGAGCCGATCGCAGAGACCACGCCGGAACCCGAACCGGAGGAGAAGCCCGAGCCGGTCGCAGAGACCACGCCGGAACCCGAACCGGAGGAGAAGCCCGAGCCGGTCGCAGAGGTCGTCGCCCCCGAGCCCGAGCCGGTCACCGAACCGGAACCGCAGCCGGAGCCGGAGCCGACCGCCGAGGTCACCCCCGAGCCGGCCCCCACCCCCGAACCGTCGGCCGCCGACGGCGAGGCCGCCCCACAGGGGCCACCCGCACCCGACGACGAAGGCAGCACGGGTGGTGCGGGTGGGAACGACAAGGCCGAAGGCGAAGCCGAGGCCGTAGACGACGCCCCGCAGCCGGGGCCCGCACCGACCCCCACCTCCGAACCGCTGGCCGCCGAAGGCGGGGCCGAAGGCGAAGCCGAGGCCGTCACCGGAAAGCCCGCCACCACCCCCACCCGCCTCAAGTCCCGCGCCCCCGGCCTGGTCACCGCCTACAAGGCCGCCGCCACCACCCTCAAGACCAAGAACCTCACCGGCACCCGAGCCAAGGTCTACCTCGTCCTCGACCGCTCCGCCTCCATGCGCTCGTACTACAAGGACGGCTCAGCCCAGGCCCTCGCCGAGCAGACCCTCGCCCTCGCCGCCCACCTGGACCCCGAGGCCACGGTCCACGTCACCTTCTTCTCCACGGAAGTGGACGGCACCGCCGACCTCACCCTCACCGACCACGAGAACAAGATCGACGACGTACACGCCACCCTCGGCCGCATGGGCCGTACCAGCTACCACGCGGCGGTGGAGGACGTCCTCACGCACCACACCAAGGCGGACCCCACCACCCCCGCCCTGGTCGTCTTCCAGACGGACGGCGCCCCCGACGCCAAGACCCCGGCCACCCAATCCCTCACGGACGCCGCCAAGAGCCACCCCTCCGTCTTCTTCTCCTTCGTCGCCTTCGGCGAGCCCGACAACAAGGCCTTCGACTACCTCCGCAAACTGAAGACCGACAACACGTCCTTCTTCCACGCGGGCCCGACCCCCCGCGAGCTCACGGACACCGAGCTGTACGAAGGCGTACTGGCCACCTGGCGCCCGTAACCGCCGCCCAATCGTCGGATGACCCGCCGCCCGCCTCCCACCCCGCAAAACGGGAGGCGGGCGGCCCACCCATGTCGGCTACGATTTCAAGGTTCGTACGCAAGCCTCGTAAAACCACCCGACCTGGGAGCAGCCCCCGATGGCTCGACACCTCATCACCAGCGCCCTTCCGTACATCAACGGGATCAAGCACCTGGGCAACATGGTGGGGTCCATGCTCCCGGCGGACGTGTACTCCCGGTACCTCCGCCAGCGCGGCCACGACGTCCTCTACATCTGCGCGACCGACGAGCACGGCACCCCGGCCGAGCTGGCCGCGAAGGAGCAGGGCATCCCGGTCGACGAGTTCTGCGCGCAGGCCCACGACGCCCAGAAGGCCGTATACGACGGCTTCGACCTGGCCTTCGACTACTTCGGCCGCAGCTCTTCCCCGCAGAACCGCGAGATCACGCAGGAGATCGCCCGCGAGCTGAAGGCGAACGGCTTCATCGAGGAGCGGGCGATCCGCCAGGTGTACTCCAACGCCGACGGCCGCTTCCTCCCCGACCGCTACATCATCGGCACCTGCCCCCACTGCGGCTACGACAAGGCCCGCGGCGACCAGTGCGAGAACTGCACCCGCGTCCTGGACCCCACCGACCTGATCGACGCCCGCTCGGCGATCAGCGGCAGCAGTGACCTGGAGGTCCGCGAGACCAAGCACCTGTTCCTGCTCCAGTCCGCCCTCGCCGGCGAGGTCGAGACCTGGGTCGACGAGCGCGCCGACAACTGGCCGGTCCTCGCCTCCTCCATCGCCCGCAAGTGGCTGACGGAGGGCCTGCACGACCGCGCGATCACCCGTGACCTGGACTGGGGTGTCCCGGTCCCGGCCGACACCTGGCCGGACCTGGCGGCGGAGGGCAAGGTCTTCTACGTCTGGTTCGACGCGCCGATCGAGTACATCGGCTCGACGAAGGAGTGGGCGGACCAGGACCCGACCGGCACCCGCGACTGGCGCTCCTGGTGGTGGGAGTCCGAGGCGGACGTCCACTACACGCAGTTCATGGGCAAGGACAACGTCCCCTTCCACAGCGTGATGTTCCCGGCGACCCTGCTGGGCACCCGCGCGCCGTGGAAGAAGGTCGACGTCATCAAGGCCTTCAACTGGCTGAACTACTACGGCGGCAAGTTCTCCACCTCGCAGCGGCGCGGCGTCTTCACACACGACGCGCTGGAGATCCTGCCCGCCGACTTCTGGCGCTACTTCATGATGGCGAACGCCCCCGAGTCGGACGACGCGTCGTTCACCTGGGAGCACTTCACAGCCACGGTGAACAAGGACCTCGCCGACACCCTCGGCAACTTCGTCAACCGCGTCCTGTCCTTCTCCCGCAAGCGCTTCGGCGACGACGTCCCCGCGGGCGGCGAGCCCGGCGAGGCGGAGGCCAAGCTGGGCGAGGAGATCGTCCGCCTGCTCGCGGAGTACGAGGAGCAGATGGAGGCCATCCAGTTCCGCAAGGCGGCCGCCGCCCTGCGCGCCCTGTGGTCGGCCGGCAACTCCTACCTGGAGGAGAAGGCCCCCTGGCTGGAGATCAAGACCAATCCCGAGGGCGCGGCCCTGACCCTCCGCACGGCGATGAACCTCATCCACCTCTACGCGGTGGTATCGGAGCCCTTCATCCCGGCCTCGGCGAAGGCCATGCGCTCGGCGTTCTCCCTGCCCGACGACACGGCCCAGTGGGTCACGGCCGACGAGGCCCGCACCCTGTCCTCCGTCCCGGCCGGCACGCCCTTCACGGTCCCCCCGGTCCTCTTCACCAAGATCACGGACGAGGACCTGGAGACGTACAAGGAGCGCTTCGGCGGCGCCACGGAGTGACCTGCCCTCTGCGGGCCGCGTCCTTGCCGTGCCTGGTGAGAGGGGCCCGGGACGTCAAGTCCCGAGCCCTTCCCCTGTCTTCAGGACGCGGTCAGGAGAGAACCCCGGCGCCCGTCGTGGTCACCAGCGCCGTCGGCAGGCTCTTCGCCGACTTCTCCAGGCCCGCCGTGAGCGTCGGCGTCCAGTTCACCGTCGTCTTCAGCTTCTTCGAGTTCGCGGCGTTGTACGCGGCGACGATGTCGGTGGCCGTGCCGTTGACGAGGTTGCCGCCGCCCGCGACCGACCCCGTGCCGTCGCCGCTGAGCAGCTTGGCGGCCTTCGCGCCGGAGGGCAGCTTCCAGGCGTTGTGCTCGGCCACGACCTGGGCCTTGGCCCGCGAGTCGAGGCTGTACTTGGCCGCGTAGCCGTTGAGCGTGGTCGTGTCGTAGAAGTTGTTGTAGAGGTGGATCTGGCCGATACGGGCCAGCGGCGCCCTCTGCACGATGCCCTTCCACACGTTGTGGTGGATGGAGACGCGCAGCTTGCCGGTGCTGTCGGTGTCGCTGCTGCCGATCAGCATCGTCTTGTCGTGATTGGTGAACTGGTTGCGCTCCACGGTCACCAGGTCGGAGCCGTTGGTGATGTCGAGGGCGCCGTCGTGGATCTGGTACTTGCGGCCGAAGTACGTCTTCTCCGCGCTGTCGAAGAAGGGGGCGTCGGTGAACGTGTTGTGGTCCGCCCACACATGGGTCGCCCCGCGCAGGGTGACGGAGTCGTAGTTGGAGTTCCACTCGCCCGCCGAACCGTCCGTCGGGTCCCACTGCGGGAAGCAGTCCTCGGTGGCGGCGAAGGTGAGGTTGCGGACGATGACGTTGTCCACGTTCTGCACCTGGAGGCTGCCGCCCTTGATCCCGGCGTTCGTACCGGGGACGCCCACGATGGTGGTGTTGGCGGGCACCCTGAAGACGATGTTCTTCTTCTGCTTGGCCTCGGCGGCCTCGCGGGCGTTCTCCTGCGTGCCGGACGGCGCCTTCTTGCCCCAGGTGGCGGGGTCGTAGGCCTTCAGGTACGAGGCCAGCGAATACCCGGTACCGGCGGCGTAGTCGGCGCAGCTCAGCTTCTTGCCCGAGTCGTCGGTGTTGGCGTCGATGGTGCCCTTGACCTTGATGATCCGCGGGGTGGTGTCGGAGACCGACCCCAGCGCCTTCACGAGCTGCGCGCGGGTGGACACGGTGTACGTGTGCGCGGAGTCGGCCTTGGCGCCACCGGTCGTACCGGACCCGGAGGCCGCCCAGCCGTCCTTGGCGGGCAGCGCCTGGTGGTACAGGTCGACGGCGTCGGCGTTCGCGTTCATCACGAATAAGCCGGCGCCGACACCTGCGGCCGCGACGGCGGCGGTCACGACGACGGTGCGCCGCTTGCGGAGAGACCGGCGGTGAGAGGCAGATGCCACAGGGAGTCCTTACATGATGGTGGAGCATGTGCGGGAGGTGAAGCTCCGGTGAACGGGGCTTACGGCTCCTCAGTGGCCGCCGGGCACTCAAGGGTTGCCGGGGTCGCGGAAATTGATCGCACCTCTATCCGCAGCCTCACCCAAGGCGCTATAAATTGCGAAGATCACGTGAAGCAAGTGACTTACTCGGACAAGTGGGGGGATCCACTCATGGCACTGTTCGGCAACGCGCACACCGTCGATCCGGGTCAGGCACAGCAGGACTACGCGCGGCTGCTGGGCGCCGGTGAGCAGGTGCAGGCGGCGTATCAGCTGGTCCGTGACGTCATCCTGTTCACCGACCGGCGCCTGATCCTGGTCGACAAGCAGGGCATCACCGGCAAGAAGGTGGAGTACCACTCCATCCCGTACCGCAGCATCACCCACTTCGCGGTGGAGACGGCCGGCACCTTCGACCTCGACGCCGAGCTGAAGATCTGGATCTCGGGCAACTCGGTGCCGGTGGAGAAGACGTTCACCAAGGGGGTCGACATCTACGAGGTGCAGGCGATCCTGACGCAGTTCGTGGCGCGGTAGCTCGCCGCCGGCATCTCCGTCACGCGGGACGCCCGGGACTTCAGCTCGACGTTGCCTGTCTCTGCGCACCGGGCCGGAGGATGCGGCGATGTTCGCCGTGGCGGCGGCGACCTGCCCGTCGGTGGGCTGGGACTTCACGCGAGTGGGGACGCCGGATGCGATGCTGATGGCGAACGTGCGGTGGCTGGCCGGCTACCGGCCTCCGCGGGTGCACCGCCCGGAGTTCGCTGCCCGCCTGGTGGAGGTGTTCGCCGACGGCTGCGGGCTGCTGGCCGGGGCCCGGAAGGTGGGTGATCAGATCGCATCTGGCCCGAAGCAGGCACTCCTGCGAGGCACCAGCCGCACGACCATCACGGCCATCACGGCCACAGCCAGACAGATCGAAGCCCTCCTGAATCCCCCAGTCAGCCTCTGACGATGCAGAAGGGGTGCCCAGCCGGATCGGTGAGAACCCGCGCCTTGGCCCCATGAGGCTGGTGATCCGGCTTGCCCGCGCCCAGCTCCAGCAGCCGGGCCTCGGCCTCCTCCAAGTCCTCCCCGACCTTGAAGCAGATGTGGAGCTGCTGGGGAACGGTCTGGTCAGGCCAGCGCGGAGCCCGGTAATCGTCGACCCGTTGGAAGCCGATAAGGAGTCCATCCTCACGGTTGAGACCGGCGAAGTCGGCATTCGACTTCGGGTGGGGTTCGAGGCCGGTGGCCTGCTGATAGAACCCCGCCAGAGCCAGCGGATCAGGGCAGTCGAGTGTTATCGCGCTCAACTTCATCTGCAGGGACATGGCGCCTCCGGGCCGACCAGTGGACTTCCGCGATGAACACCCCAGAGACGGCTGTTCCGAAACTCGCTCACGGCGTCGGCGTTCCATCCGTCGTGATCGAGCGGACTTGCACGGAGATGGACGGGGAATCATAGCGAGGTGCCGCATCCCCCTGTCCCCCCGCTCGCAGTCGATGATCGAGGCAACGCCTTGGTCTCCTTCGCACGCGGGGCCGAAGGCGCGCCACCGTCTGACGCGCCACTGCCGGCGGCATTGGTCGCCATCTGGCACGCCGACCGTGTCCTCATGGTCTTCGATCGGTTCCGCCAGGGCTGGGAACTGCCCGGTGGGCGGGTGGAGAAAGGCGAATCCCCTCGCCAGGCGGCCGCACGCGAGTTGCTGGAAGAGAGCGGTCAAGAGCCCGACGGACCGTTACGGTTCATCGGCTACGCGGGCTTCGTACTCGCGCCCGACCAGCGAGCTGAGTACGCGGCGTTGTTCGCAGGCCGTACCACCGATATTCGGGAGTTCCAGGCCAACGAGGAGATCGCGGCCATCCGCTGGTGGAACCTCCGGGAAGCCGTCCCGGGGCGTGTCCAACGCCTGGACTCCTATCTCGCCCGGCTCACGCGCGAGTCGGGCTCTGGTCTCTCCCACCATCCACGGCGAGGTTAGAAGGCGGTGTGGCACGGGTGCTCGTCACGGCGGCTGCACGCGACGTGCCAACTTGCGGCCCCATGTCTGGCTCGGCACCTCGATGTAGCGGTAGGTCAGCACGCACAGCGGCAGCAGCACGGCGAAGAACGCCACTTCGAGAACGAGATTGTCTTGCCGCCACCGGCCGACCGTGCCGTCGGTCACCGCCAGCAGCACCGGATGCACCAGGTAGACCGAGTAGCTGATGGTTCCCAGTCGAATCAGCGGGCGTGGTATGTGCCGGCGGCGCAGCGTCAGTCCGACACCGAAGGTGAGTACGGCCAGCAGGAATGCCACGATCCAGCCGCGCCGGGTGAAATGGGACCCGTCGCCGTACCGGTACGCACTCCCCACGGCGCAGGCAACCACGACGACGACTGTGAAGGCCGTGTACCGCCAGGTGTTCTGACCGTGCTCGGCCCGGTGGACGGCGGTGCCGAGGAACATCACGGCGAGGATCACCAGGCTCTCCCACAGGGGGACCGTGCCGTTGAGAGGAACCAGGACGAGCGCCAGCACCCCGCCCAACACGCCCCCGAACACCCGAAGCACGGGTGACCTGGCGCTCGCACAGCAGATGGCGGTCACCATGGCGATCGAGGCAAGCGCGACCAGCGGGCCGGTGCCGACCACGCCCGAGAGGGCGGAGGCCGGCAGCACGACCCCTGCCGCCGCGCTCACGGTGGCCAGCACGGCCAGGGTGATGGCCACCGCCGACGACCGCTGGTGCAGGCGGACCGTAAAGAGAGCGACGACCAGTAGGTAGAAGGCCATCTCGTACGAGAGCGTCCACAGGATGAGCAGGAGATTGGGGGTCCCCAGCAACTCCTGGAGCATGGTGACGTGCGCGGCAGCCACCGTGGCAGCGCTCTGCTGACCGAAGGCACGCATCTCCGCGATGCCTACGAGGTTGAGGGCAAGGACTACCGTGACGACGCTCGCCCACAGTGGGTACACACGGAAGATCCGTCCGATCCAGAACGTCCGGACACAGCCCCGGCGCTCCAGCGACGCTGGGATGATGTAGCCGCTCACCAGGAAGAACACCATGATGCCGTACCGGCTGGTGTTGAATTCGGGCATCAACTCCCCCCGGAACTCCGCCATGAAGGAGTACGACGAGTGGTCGAACACCACGACGAGTGCCGCGATGCCACGCAACGCGTCCAGCCAGCCCAACCGCGACAGGCCGACCGGCACGGCGGAGACGGGTGACCGTGATGTTACGGACGGTGACTTACGCGGCGAAGGAGGGACGAGGGGCGGGGGTTCCATACGTAGGCCGAGTCCTCTTTGGTCAGGCGTTCGTTGGCTGGTCATGGGGCGGTGCGGCCGTGTTCCGCACGGGGCCGGGGAGATCGCCGAGCGTTTGATCCGGCCGTCGAAGATGCGGCCGCAGGGTGGCGGCGGACAGGACACGCCTGATGAGGCGTTTTACGCCGCGATCACCCGTGTGATGTTCAGTGGCTGCGCCTGGTTCAAGCCGGGGCGAAAGAGGGGGCGAGCTGCTCGCCATGCCCGTCGCCCGCGCTGCGGGCTGACCGTGCGCCATGTGACTGTTCGGCCCGGTTTGTCTTGCGGCCCGCGGAGCCTCGGCTCCGCGGGCGTCGACGCGCTTCGGTCAATCCGTCGGCTGGTCGTCCGGCAGGGCGACCTTCATCGGAACGCAGGGCTCGGCCTCGCTCTTGGTCTTGTAGAACTCGACCGCGCGCGGCCGGGAGCCGCCCCTGGTGTTCTCGAAGGCCAGTACGTTGCCCTGGCGCAGGATGACGTCCCAGCCGGCCTGAAAGGGAATGACCGGTACCCGGTTGCCGTGTTCATCAACCGCCGCGACCGGGGAGGTGACTTTGCTGCGCTCGCATACGTAGCCGGGAGCGAGCACGTCAACGGTCACGTCAATGCCCCACGGGCGCACTCTCCTCGCGAGTTCGCGCTGGGCCTCGATGCCGATGTCCTGGTCCTTGACGGTGAGCGTCACCCTGCCGTCGCCGTGGCGCTCCACCGCGTATGCCGTCGAGTCGGCCGGCGAGCCGGGCACGACCACCGTGGCGAGCCAGGCCGCCGCGCAGGCCGCCGCAACGACGGCGATGCGGCGCGGGGCGAACAGACGGCGCACGGAAGCCTTCGGCTTGCCGTCGCCCGTTCCGACCTCAGCCGGGCCGGTCCGGCACACTCCGGCCTCGCGCAGCTCGATCTCCCTCTGCAGTTCATCCAGGAGCCGGTCCTCGAACGTCGTCCTTGTGCTCACGCTTCTCCCCCTGCGACGTTCAACAGCGATGCGTCCGGCGTCCCCGCTCCCGGGGAACTTGCCTGTACGGTCGCGGAATTCGTCGCCGCGGCCTTGGAATCCGCCTCCTCCCGCAGCGCCTTGCGTGCCCGGTGCAGCCGGACCCGGGCCGTGACCTGGCGGATGCCCAGCGCGGCCGCCGCCTCCGTGACCGTGAGCTGGTCCACCGCGATCAGCTCCATGACGGCCCGCTCGCCCTCGGGAAGCCTCGCCAGCGCGGCCAGGACGCGCCGCCCGGGGCTCTCCGCGTCGAGTCTGTCCTCGATGCGGAGAATGTCATCGGCCTCCAGCAACCGCCGCCCGGAGAAGCGCAGATCGCGTTCCGCCTCCCGGGCGACCCGGCGGCGCTCCGACGACACGACGTTGCGCGCGATGCCGTACAGCCAGGCCGTCTCGCTGCCGAGGCGGGGCCGGTAGGAGTGGGCCGAGTCGAGGACGGCGAGGAAGATCTCGGCCGTCAGGTCGGCTGCGGTGTGCGGGTCGTCGACACGCCGGGCCACGAAACGCATCACCGCGTCCACGTGGCGCCGATAGAACTCCTCGAAGAGCTGCGGATCACGTACCACCGCGGCGGGCCCACCCCGTAACCGTTCCGCGCCATCCACAGGCGTCTCCTTCTCGTCGGAGGCACCCCGGTCCTCATCCTCGGAGGTACACCGGAGTCTTCAAAGGCACTTCACTTGTTCTTGGACCGAGGCGCGAAAAGCGTTACAGAGCGAACCCGAGGACCCCGGCACACGACGGGCCCCTGGCCGGGCGGAAGCGTCCGGCACCAGGATTTCGCAACACGACATACGTCAACATCTGTCATCGCATCACCCTAAAGGCGTCAACTGGCCCCATTCTCGGGGGATTTGTCCCCTAGGATGTCGGCCCTGCACTGCGTCATGAGAGAGGGGTGGAGCGTGGATGCCGAACTGATGGCACTCGCCTCGACAGCCGGTACCGCGGTCGTGACCGCGCTCACCACCGATGCCTGGGAGCGAACCGAGCTTCTGGAGGTAAGGGAACTGCTCGAGGGCCCCGGTGCGGATGCCCTCGCGGAAGCAATGGCCGACGACTGGCGGGCCGACTTCCTCCACCTGCTCGCCGCACGCCCGGACGTCGCCCAGGACGTACGGCGCGTGCCGGACGAGGTGCTCCTCCCGTCCCTGCCCTCGCAGCCGCACCCCGCACCGGTCGTCTTCAACGCCGGCCCCGCCGAACGATGACCGAACGACCGACGGGGCATGCGTCGACCTTCACATCGACACCGTCCGACAAAGGCCGGGCGTACCAGGCGAGCGGCGACCAGACCTTCCACGAGTACTACTACCGCGGGTCGGCTCCGCCGGTTCCGCCGAGCACAGCCAAGCCCAACCGGCGGAAGCCCGCCCTGTACGCGCTGACCGGATCCTTGACGGCGATGGCTGCCGTCCTGGTTCTCCTTGCAGGAGCCGGCGGAACATGGCTGCTGCTGCGATCGGTCTCGTCCGAGGACGCCAAGGCCACGACCGACGCGCCGCGCCCGGACGCACCGGCCATGCGGACCGCGTCGGTCGCGTCGTCGTCGTCCGCCTCGCCCTCCGCCTCCCGCTCGACCACCTCGCGGCCGTCCGCCCCCGCCACGCCTGCGGCCCCGCCGGCCAAGGCCGTGGCACACCCCGAACCGTCACCGACACCAGCCACCCGGACCCCGAGTGCCTCCGTACGCTCCCCGTCCCGGGAGAACCCGGCGCCCGAGCACCAGTGCCGCCGATCCTGGAAGCCGACCATCGTGCCCAAGGTGGAGGCCCGCCCCTGCTGGAGGCGCGAGGGTGACCGGGTCTACATGATCGCGGAGTGGCGCGCCACTGAGGGCACCGCGCAGGTTGACGTCCACGTCTGGCTGAAGGACAGGGCTGGAGAGCACGCCGTCTACCCGACGAACAGGACCCTGGGATCCGACGACCAGGTCGCCCACCCGCGAGGCGCTCATGTGAAGCAGTGGGGGGAGTGGGAAGTCCCGGCCGCCGAGCTGGTACGGGGAACCGAGTATCAGGTCACCGTGAAGGTGGTGCCGAAGGACTCTGCCCAGCCCGATGTGAAGGATCCGCTGGACGAAAGCCCCATGGTCGCGTTCGTCTACTGACCTCGGAGGCGGTCGAGGAGGGCGGTGAGAGCGGTGGGGGTGACGGGGAGCATTCGGGTGGGGTCGTCGCTTTCGCGGAGCAGGTTGCCTTCGGCGGCGGCCAGTTCCACGCAGGACGACCCGTCCGAGCCGCTTGAGAAGGACGACTTCTGCCACTGGACCACGTCTACAACTCCTTCGCGAGGCGATGAATGAAGTCCCGCGACCGGGCGGGCGAGGTGGTGGAAGTCGGTCTGGAGGACACTCCGGCCAAGGAGAAATGGAGAAAGCTGATGAAGGGCTACACCACCCACTTCCCGGGCCACAGGACGCTGTTTGAGGAGACGTACCTGGAAGGCAGGGCTGAGGGCGAGGCCCGGGGTGAAGCCAACGCGCTCCTGCTCGTATTGGAAGGACGCGGTCTTCCGATCACCGACGACGTTCGCGAGCGCATCACCACATGCACCGACCTCGATCGCCTCAACGACTGGCTCGTACGAGTCGGCACGGTCTCACGCGCGGAGGACCTGTTCGTCGAGGCCCCGGAGGGTGTCTCGGACCAGGACTGACCCACGGCCCAGCTGAGCGTTGGGGCATCCACGGCCGTGCCCAAGCGCACCGGCATCCGCACCCCGCGATAATCGCCCCTATGAACACCCCCCGCACACGGGCGGCTACGTGAACGACACCGCCTCCAGCCGCCTCCTCCACGACCTCCTGACCATCGGCGCCGCCTACCCCCTCGTCCTGGCCGGCGACCACGCGGTCCGCGCGCACGGTCTGGTCGACCGGCGGGTGCAGGACCTGGAGCTGGCGACCGAATCCGCCGAGCCCATGGAGCGCATCGCGGCCACGGTCCTCACCGGCCTGGCGGAACGCGGCTGGCCCGTGCGCTCCCTGGAGACCGACCCGCTCTCCGCCCGCCTGCTCGTCACCGACCCCGACACGGGCGAGGAACAGACGGTCGACCTGCTGAAGGAGACCCTCTGGCACCCGCCGGTCGACACCGACCTCGGCCCCGCCCTCTCCCTCGAGGACGTCATCGGGACCAGGGTCCGCGCACTGGCCGACCGTGGCGCCGCCCGCGACCTCGTCGACGTCCACGCCGCCGCGGCCCACCGGAGTCCGACCGAACTGGAGGAACTGGGCCGTCGCCACGCCCACGACGCCTTCGACCTCACCGACCTCCAGTCCCGTCTGGAGGGCATCGAGTGGCTCGACGACCGCGACTTCACCGTCCACGGCCTCGACGAGCAGTCCGTCCAGGCCCTCCGTCAGTGGGCCCAGAGCTGGGCGAACGACATCGCGGAACGCCTCCTCGAGGAGGAGGCGTCGGAGCCGCCGGCCGACTAGGGCCTGTCCGGCCCTGGCCCTCGCGGGTCACGCGCGCTTCGCGCTCTCCCGCGCCACCGGCGCGGTCTCCGGCAGCGGAGCGGCGGCCGCCCTGGTCCGGCGGACGAAGGTGACCCCGACCACCGCGAGCAGCGACGCCGCGGACAGCGTGTACAGGCCGCCGTTCGTGCTGCCGGTCGTGTCCTTGAGGTAGCCGAAGAGGGTGGGGGAGACGAAGCCGCCCAGGTTTCCGATGGAGTTGACCAGGGCCAGGCCCGGCGCGGCGATCCTCAGGTCGAGGCCGGCCTGGGACATCGGCCAGAACATGCTGGCCGAGCACTTGCTGCCGACCGCGGCGAGCGTGATGGCCGCGAGGCCGAACCAGGGGGAGCCCAGCGTGGCGAGGAAGGTGCCCACGGCCGACACGACCAGGGCGATCGCCAGGTACGGGCGGCGGTCCGGGGCGCCGTCGGTGAAGTGGCTCAGCGTGTACATCGCGATCACGGCGCAGATCCACGGTACGGCGGTGAGCAGCCCGATCTGGAAGGACGACAGCCCGCCGATGTCGTCGACCAGGCTGGGCAGCCAGAAGGTGATGGCGTATCCGGTCAGGGTCATCGCGAAGAAGACGCCGGTCAGCAGGGCGACCTGGGGGTGGAACAGCAGCCGGAGCCGCGAGACCTCGGGCTCTCGGCTGCGGGCCTTCTTGTCGCGGGCGATCGCCGCGCCCAGCGCGTCCTTCTCCTCCCGCGTGAGCCAGCGGGCGTCGTCGATGCGGGAGACCAGGAAGAAGCCGGCGACGAATCCGACGAGGATCGAGATGGCGCCCTCCAGCCCGAACATCCAGCGCCAGCCGGCGATGCCGCCCATGCCGTGCAGTTCCAGCAGCGCGCCCGTGATCGGACCGGTCACGATGTACGCGGTCGCCGAGCCGCCGAGGAAGATCGCGCTGCCCCGGCCCCGCGCGGAGTCGGGCAGCCACTGGGTCAGGTAGAGCATCACGCCGGGGAAGAAGCCTGCCTCCGCGACGCCGAGAAGGAAACGAAGGCCGTAGAACATCCACACGTTGTGGATGAAGCACATCGCCACGACCACCAGGCCCCAGGTGATCATGATGCGGGTCAGCCACACCCGGGCGCCGAAGCGCTCCAGCATCATGTTGCTCGGGATCTCGAACAGGGCGTATCCGATGAAGAACAGGCCCGCCCCGAGCCCGTAGGCCGTGGCGCTGACGCCGACGTCGGCCCGCAGCTCGTCCTGGATGAAGCCGACGTTCGTCCGGTCCATCTGGTTGACCAGCAGCATCAGGACCAGCAGCGGCATCATGCGGCGCAGGAACTTGCCGACCGCGCGACGCTCGGCGTCGGGCATTTCGGCGTCGGGCATCACGGCCTCTGACATCGTTGTCTCCCCTCGATGGACACATACGTGAACAGCAATCACGTACGCGGGCACCAGGGCACGCTACGGAGGGGTTGCTTCCGGGTCAATGGGTTGAGCAGATGTCCATACATATGAACGGGGCGAGCGTGTACGCACACGCCCGCCCCACACAGCGACTACGTCCGTCAGCTCTCCTGGTAACAGCCCGCATACGGCGAATGGCTCGGAACCGACCTCGGTTCCGAGCCATTCACAGACGTACCAGGTGTGCCTTACTTCGGCTGCGGCTTGCGCACCGACAGGTGCAGCTCCCTCAGCCGCGCCTCCTCCAGCTCCGTCGGCGCGCCCATCATCAGGTCCTGGGCGTTGCCGTTGAGCGGGAAGGCGATGGTCTCGCGGATGTTCGGTTCGTCGGCCAGCAGCATCACGATGCGGTCGACGCCGGGCGCGATGCCACCGTGCGGCGGGGCACCGAAGCGGAAGGCGCGGAGCATGCCCGCGAACTGCTCCTCGACGGTCTCACGGTCGTAGCCCGCGATCTCGAAGGCCTTGAGCATGATGTCGGGCTCGTGGTTCCGGATCGCGCCGGAGGACAGCTCGACGCCGTTGCAGACGATGTCGTACTGCCAGCCGAGGATGTCCAGCGGGTCCTGGGTCTCCAGGGCCTCAAGGCCGCCCTGCGGCATGGAGAACGGGTTGTGCGAGAAGTCGATCGCGCCGGTCTCCTCGTCCTTCTCGTACATCGGGAAGTCGACGATCCAGCAGAAGCGGAAGACGTTCTCCTCGAAGTGCCCGGCACGCTTGGCGGCCTCGACCCGCACCGCGCCCATGATCTTCGATACCTCGTCGAACTCGCCCGCGCCGAAGAACACCGCGTGGCCGGCCGACAGGGACAGGCGCTTCGTCAGCTCCGCGACGTTCTCCTCGGTCAGGAACTTCGCGATCGGGCCCGTCAGCGAGCCGTCCTCGGTCACTCGCACCCAGGCCAGCCCCTTCGCGCCCTGCGAGACCGCGAAGTCACCGAGCTGATCGAAGAACTTCCGGGGCTGCGCGGACACGTCCGGTACCGGCAGGGCGCGTACGTGCTTGCCCGCGAAGGCCTTGAACTCCGAGCCCTCGAAGACATCCGTGATGTCGACGAGCTCCAGCTGGGCCCGCAGGTCCGGCTTGTCGGAGCCGTACTTCAGCATGGCCTCGCGGAACGGGATGCGCGGGAAGGGGGACGTGACGTGACGGCCGTTGCCGAACTCCTCGAACAGCTCCGTCATCAGCTTCTCGATCGGCTGGAAGACGTCCTCCTGCTCGACGAAGGACATCTCCACGTCGAGCTGGTAGAACTCGCCCGGCGAACGGTCCGCGCGGGCGTCCTCGTCACGGAAGCAGGGCGCGATCTGGAAGTACCGGTCGAAGCCCGAGATCATCAGCAGCTGCTTGAACTGCTGCGGGGCCTGGGGGAGGGCGTAGAACTTGCCCGGGTGCAGGCGGGACGGGACCACGAAGTCGCGCGCGCCCTCCGGGGAGGTGGCGCTGAGGATCGGCGTCGCCATCTCGTTGAAGCCCAGCGCCGTCATCTTGTGCCGGATGGCCGAGATGACGGCCGTACGCAGCATGATGTTGCGGTGCATGCGCTCGCGGCGCAGGTCCAGGAAGCGGTACTCCAGGCGCCGCTCCTCGTTGACCCCGTCCTCGGTGTTGATCGTGAAGGGCAGCGGCTGGGCGGCGCCGAGCAGCTCGACCTCGCCGACCTCGACCTCGACCTCGCCGGTGGGCAGGTCGGGGTTGACGTTCTCGGTGCCTCGGGAGACGACCTTGCCGTCGACGCGGACCGTGGACTCCTTGGTCAGCTTGTCGAGGGCCTCGTACGCCGGCGTGCCGGGGCGGGCCACGAGCTGCGTGATGCCGTAGTGGTCGCGCAGATCGATGAAGAGGATGCCGCCCAGGTCGCGCCGATTGTGCAGCCAGCCACTCAGCCGGACGTCGGTGCCGACGTCAGAGGCGCGGAGCTCGCCGCAGGTGTGGGACCTGTACCGATGCATCGTCGTTTCATCCAGTCTTCGCGGATCGGAGGGCTCGTTTCACGTGAAGGCTCGTTTCACGTGAAACTCCCCCAAGCGTACCGGGCACCCCAAGATCGGCTCCCCACCATTAAGGGCCGCGCCCGTGAGAGTCCAGGGAGGGTCCCAGGAGAGTGCCATCGCCATGAACAGTGGCACTCTCCGACCGCCTCTTCTTAAGGTGGGGCAATGCGCACTGGTGAGCCCCTGCCCGCCGTGGGGCAGGTTCTCGCCGCCCTCGCGACCGGCCTGTGGCGTTGGGACAACACCGCGGGCCTCGTCATGCTGGACGCCGAGGCCGCGCGGCTGGTCGGGCTGCCCGCCGAGCCGGTCACCCTCACGGAGGCCGGAATCCGCTCCCGCTTCCACCCCGTCGACTGGAACGAGATCGACGGCATCGTGCAGCTCGCCGCCGCCGAGGGCACCCTCGCCGAGGCCCGGCTGCGGATCATGGACGAGCAGGGCCACGTGACCCGTACGGTCCGCAGCCGCTCCAAGCCGGTCATCGACCCGGCCACCGGGGACTACGAGCTGATCGGCACCCTCCAGGAGGTCACCGAGCCCCCGCCGGGCGCGGCCGCACGCACCCCGGTCACCGGCGACTGGCGCCGCTCCCGCGAGGCGTTCCTGCTGGACGCGGGCCGCGCCCTGGCCGAGGCCCGCTCGACGGCCGAGGTCCTGAGGGTGGCGGCAGGCCTCGCCATGCCCGGCTTCTCCCCGGACGGCCTGACCGTCTTCGGTGTCGAGGGCGACCGCCTGACGATCATCGGCCACCAGGGACACCAGCCCGGCGACGAGAACCCCTTCTCCCACATGTCGCTGTCCACGGACTACCCGGCCGCCGAGGTCGTCCGCACCGGCCGCGCGGTCTACCTCTCCTCCCCCGAGGACTACAAGTCCCGCTACCCGGTCACCTGGCCGCTCGCCCAGCACTTCGGCCGCCAGTCCTGGGCGTTCCTGCCGCTGACGGTCGCCGGCCGCACGATGGGCGCCTGGATGGCGGCCTTCACCTACCCGGTGGCGTTCACGCCGGACGAGCGGTCCGTCCTGACGACGGTGGCGCGGATGCTCGCGCAGGCGCTGTCCCGGGCGGGGATCGCCGAGTCGGAGCGGGAACTGACGGACGGCCTGCAACGCAGCATGCTCCCCACGCTGGGCCCCCGGATTCCCGGCATGAGCGTGGCCGCCCGCTACGTCCCCACCGGCGGCGGCCTCCAGGTCGGCGGCGACTGGTACGACATGATCCCGCTGCCGAACGATCGCTTCGCCCTGGTCATGGGTGACGTGCAGGG
This sequence comes from Streptomyces sp. NPDC002838, assembly GCF_040295365.1. Classification (NCBI taxonomy): domain Bacteria; kingdom Bacillati; phylum Actinomycetota; class Actinomycetes; order Kitasatosporales; family Streptomycetaceae; genus Streptomyces; species Streptomyces sp. NPDC002838. The sequence goes on along the minus strand of NZ_JBEOVF010000022.1, from coordinate 81,966 downwards.
CCACGACGTCAGGGCGGCGGGCCTGATGGGCCAGCTCCGCATCGCACTGCGCGCCTACGCCTCGGAGGGCCACCGCCCGGACGCGGTCCTCTCCCGGGCGTCCCGCTTCCTGCACGGGATGACGTACGGCGACGAGGACCCCTCGGATCTCCGCTTCGCGACCTGCCTGTACGTGGAGGTCGACCCCACGACCGGCATCCTGGACGTCGCCCGCGCCGGCCATCCGGACCCGGCGATCCGCATGGCGGACGGCACGATCCTGACCCGCCCCACGGCCGGCGGCCTGCCCCTCGGCATCGACCCGGACGCCGACTATCCCACCACCCGGATCACCCTGGAACCCGGCGAGACCCTGCTGCTGTGCACCGACGGCCTGATCGAGACCGGCGGCCACGACATGGAGAGCGGCTGGAAACGGATCCGCGCGATCCTCGAGGAACACGAGGGCGACCTGGAGGAACTCGCCGACGCCCTGGTCCAGGCGGTGCACGGCCCGTCCTCCCACCACACCACCGGCCCCCTGGCCGACCGCCGCGAGGACGACATAGCCGTCCTGCTGCTGTGCCGGGAGGGCGAGGGCTGCGGCTGCGGCGGCTCGATCGCCCTACGGCCCAGGATCCGCCGCACGATGCTGTCGGTGGCCCAGGCGGAACCGGAGCGGGTGGCGGTGGCCCGCCAGCATCTGAGGGAGCTGCTGCACGACTGGCCCTGCCAGGACCAGATCGACTCCGCGGTCCTGCTGCTCTCCGAAATGCTGACCAACGTCCTGGTCCACACGGACGCCGACGCACTGCTGCTGGCCGAGGTGAGGGGCGAGCCGGGCGCGCGCCGGATGCGCGTCGAGGTGACGGACACCAGCGACGACCTCCCGCACAAACGCAGGCCCGGCGAGCTGGCCTCGTCGGGCCGCGGGCTGATGCTGATCGAGTTGCTGGCGGAGGTGTGGGGGGTGGATCCGCGGGGCGAGGGGAAGAGCATCTGGTTCGAGCTCTATGAGTCGGCGGACGCGGAGTCGGCCGACGGGGTCGTAGGGGCGGCCTCCTCCGCTGCTCCGTAACGCATCCTCAGTTCGTGGACGACCCCGAAGGCGGCGGCGGTGAGCGGCACGGCGAGCAGCATCCCGAGAACGCCGGCGACGGAGGCCCCCGCCGTGATGGCCACCATGACGACGGCGGGATGCATCTGCACGGTGCGGCTCTGGATCATGGGCTGCAGCACATGCCCCTCCAGGACCTGAACCGCCAGGACCACCCCCAGCGCCCACAAGGCGATCACGAACCCCCGGTCGGCCAGCGCCACGAGCACGGCGACCGCACCCGAGATGAAGGCCCCGAGGTAGGGGATGTAAGCCCCCACGAAGACGAGCGCTCCCAACCCCACGGCCCCCGGAACATCGAGAACCAGCAGCCCGACCGTGATGCACAGGGCGTCGATGAGCGCGATGAGGGTCGTCCCGCGCATGAACCCCTCGACAGCCTGGTAGGCCCGCCTGGCGATGGCCTCCAGGAGGTCGCCGCTGTGGTGCGGCGTGAGGGCCCGCAAGGTGTCGGCGGCTTTGTCGGAGTCCCGCAGAAAGAAGAAGACGAGGAGCAGAGCGAGTACGGCCATGGCGATGGTCTCGCCGACGACGCTCACGCCGCTGATGACCCCGGAGGCGGCGGTCCCGCCGAACTTGGTCAGCAGCTCCTTGGCGTTGGAGGCGAGGTCGTCGAGCGAGGTCCCGGCGGCCCCGAAGTGGTCGCTGAGCCCCTGCGCCGCGTTCTTGAGCGAGGCGACGATCTCGTCCCCGGTGTCGATGAGGGCGGCGACGACGATGTACACGGCCCCACCGACGACGCCCATGACGGCGACACAGGTGACGCCGGCGGCGACGGACCGGTTGACCTTGGCCTTGACGAGCCGCCGGTGGAAGGGCCCGAGCAGAGCGGTCCCGAGGAGCGCGAGCAGCACGGGGACGACGGCGGTACGGAACTCCACGGCCAACCGGATCCCGACATAGACGACTCCGGCGACGAGCAGGGCTACGGCACACCAGGCGGCGAGGCGGCGGACGGGTTCCGGGAGTGGAGAAGGTTGCGGTGCCTGCACCTTCCCATCTGGCCATACGTCAGCTGGGGACGTCGCGCTGAGGGGGCCGAACGCCGTATGGGCGGTGAGGAACGGGGTTGCAGGGGAGTGCACGGCACGGCCGAGTGAGTTTGCACAAGGGCGTCTGTACAGCGCACACTTTGCGCAAACTTGCAGGTCACGGGCGCGGTAAGAGTGGAGCGACCGGGTTGTCGATCTCTCTGGAACCGTCCCCTGTACAACCCACCCCCACCGGCACCACCGCATACGTCATGCCCCACCAAGTCGCCGACGCCCTCAAACGCCCCACCGACCGCTCCCACTCCACCCCGAAGCTGACACCCCAAGAACTCCTCGCCACCTGGAAGGCGAAGAACCTCGTCGTCACCGAGGACGTCCACGCCGTGGCGGCCTACCTCGCCCCGGCCCTGCCGCACGGCGGCGCCCGTTACCGCGTCGAAGAGATCGCCAACCACACCGGACTCCCGCACGACCGCGTCCACGACTGCCTGCGCATGCTGCTCAAGCGCGGATGCGTACGGCAGGCCGGCTGCGCTCCGGACGGGGTGCCGGTCTACGTGCTGCCGTAGCCACGCCAAGAGACGAGACAGGCCCGAAGTCGCAAAGCGAAGTTGCGGCTTCGGGCCTCGTCGTACCGTGCCGGAGATCTACAGCTCACCGAGGGCGTTCCGCAGCATGTGCTGGTCCTCCTCCGGCAGCCACCCCGCCGCATGGACCATGTGCAACGCCGTGACCAGCCGCGTCCGGTCGTCCTCTGTTCCGAGATCGGTGAGGTAGGCCGGCCCCAGTGCCTTCAACCGGCATCACCAACGTCGTGAAACTGCCCTGGTCGGCCGAGCGGACCACCACCGGCTGCACCGGCGACGAGATCTCCAGCAGCACGTCGGGACCGACGCCGGCGTCCAGGGCCGGAACCAGCACCGCCGGGTCGAAGGCGACGCGCACCGGCGGCCCGGTGCAGATCGCGGCCAACCCGGACGTTCCCGAGCCATGGGACGTGAGTTCGAGCCGTTGCTCCTCGGCATGCAGCGTCACCGGGCCCTCGTACCCCGCATCGGCGATCACCGTACGAAGAGCCGCCCGGTCCGCGATGACCCGGTGCCGGGGCGTCGGCAGGTCATCCAGGATCATCCGGTACTCGGGGAACGTCCCGTCGACGGTCGGGAGATCGCGCGCGGCGCCGTCACCTCGAAGCCTCACCCCCTGCTCGTCCACTTCCATGTCGACGTTCGGGAGACGCATGGCCCAGGATGCGGCGTCCTTCAACTCGCGGACATCGACCAGGACGTGACACGGATCGGACCGAATCCCCTCGGTGGAGGTCGGCCGAAGCGCACGGACCGCCAAGCGGTAGCGGTCCGTGGCCACCAGGCGTACCTCCTCGCGATGGACCTCCAGGAGGACACAGCCGAGCACCGGGTAGTCCGCCTGCCCGGCACCGCTCACCACCGCCGGCGCGACCTGCCGTACGGCGCTGGCCAGCTCCGCCCCGCCCAGCCGCACCTTGGTCCCGGCCGCCCCGCCCGGCAGTTCGCGAAGGATCTGCTCGATCGCCACCCGCGCCGACTCCGCGGTCTCCCGCGCCCGGTGCGCGTGCTCCGCCAGCACGGCACGGGCCTCCTCGCGCGTGCCGTCGAGCACTGCCGAGGCGTCGGTCAGCGGCATGCCGGCTTCCCGCAGGCGCCGTACCAGAATCGCGCGGTTCTCCTGGTCCGGGGCGTAGTACCGGTAGCCGGTCGCCTCGTCCACGTGGGCAGGAGGCAGCACGCCGCAGTCGTCGTAGAACCGCAGAGCACTCGGCGCCAGTCCCACCTGGCGTGCGAAGGCGCCGATGCTCATCAATCCGTCGGTGTCGTCCATGCTGGCGAGTGTCGACTTTCAAGCGACTTGAAGGTCAAGTACGGACGTCAAGCCGGACGATCATCGCTCGAAGCACGGACCAGATTCCGCCCGCAGTCCGCCTACAGTCCGCCCTCGGACATCCCGTGCACCGCCGGGATCGTCCCCAGCCGCCCCTTCTGGAAGTCCTCGAACGCCTGCTGGAGCTCGTCCTTGGTGTTCATGACGAACGGGCCGTAGTGCGCCATCGGCTCACGGATCGGCTGTCCGCCCAGCAACACGACCTCCATGTCCGGCGTGTTCGCGTCCTGCTTCTCGTCCGCGCGGACCGTCAGCGAGGAGCCCGCGCCGAAGACCGCGGTCTGGCCCAGGTGGATCGGGCGGCGCTCCGCGCCGACCGCGCCCTTGCCCGCGAGGACGTACGCCAGGCCGTTGAAGTCCTCCCGCCACGGAAGAGTGAGCTCCGCGCCGGGCGCGAGGGTCGCGTGAACCATGGTGATCGGGGTGTGGGTGATGCCCGGCCCCGCGTGCCCGTCCAGCTCGCCGGCGATGACCCGCAGCAGCGCGCCGCCGTCGGGGGTGGTGAGGAGCTGTACGTGCCCGCCGCGGATGTCCTGGTAGCGCGGCGCCATCATCTTGTCCTTGGCCGGCAGGTTCACCCACAGCTGCAGGCCGTGGAAGAGACCGCCGGACATGACCAGCGACTCCGGCGGCGCCTCGATGTGGAGCAGGCCCGAGCCGGCCGTCATCCACTGGGTGTCGCCGTTGGTGATGGTGCCGCCGCCGCCCTGGCTGTCCTGGTGGTCGAAGATGCCGTCGATGATGTAGGTGACGGTCTCGAAGCCGCGGTGCGGGTGCCACGGGGTCCCTTTCGGCTCCCCAGGCTGATACTCAACCTCACCCATCTGATCCATCATGATGAACGGGTCCAGATGGCGGTAGTTGATCCCGGCGAACGCACGGCGCACCGGGAAGCCCTCGCCCTCGAAACCGCTGGGCGCGGTCGTGACGGCGAGTACGGGACGGGCCACGGCATCGGCCGAAGCGGCGACGCGCGGCAGCGTCAGCGGGTTCTCGACGGTCACTGCAGGCATGTCGGTACCTCCTTGTGCTCAGAGTTTAGTTGAGCGTTGAACTTTCTGCCAGCCCCAACCGAGAATGGCGGCAGAGCATTCCCACAACGCCGGAGGCCGGTACCCCGCGCAGGGCACCGGCCTCCCGGACAACTCAACCAGGGTCAGGCGACCAACTCCGCCTCCTTCGCCGAGTCCGAGTCCGAGTCGGAGTGGGAGTGGGAGTCGGAGTCCGCTCCCGACTCCACCCCGGCCTCCGAAGGCTTCCCGTCCCGCATCACCAGCGTCGCCAGCACCGCCGCCGCCAGGCCGCCGATCGCGCTCACCGTGAAGGTCGTCGACATCGAGGCCGTGAAGGCCTCCCGCGCCGCCCGCACCAGAGCGCTGTCGCCGTTCGCGACCGCCAGCGTCTCCGCGATCGAGCGCTTGGCCCGCTCCGGCGCGTCCGCCGGCATCTCCGCCTTGAAGCCGCTCGACAGCAGCGAGCCCAGGATCGCGATGCCCGGCGCCGTACCGGCCTGCTGGATGGTGTCGTTCAGGGCCGAGCCGACGCCCGCCTTGTCCGCGGGGATGGCGCTCATCAGCGCACCGACCGCGGCCGGCATCGCCAGACCCGCGCCGAGACCGAGCAGACCGAGGGCCACCGCCGGGACCGCGAAGCCGGAGTCGGCCGAGACCGTGGTCATCAGGGCGAAGCAGGCGACCATGATCAGCATGCCGGCCGGGATCACGAAGCGGTTGCCGATCTTCGCCGCCGGCTTCACACCCACCCCGTTGCCGACCAGCGCCGTCACCGCCAGCGGCACGAAGGCCAGGCCCGCCTCGATCGCCGAGTAGCCGAGCACGAACTGCGGGTACTGGGTGAGAACCAGCAGCAGACCGCCGTTGCCGATCTGGACCAGGGCGAGGGAGAGCGAACCGCCGGTCAACTACCCGTCGCCAAAGCGACGGGCTTGCACGACGGGCATCACTGGCGGTGATGCTGCGTCTGCGTCCAGCCCCGCCCCACTGGCGCGATGGTGGGGCAGGGGCCGTTGACTGGGCCCCGCGTCGCCACAACTCCCACGCACGAGCGCGGACGTTGCGGGAGCCTCCCCCACTCTCGACTTCGCTCGGGAGGTGGCCCCATCGGTCTGCGTGATCAACGAATCCGCAGTTCCGGCACGCGAACCAGGCCTGGGAGACCCGGTTCGCCCGGTCGAGGTGCCCGCACTCGGCGCAGGTGCGCGAGGTGTGTGCCGGATCGACGTGCACCACCGGCACCCCGGCCTTGCGGGCCTTGTACGCGATGAACTGCCCGAGCTGCTGGAACGCCCAGGAGTGCAGGGTGGCCCGTTGGGGCTTGTTCAGCCGTACCCGCTCGCGGATGCCCGTGAGGTCTTCCAGGGCGATTCCGCGACCGGTGCGTTCAGCCTCGGCCACTACATGCTCAGCGATCTTGTGAAGGGCGACGTACGCGTCGCGCCGCCGCACACGAGCACCTGGCCGAGGGCTACGCCGCGACCGAGGCGGCCGCCACCACGGATCCCGCGCCATGCGCGACGCCAAGTTCGCCAAGCCTGGAGGGCGTGCTCGACGGGCTGGCCCTGCGACTCCCGCAGCGCTGGAGGCCCCCGGAAGAGCTGATGAAATCCGCTGCGGTTCGGCAGCGTCCGAAGGGGCGCGGGAACTGCGCGACCAGCCACGACGGCGCCGCAGCGGAACGACGGTACATCGCGGCACCTCCAGCGGAGCGCTTAGCCGCCATACATCCGGCGCATCGCGAACTCGACCATCTGCTCCACGGCCTTCGCGTCGAAGACCATCCGGTGCTCGCCCTCCATGTCGAGGACGAAGCCGTACCCGGTCGGGAGCAGGTCGATCACCTCGGCGCCGGTGATCACGAAGTACTTGGACTCCTTGCCCGCGTACCTGCGCAGTTCCTTCAGCGAGGTGAACATCGGGATCACCGGCTGCTGGGTGTTGTGCAGGGCGAGGAAGCCCGGGTTGTCACCGCGCGGGCAGTAGACCTTCGAGGTCGCGAAGACCTGCTGGAAGTCCTCGGCGGCCATCTGCCCGGTGGTGAAGGCCCGCACCGCGTCCGCGAGCGAGGGCGGGGACGGCTCGGGGTAGAGCGGCGGCTGCTGGCCGTAGCCGCCGGACATGGGCTGCTGCGGCGGGGCGTACTGCTGCTGCGCGCCGCCGCCCACGTTCTGGTCGTAGCCGTACATGGGCGTAAGCGTACCGAGAGGACCGGGGCGGGCGAGGCGGTACGGGCGCACGCACGTTCCACAGGGAGTTGACAGGTGCGGACCCTGGTTTCGCACGGCTGGTACCCATAGCGTCCGACGTATCAAGAACGCACCACGGAACGGCGCAGCACGAGCGAGCACCGGCAAGGGGACACGGGCATGAGCGGACACCACCACGGCGACGACGTCCACGAGCACGACAGAGGTCTCTCCTACGACCTCCCCGTCCTCGCCCGCCGCCGGATGATCCGGCTGCTCGCGGGGGCGAGCCTGGTGCCGCTGGTGGGCTGCACCTCGGATGAGGAGACCTCGGCGTCCTCCCCTTCGTCCTCCCCTTCGTCCTCCTCGGCCGGGAGCTCCTCCTCTTCCTCCTCGTCCACCGAGTGCGCGACGATCCCGGACGAGACGGCCGGCCCCTTCCCCGGCGACGGCTCGAACGGCGTGAACGTGCTGAAGGAGAGCGGTGTCGTCCGCAGCGACATCACCTCCAGCTTCGGCGACTCCGCGGGCGGCACCGCCGAGGGCGTGCCCCTGACCGTCACGCTCACGGTGGTGGACGCCGCCTCCGGCTGCGGGGCCCCGAAGAAGGGGGCCGCCGTCTACGCCTGGCACTGCGACCGGGACGGCAACTACTCCCTGTACTCCGACGGCGTCACGGAGGAGAACTACCTGCGGGGTGTCCAGGAGGCGGACGACAAGGGCCAGGTCACCTTCAAGAGCATCTTCCCCGGCTGCTACCAGGGCCGCTGGCCGCACATCCACTTCGAGGTCTACGGCAGCCTGGAGGACGCCACGGCGGCCACGTCCATCACGAACACCTCCCAGCTCGCGCTGCCGAAGGACGTCTGCGACACGGTGTACGCGACGGACGGCTACAGCGAGAGCGTCAGCAACATGGGCGGGCTGTCCCTGGAGTCGGACAACATCTTCAGCGACGGCTACGAGCAGCAGCTGGCGACGGTGACGGGCAGTGTCGAGAAGGGCTACACGGCGACGCTCACGGTGCCGGTCTGACGCGTCACACCTGTCCGTTTGGGGTTGCTTCTTATTACCGACGGGTAGCATCATCGGAGCTACTTGTTGGTACGTGAACCAGGAGCGAGGAGTCAGTGCCTCGCCGAATCCCTCAACGGAGCCGTCGCCATGGGGCACTACAAGTCGAATCTCCGCGACATCGAGTTCAACCTCTTCGAGGTGCTCGGGCGCGACAAGCTGTACGGCACCGGCCCGTTCGCGGAGATGGACACGGACACCGCGAAATCCATCCTGGAGGAGCTGACGCGCCTCTCGGAGAACGAGCTCGCGGAGTCATTCGCGGACGCCGACCGCAACCCGCCGGTCTTCGACCCCGAGACGAACACCGCTCCGGTACCGGAGTCCTTCAAGAAGAGCTACCAGGCCTTCATGGACTCCGAGTACTGGCGCCTGGGCCTGCCCGAGGAGATCGGCGGCACGACGGCTCCCCCGTCGTTGATCTGGTCGTACGCCGAGCTGATCCTGGGCGCGAACCCGGCCGTGTGGATGTACTCCTCCGGCCCGGCCTTCGCCGGGATCCTCTTCGACGAGGGCAACGACGTCCAGAAGAAGATCGCCCAGATCGCCGTCGACAAGCAGTGGGGCTCGACCATGGTCCTCACCGAGCCGGACGCCGGCTCGGACGTGGGCGCCGGCCGCACCAAGGCGGTCCAGCAGGAGGACGGCTCCTGGCACATCGAGGGCGTCAAGCGGTTCATCACGTCCGGTGAGCACGACATGTCGGAGAACATCCTCCACTACGTGCTCGCGCGTCCCGAGGGTGCCGGCCCCGGCACCAAGGGCCTGTCCCTCTTCCTCGTGCCGAAGTACCTCTTCGACTTCGAGACCGGCGAGCTGGGCGAGCGCAACGGCGCCTACGCCACGAACGTCGAGCACAAGATGGGCCTGAAGGCCTCCAACACCTGCGAGATGACCTTCGGCGACCGCCACCCGGCCAAGGGCTGGCTGATCGGTGACAAGCACGACGGCATCCGCCAGATGTTCCGGATCATCGAGTTCGCCCGGATGATGGTCGGCACGAAGGCCATCTCGACCCTGTCGACCGGCTACCTGAGCGCCCTGGAGTACGCCAAGGAGCGCGTCCAGGGTCCGGACCTCGCGAACTTCATGGACAAGACCGCGCCCAAGGTCACCATCACCCACCACCCGGACGTCCGCCGCGCGCTGATCACGCAGAAGGCGTACGCGGAGGGCATGCGGGCGCTGGTCCTCTACACCGCCTCGGTCCAGGACGCGATCGCGGTCAAGGAGGCGAACGGCGAGGACGCCTCCACCGAGCACGCGCTCAACGACCTCCTCCTGCCGATCGTCAAGGGCTACGGCTCCGAGAAGGGCTACGAGCAGCTCGCCCAGTCGCTGCAGACCTTCGGCGGCTCCGGCTTCCTGCAGGAGTACCCGATCGAGCAGTACATCCGCGACGCCAAGATCGACACCCTGTACGAGGGCACGACCGCGATCCAGGGCCAGGACTTCTTCTTCCGGAAGATCGTCCGCAACCAGGGCGCGGCGCTGAACTCCCTCGCCGAGGACATCAAGAAGTTCCTGGCGCTGGGCACGGGCGGCGAGGAGCTCTCCTCGGCCCGCGAGCACCTGGCAAAGGCGGCCGTCGAGCTGGAGGCCATCGTCGGCCTGATGCTCACCGACCTCGCGGCCACCGAGCAGGACGTCAAGAACATCTACAAGGTGGGCCTCAACACCACCCGCCTGCTCATGGCCTCCGGTGACGTGGTCGTCGGCTACCTGCTGCTGAAGGGCGCGGCGGTGGCGGCGGAGAAGCTGGAGACGGCTTCCGCCAAGGACAAGGCGTTCTACACCGGCAAGATCACGGCGGCGAAGTTCTTCGCGGCCAACGTCCTGCCCGGCGTGACCCTGGCCCGCAAGGTGGCCGAGGGCGTCGAGCTGGACCTGATGGAGCTGGACGAGGCGGCGTTCTAGGCCCGGTCCCCATCGGCCTCACGAGGGCCCGCTCCCGTCGGACGGGAGCGGGCTCTCGTACGTCGTCGAGGCGAACCGCATCGTCGTTCAGGTGAACCCCATCGTCGTTAAGGTGAACCCATGAGCGCACCCTCCCGCTTCGACCGCGGCCACACCGACGACCTCATGTCCTTCCTGACGGCGAGCCCGTCGCCGTACCACGCGGTGGCGAACGCCGCCGAGCGGCTGGAGAAGGCCGGCTTCCGCCAGGTCGCGGAGACGGACGCGTGGGACGGGTCGACCGGCGGCAAGTACGTGTTGCGCGGCGGGGCGATCATCGCGTGGTACGTCCCCGAGGGCGCCGCGGCTCACACCCCCTTCCGGATCGTCGGCGCGCACACCGACTCCCCCAACCTGCGGGTCAAGCCGCTGCCCGACTCGGGGGCGCACGGCTGGCGGCAGGTCGCCGTGGAGATCTACGGCGGGCCGCTGATGAACTCCTGGCTCGACCGCGATCTGGGCCTCGCGGGCCGGCTCACCCTGCGGGACGGTTCGACGCGGCTGGTGAACGTGGACCGCCCGCTGCTACGCGTCCCGCAACTCGCCATCCACCTGGACCGTTCCGTGTCCTCGGAGGGCCTCAAGCTCGACAAGCAGCGGCACCTGCAGCCCATCTGGGGGCTGGGCAACGACGTGCGCGACGGCGATCTGATCGCCTTCCTGGAGGAGGAGACCGGGATCGGCGCGGGCGAGGTCACCGGCTGGGACCTGATGGTCCACTCCGTGGAGCCCCCCGCCTACCTCGGCCGCGACAGGGAGCTGGTCGCCGGTCCGCGCATGGACAACCTGCTGTCGGTGCACGCCGGCGCGGCCGCGCTGGCGGCGGTGGCGGCGGCTGACTCGGGCCTTCCTTACATCCCGGTGCTGGCCGCCTTCGACCACGAGGAGAACGGCTCGCAGTCGGACACGGGCGCGGACGGCCCGCTGCTCGGCAGCGTGCTGGAGCGTTCGGTGTTCGCGCGCGGAGGGTCGTACGAGGACCGGGCGAGAGCCTTCGCCGGGACCGTCTGTCTCTCCTCCGACACGGGCCACGCGATCCACCCCAACTACGCGGAGCGGCACGACCCGACACACCACCCGCGCGTCAACCGTGGGCCGATCCTGAAGGTCAACGTCAACAACCGCTACGCCACGGACGGTTCGGGCCGGGCCGTCTTCGCCGCCGCCTGTGAGAAGGCGGACGTGCCCTTCCAGCACTTCGTCTCCAACAACTCCATGCCCTGCGGCACGACGATCGGCCCGATCACCGCGGCCCGCCACGGCATCCGGACCGTCGACATCGGCGTGGCGATCCTGTCGATGCACAGCGCCCGTGAGCTGTGCGGCGCCGACGACCCGCACCTGCTGGCCAACGCGCTGGTGGCGTTCCTCGAGGGGTAGCACCACCTGCCCAGGAACTGGCCGCTGCCGCATGGGCGTTGCCGCCCTGGGTACCCGGGGCGCGGACCGGAACGACCGGACCGTACAGGGAGGCGACACTCATGGGCCTCGGCGGATGCATCATCCTCATCGCTGCGGGAGCCATCCTCACGTTCGCGACCGACTGGGACATGCAGGGGGTCAACCTCGACCTGGTCGGCATCATCCTGATGATCGTCGGATTGATCGGCGTCAGCACCTTCAGCAGCATCGCGCGACGTCGGCGGGTCGTGATGCCACCCAACACACCGGTCGTCGAGGAGCAGCGGCCCCACAGCCGTCGGGACGGATACAGCGACGGTTACGGCGTCTGAACCCGATCTGAGCTGCCGTCACGAACAGGGCTCACAGGGCAAAAAGAGACAACCGTGAGCAGTCCGTTACTCGGGACGACTTGTCGGGTTGTAGGGAAATCGTGAAGAGTGGGGAGGTCTCAGGGGCCCGGGGGGTGAGCGGTACCGGGTCCTGCTCGTGGCGCAAGGTTCTCAGGGGGGTCCCGCCATGCTCGACCTCGCGGTACCCGGCGGCCCGCGACCGCGCGGCGCGCCTCGGCACGCCGCCCGCCGTGCCCACGCCGCCCCCGAGGAACCGGTCGGCAGACCGCGCCTCGCGGTCCTGATACCGGCCCACAACGAAGCGGACCGCATCGCCGCCGCCATCGACGGCCTGTGGCAGCAGACCCGGCGCCCCGACCTGATCGTGGTGGTCGCCGACAACTGCACGGACGACACCGCCGCCGTCGCCATGGCCCACGGCGCCCAGGTCTTCCAGACGCAGGGCAACACCCGCAAGAAGGCCGGCGCCCTCAACCAGGCCATCGCCTGGATATTGCCGCACCTGGACGACCGCGACCTGCTGCTGGTGCAGGACGCCGACACCGTTCTCAACCCCTGGTTCGCCGAGACCGCCCTCGCCACCTTCAACCGCAAGGTCGGCGCCGTCGGCGGCATCTTCTACGGCGAGCAGGGCGGCGGCTTCCTCGGCTTCCTCCAGCGCATGGAGTTCCACCGCTACGCCTGGGAACTGGAGCGCACCGGCGGCAAGGCGCAGGTGCTGACCGGCACCGGCACGATGTTCCGCGCCCGCGTCCTGCGCGAGGTGCGCGCCGCCCGCCGCGCCGGGGTGATCGGCGGCGGCACCGGCTACTACAGCCTCGCCTCGCTCACCGAGGACGACGAGATGACCAAGGCGGTCAAGACCCTCGGCTACCGGGCCATGTCCCCGGTCGGCTGCGAGGTCACCACCGAGGTCATGCCCACACTCGGCAAACTGTGGCACCAGCGCCTGCGCTGGCAGCGCGGCGCCCTGGAGAACCTGCGCGACTACGGCTGGACACGGGTCACCGCCCGCTACTTCCTCCAGCAGTTCCTGATGGGATTCGGCGCGCTGTCGTTCCTGATCTACCTCGTCTACATGACGACCTACACGACGCTGTACGGCTGGCCCGGCTTCTCGCCGTTCTGGACCGCGATCGGCCTGATCTTCATGGTCGAGAAGACCGTCTCCGTGCGCCGCGCCGGCCCCAGGGCCGTCCTGATCGCGGCGCTGATGATCCCGGAGATGCTCTACGACCTCTTCCAGCACGCCGTCTACTTCTCCTCGCTGTGGGGGCTGTTGCGCCGCAGCGAGGAGAAGTGGGTGGCCACCTGAGGCCCGCCCCCCACGCACCAACCCGCTAGGAGAGACACGATGTACGGAAGAGTGATCGGCGCCGGCACCACCGGCACCGGGGGTGCCACCCTGGCCGCCACCGGCCTGTGGTTGAACAGCATGGCGCTGGTGGTCATGGCCACCACGATGCTGGCCGCGGGCATGGCCCTGTACAAGCTGGCACCGCGCCCGCGGCGCCGCTAGGGCCTGTCCATCGGCGACGGGTCAGGCCAGTGCGTGCCCCGTGGTCGCGTCCACATGGTCCGGTACCTCGTCGTGGCGGTCGCCGACGGTGGAGGTGCCGGACGGTTCGAGGACGAGGATCTCTGTGGGGACGGGAGCGTACGGCTTGTGCTCGGTGCCGCGCGGGACCGTGAAGACGGCGCCCCGGGGCAGGACGACCGTGCGCTCGCCGTCCGTCTCCCGCAGGGCGATGTGCAGCTCGCCGTCCAGGACCAGGAAGAACTCGTCGGTGTGGTCGTGGACATGCCAGAGGTGCTCGCCCTCGACCTTGGCCACGCGGACGTCGTAGTCGTTGACGGTGGTGACGATGCGGGGGCTCCAGTGGTCGGTGAAGGAGGCGAGGGCCTGGGCGAGGGAGATGGGTTCGCTGCTCATGTCCGTCATCGTCGGGGTGGTCCGGTGCGCGCACGAGTGCTAGGAATCGCACATGCCGCAAGGATCCTCGCACCGCCCGCACAAGGTCGCCGTGATCGTGGACGAGGGCACCAACCCCTTCGAGGTGGGGGTCGCCACCGAGCTGTTCGGGCTGCCCCGGCCCGAACTCGGGCCGCCCGGGCCGCTGTACGAGGTCATGCTGTGCACGCCCGCGCCCGAGGTGCGGATGAACCACGGCTTCTTCACCGTGACCGGTGTGCACGGCCTGGACGCCGTGGACACGGCGGACACCCTCGTCGTACCGGGCCGGCCCGACAACGTCGTACCGCGCGGCCCCGCCGTCCTGGACGCCATCCGGCGCACCCACGCGCGCGGGGCGCGCGTCATGAGCTTCTGCACGGGCACCTTCGCGCTCGCCGAGGCCGGTCTGCTCGACGGCCGCCGGGCCACCACCCTCCCCCACTGCCTTAAGGGCGTGGGGGGACCCCCAGGATGTGGGCCGAGGCCTTCCAGGAGCTGCACCCGAAAGTGCGGCTGGAGCCGGACGTGCTCTTCATCGACGAGGGCGACGTCCTGACCGCCGCGGGCAGCGCGGCCGCGCTCGACCTCGGGCTGTACGTCATACGGCGCGACCACGGCGCCGAGATCGCCAACATGGTGTCCCGGCGCCTGGTCTTCGCCGCGCACCGGGACGGCGGACAGCGGCAGTTCGTGGAGCGCCCGGTGCCGGACGTGCCCGACGAGTCGCTGGGGCCTGTGCTGGCGTGGGCGCAGGAGCGCTGGGGGAGCCGTTGACGGTGGCGGATCTGGCGGCGCGTGCGGCGGTCAGCCCCGCGACACTGCACCGCCGCTTCCGCGCCCAGCTCGGCACGACCCCGCTGGCCTGGCTGACGGGGGAGAGGGTGGCGCTGGCCTGCCGGCTGATCGAGCGGGGGGAGGAGCGGCTGGACATGGTGGCCGCCCGGAGCGGGCTGGGGACGGCCGGGAACCTACGCGCGCGCGTGCGGCGCGAAACCGGGCTCAGCCCGTCGGCCTACAGGCGGCGTTTCGGACCGGGTGGCGGGGAAGCCCTCGTGTCATGAGATTCCTCGTACGCGACCGGCTCCTCGGCATCGGTGACGACTACTGGATCGAGGACGACCGCGGCAACAAGGTCTTCCTCGTCGACGGCAAGGCCATGCGGCTGCGGGACACCTTCGAGCTGAAGGACACGCACGGGCGCGTCCTCATCGACATCCACCAGAAGATGTTCGCCCTGCGGGACACGATGCTCATCGAGCGGGCCGGCCGGCCGCTTGCGCGGATCAGGCGGAAACGGCTGTCACTGCTGCGCAACCACTACCGGGTGTCCCTGGCGGACGGCAGCACCGAGCTGGACGTCAGCGGCAAGATCCTCGACCGCGAATTCGCCATCGAGTACGACGGTGAGCTGCTCGCCGTCGTCTCCCGGCGGTGGCTGCTCGCACGAGAGACGTACGGCGTGGACGTCGTACGGGAGGACGCGGATCCGGCGCTGCTGATCGCGGTGACGGTGTGCGTGATCCACCTGGCGGAGAAGGAACGGGAGGACTGAGAACTAACGGCTGGGGGGCTGCAGCCCCAGCACCCGGTCCTTCAGCGCAGGGAACTGCTCCCTCGTCGTCGTGACCTTCCCCGGGTCGAACTCCACCGTGAGGACCTCCTCGTCGGCGCCCGCCTCCGCCAGCACCTCACCCCACGGATCCACCACGATCGAGTGACCGGCCTGCGGAACTCCCGCATGCGTCCCGGCCGTTCCACACGCGAGCACGAACGCCTGGTTCTCCACCGCCCGCGCCTGAGCCAGCAGCGTCCAGTGCGCCCGGCGGCGCTCCGGCCAGCCCGCGGGCACGACCAGGGTCTCGGCGCCGGCGTCGACGAGACCGCGGAAGAGTTCGGGGAAACGGAGGTCGTAGCAGGTGGCCATGCCGAGCGTGGTCCCGGGCAGGCGGACCGTCACCAGGTCCCGCCCCGCGCCCATCAGCACGGCCTCGCCCTTGTCGAAGCCGAAGCGGTGGATCTTGCGGTAGGCGGCGGCCAGGTCGCCGGAGGGTGAGAAGAGCAGGGAGGTGTTGTAGAGGGGTCCGTCAGGGTCCCGCTCGGGAATCGAGCCCGCGTGCAGCCATACGCCCGCGTCGCTCGCCGCCTTCGCCATGACTTCGTACGTCGGCCCTTCGAGCGGCTCGGCCTCGCGCCCGAACTCCTCGAACGCGAACGCCCCCGTGGTCCACAGCTCCGGCAGGACGACGAGATCGGCATCGGCCTGATCCCGTACCAGCGAGGCCACGCGCCGCCGACGCGATTCGACCGATTCACCCTCATTCACGGCGATCTGCATCAAAGAGGCGCGCACACTACCACCGTCCTGGCATTCGAGTCGTCCACACGGGCCTACGATCGTCACACGAAAGCACTGCCGGGGTGCCTCACAGCAGCGTAACTTAGCGTTCCAAGACACCCGCCGACAGCCACCCTCCCGCTGGCAACGCCGCCGCCACAACCGCCCGAGTACCGACCGCCGAGGGGTCCCGTTCCGTGAGTCTGCATCCCACTCTCCAGCCCTACGCCGACGCCTGGACCCACTCCATCGAAGCGATATCCGAGCTGGTGCTGCCGCTTGCGGAGGGCGAGTGGAACCGGCGCACGCCCTGCCCCGGCTGGTCGGTGCGCGACGTCGTCTCCCATGTCATCGGCCTGGACTGCGAGATGCTCGGCGATCCGCGCCCCATCCACTCACTCCCGCGCGACCTGTTCCACGTCACCAACGACCACCAGCGGTACATGGAGATGCAGGTCGACGTCCGCCGCCACCACACGGCGCCGGAGATGACGTCCGAGCTGGAGTACGTGATCATCCGCCGCAACCGCCAGCTGCGCAACGAGTCCCGCGACCCCGGCACGAAGGTGCGCGGACCGCTGAGCACGGAGATAACCCTCGAGGAGTCCATGCGCAGCCACGCGTTCAACGTGTGGGTGCACGAGCAGGATCTCCGCACCGCCCTCGGCCGCCCGGGCAACCTCGACTCGCCCGGCGCGCACATCGCCCGTGACGTGCTGCTCGGCGAACTCCCGCGCATCGTCGCCGAGGACGCGAGCGCACCGCGCAGTTCGGCGATCGTCTTCGACGTGCACGGGCCCATCGAGTTCCTGCGCACGATCCGCGTCGACATCCAGGGCCGCGGCACCCTGGAAACGGTCCCGGCCCTCGGCCCCGCCGCCACACTCACCCTCGACTGGGAGACCTACGTCCGCCTGGCCTGCGGCCGCGCGACGCCGGAGGCCGTGGCGGACCGGGTGAAGGCGGAGGGAGACCTGGAGCTCACGGCGCAGATCCTGCGGAACTTCGCGGTGACGCCGTAGGGCCGGGCCACCGCACAGCCGAATAACGGTTGTCGTTCATCGGTCACGCCGCACTACCGTGCGCCCCATGCCCGACACCGATACAGACACCGACACCGCACCCGAGACCGTCCCGGCGCCGCACCGCCCTGACGGACCGCCCCGCCTCACCCGCCTCACCTTCCACGGCCCGCTGTCCGAGGCCCGCGCGGCCGGGCTGGTCCGGCGACTCGCGGCGACCGCGCCCGCCACCGTGCTCGACCTCGGCTGCGGCTGGGGCGAGTTGATGCTGCGCGTGCTCGATGCCGTCCCGGGCGCCCGCGGTACCGGCGTGGATCTCAACGCCGAGGACCTGAGCCGGGGCCGCCGCAACGCCACGGCGAGGGGGCTCGCCCACCGGGTCGAGTTCGTCGAGGAGTCGGCCGTAGGCACGACCCGCGGCCCCGCCGACCTCGTCCTGTGCCTCGGCGCCAGTCAGGCCCTCAGCGCGGCCGAGCCGCCCCGCCACACCGACGAGGCCCTGAGCGCGCTGCGCCGGCTGGTGACCGACGACGGCCGCGTCCTGCTCGGCGAGGGCTTCTGGCAGCGCGCGCCGAGCCCGGCGGAGCTGTCCGGGATGTGGCCCGAGGCCTCGGCCGACGAGCACTACGATCTCGCGGGCCTCGTGGACACGGCCGTACGCGCCGGTTTCCGGCCGGAGTGGGTCGAGACGGCCGGACTGGACGAGTGGGAGGAGTTCGAGTCGGGGTACCAGGCCGACGCCGAGGTGTGGCTCGCCGGGCACGGCGACCACCCGTCGGCCGCCGAGACCCGCGAGCGGCTCGACCGACACCGCGCCCAGTGGATGAACTACCGCGGGGTGCTGGGGTACGCCCACCTCACCCTCGTACCGGTCCGGTGAAGGGCCCGGCTCACGCCGGCACGTGCACCGTCTCCACCCGGCTGGCCACCAACCGCTCCCGCTCCCTGCGCGCCGCCCGCTTCCGCAGTCGCAGAATCTGGCTGACGCCGAGGGCCTGGAGCACGAACACCGCCGAGAACGCGACCGTGTAGTCGTCCCCGGTGGCGTCCAGCAGCACGCCGATCGCGAACAGCGTCGTCATCGAGGCGACGAAGCCGCCCATGTTGGTGATGCCGGAGGCGGTCCCCTGCCGCTCCGGCGGGTTGGCCGGCCGGGCGAAGTCGAACCCGAGCATCGACGCCGGGCCACAGGCGCCCAGCACCGTGCACAGCACCACCAACAGCCACATCGGCGCCCGCTCACCGGGATACGCCAGCGTCGTCGCCCACAGCAGCGCCGTCGCCGCCACGGTCCCCAGCGCCAGCGGCAGCCGCGCCTCGTGGTGCCGGGCGACGACCTGGCCGTACACCAGTCCGACCATCATGTTCGACAGCACGACGAGAGTGAGCAGTTCGCCGGCCGTGGCCCGCGACAGGCCCTGTGCCTCCACCAGGAACGGCATCCCCCACAGCAGCAGGAACACCATCGCCGGGAACTGGGTCGTGAAGTGCACCCAAAGGCCCAGCCGCGTTCCCGGCTCCCGCCAGGAGGCGGCGATCTGCCGTCGTACGTACGCGGCTCCCTGGTGCGGGAACGGCTCCGGCTCGTGTCCGTCGGGGTGGTCCTTCAGGAACAGCAGCACCAGTGCGAGTACGACGACCCCGGCGAGCGCGCTGCCCGCGAACGCCGCCGTCCAGCCGACGCCGTGCAGCAGCCGCGCCAGGACGAGGGTGGAGACCAGGTTGCCGGCCATGCCGGCCAGCCCCGCGAGCTGCGCGACCAGCGGTCCGCGTCGGGCCGGGAACCAGCGGCTACCGAGCCGCAGCACGCTGATGAAGGTCATCGCGTCACCGCACCCGAGCAGGGCGCGCGAGGCGAGGGCCATGCCGTACGACGGCGAGAAGGCGAAGGCGAGTTGGCCCGCCGTGAACAGCACGACCCCCAGGCCGAGCACCTTCTTGGTGCCGAGCCGGTCGACCAGGAGGCCGACGGGTATCTGCATGCCCGCGTAGACCAGCAGCTGGAGGATCGAGAAGGTCGACAGCGCGGAGGCGCCCACGTGGAAGCGGTCGGCCGCGTCGAGGCCGGCCACGCCCAGGGACGTACGGAAGATGACCGCGACGAAGTAGACGGAGACGCCGATGCCCCAGACGGCCATGGCGCGTCGGCCGCCCGGCGGATCACCGGGCAATGCGGCGTTCCTCATCGGACCTCACCCCTCGCCAGATGGGAGACCCAGCTCACGTGCCGGTGGACGAGGTCGACGGCGGCCTCGGCGTCCCCGGAGCGCAGCGCCTCGAGGATCTCCTCGTGCTCGACGAGGGCCTTGGCGATCCGGCCGGGGTGGGAGTGCAGGACGGCCACGCCCATGCGCAACTGGCGGTCGCGGAGCTGGTCGTAGAGGCGGGAGAGGATCTCGTTCCCCCCGCTGCGGACGATCTCGGCGTGGAAGCAGCGGTCGGTGACGGCGACCGCGGCGAGGTCGCCGGCGGCGGCCTGCGCCTTCTGCTTCGCCAGCAGTTCCTCGAGCCGCTCGATCAGCCCGGCCGGTGCGGGTACGGCCTTCCGGGCCGCGTGCTCCTCGACCAGCAGCCGGGTCTCCACCACGTCAGCGATCTCCTGGGCGGAGACCGGCAGGACGAGGGCTCCCTTTTTCGGGTAAAGCTTGATCAGCCCCTCGACCTCCAGCCGGAGCAGCGCCTCGCGCACCGGTGTGCGCGAGACCCCGACGGCCTCGGCGAGCTCGCCCTCGGTGAGGAGGGCCCCGCCCTCGTAACGGCGGTCCAGGACACCCTGCTTGACGTGGGCGTAGACGCGGTCGGCGGCGGGGGGCCGCTTGACGGGGGCGGGCGGGGCGGAAGGCATGGGCACATCTTAGATACAACACGTACGCATGAGGACGGCCGTCCATCATGCGGACCTCGCACCCGCGTCCCACCCCCCAACGGCCCCACGGCACAACCTTCTGTGCTAGTTACGTGTCACACACGTGCGGCCCCACCTTCTCTGCAACACCTCAACCCGGCCGCGCTTCAGGGGCATTCGAGACAATCGGGGTATCTTCAGTTGATAACCGGCATCAAGGGCGGCATTCAGGGCGTCCGAATCCGCAGAGCCGCGGCCGTCACCGTGACCGCCGGCGCCATGCTCGTGACCGGAGCCCTCACCGCCGCGCCCGCGCAGGCCGTCACCGCGCCCACGATCGTCGCCAAGGGCGGCTACGTGATGAACAACGCGAACGGCAAGACGCTGTACACCAAGGCCGCGGACACCAAGCGTTCCACCGGCTCCACGACGAAGATCATGACCGCGAAGGTGGTGCTCTCCCAGGCGAACCTCAACCTCAACGCCAAGGTGACGATCCAGAAGGCGTACAGCGACTACATCGTCTCCAAGGGCGCCTCGTCGGCCCGTCTGATCGTCGGTGACAAGGTCACGGTGCGTCAGCTGCTGTACGGGCTGATGCTGCCGTCCGGCTGCGACGCCGCGTACGCGCTCGCCGACAAGTTCGGCACGGGCACGACGCGTGCGGCGCGCGTGAAGTCGTTCATCGGCAAGATGAACGCCAGCGCCAGGAGCCTCGGCCTGAAGAACACGCACTTCGACTCGTTCGACGGCATCGGCAACGGCGCGAACTACTCGACGCCGCGCGATCTGACGAAGCTCGCGAGCAGTGCGATGAAGAACTCCTCGTTCCGCACCATCGTGAAGACGAAGAAGTACACCGCGAAGACCATCACGAAGACGGGCAGCACCCGCACGATGGCCACGTGGAACAACACGAACACGCTGCTGAGCAGCTACAGCGGGACCATCGGCGTGAAGACCGGCTCCGGTACGGAGGCCAAGTACTGCCTCGTCTTCGCCGCCACCCGCAACGGAAAGACGGTCATCGGCACGGTCCTCGCCTCCACGAACGCCACCCAGCGGACGACGGACGCGAAGAAGCTCCTCAACTACGGCTTCGCGAAGCTGGGCTGACGGAGACACACGTGCAGAAGGGTCCGTCGCCGTCGGCGACGGACCCTTCATCACATCTCCACACAACCCGCGGGTCGGCCACCGCCCGCCACCCGACCGTGACGCAGGGCATTGATCCGGGGTCCACACAGGCGAAAAAGAGAAGAATCCTCATCCTCCAAAAGGCTGCCAATTCACAACTGCATTCATCCAGGGATTTGTTACCTGTGAGTCGCATGTGGCCGGTGGTACGGTGCGCACGAATTCACCCTTGCAACGCCCTTGCAACACCCTCCCCCCGCACCAGAACAGCCTTGGAACCCCCATGAGTGAAATAAAGACGGAAGTCCCCGAGCGTTCTTTCGTCCCTGGCGGACGGCGCCGCCACCGCAAGCCCAAGGAGTCCGGCACAGGCAGCCGGCGGGCCCTCGTGCTCGCCGTGACCGTGCCCGTCGCCTCGGCGGCTCTCGCCGGTCCCTCGGCCTTCGCCGCCGACAACAACACCGCCGCGACGGCCACGGACCAGCCCGACAGCCTCGACGCGAGCGACCAGCAGATGGCCGCCAACCTCGACACCCGCGTCCTCGACAAGCGGCTGGGCAGTGATGTCAGCGGTGTGGTGATCGACGCGGAGTCGAACCGCACCCTTTGGGGCCACAACGCCTCCACCGCGCTGATGCCGGCCTCCAATCTCAAGCTCGCCACCTCGACCGCCGCCCTGACCGTGCTCGGCGCCGACCACCGGTTCACCACGAAGGTCGTCTACGGCAACGGCACCCTCAAGCTCGTCGGCGGCGGCGACCGTACGCTGACCAGCGACGACCTCGCCGAGATGGCGAAGACGGCGGTCGCCGGACTGAAGTCCGCGGGCCTGACCACCGTGAAGGTCGCCGTGGACGACAGCCTCTTCCCCGAACCGACCCTGGCCAACGGCTGGAACACCGGCTACTACCCCAGCGACGTCGCCCCGGTGCGCGCCCTCGTCGTCGACGGACACGGCGTCATGGACACCTCCGTCGACGCCGGACAGGTCTTCGCCAAGCAGCTCGCCGCGGACGGCATCACCGTCGACGGCGACATCACCCACGCCACGGCGAGCCGCAGCGACGTACCGGTCGCGCAGCACAAGTCGGGGAAGCTGTCGGAGATCGTGCACACGATGCTCAAGACCAGCGACAGCAACATCGCCGAGACGCTGCTGCGGACGACCGCCCTGGGCGCGGACCGCCCCGCCACCTTCGAGGGCGGCACGGAGGTCGTACGTGAAGTGCTGAGCCGGCAGTACGGCGTGTCGCTCGACGGTTTCGAGATGTACGACGGCAGCGGCATGTCCCGGGCCGACCGCATGCCGGCCGCCACACTCGCGCAGATCCTCGACCTGCTGACGGACCCCCGCTACGAGGACACCCTCGGCTCCATGCTCGACGGCCTGCCCGTCTCCGGTGAGGCCGGCGGCACCCTCGGCCCGGAGTGGGGCCGCTTCGACGACGCGAACTCCAAGTGCGCCGTCGGCAAGGTCCACGCGAAGACCGGCACCCTCACCGGCGCGATCGCCCTGAGCGGCCTGACGCAGGGCAAGGACGGCAAGTGGAAGGTGTTCTCCTTCATCGAGAACGGCTCCACGGCGAACACGAATGACATCAGGGACGCCATCGACGGCCTGGCCGCGACCGTGAACGGCTGCTGGGCGTAGGACGGCATGCGGGTTACCCGCGCCCGGCCCCGGACGCCGGTTCCAGGCCGGGCCGGGCCGCGGGCAACCCGTGATCAGGGCTACTCCTGCCAGGCGCCCGTGATCCCGGCGCGCTCCTCCCACTGCCGGACCCCCGGACCGCTCGGGTCCCACCGCTGACAGAACTCCCTGTACCAGGCGCACTTGGCCAGCATGGCGGCCCGACGGGTCGACCAGGTCGGCGCTGTCCCGCCGTACGCGTCGTAGAAGTCACCGAGAGCGTCCACATGCTCCGGGTGGTGCATCCGTATGATCCATTCGCACCAGGCCAGATCCTCCACCGGGTCGCCGAGGTGGGCGAACTCCCAGTCGACCACGGCGGTGACCTGGAAGGACGAGGGGTCGAAGAGGGCGTTGTGCGGCCCGAAGTCACCGTGCACGAGCACGTGGTCGGTACGCCCCGCTCCGCCGCCCGCGTGATCCGCTTCGGCCTCCAGCACGTCCGCCGGCGTCGCGTGGACGCGCCTCAGCACCTCCCCGCAGGACCGCAGCACCTCCTCCGCGTGGCCGGCGTCGAGGAGTTCCTGGCCCGGGACACCGGGGGCGAAGCCGAGCGTGAGGGTGTGGTCGTCGGCCCGGAGTAGCGGAGGCACCGGGACGCGGCCCCGCAGCCGGGGCAGCAGCGCCCGCTCGCACCTGAGCCTCGCGGCGGCGTCAGGGCCGTCGTAGGTCTTCTCCACGACCGCACCGTCGCCGACCGTACGGTTGGTGTAGCCGTGTCTCAGTGCACGCACGACGTGCGCCGCTCGGTGGCTTCGATGTAGGCGTGGAGGGCCTGGCGGGACCGGCTGAGCGTGTCGATGCGGGCGTCGAGTCCGTCCAGGCGGGCCCGCAGGGTGTCCACGAGTTCGACGCAGGGTTCCAGATCGGGGGCCGTGCCGGTGGCGCACGGCAGGAGGTAGCGGATGTCCTGGGTGGAGAGTCCCGCTTCGAGCAGTCTCCTGATCTGGGTGACGGTCACGACGGCGTCGTCGGCGTACTCACGGTAGCCACTGGAATGGCGGCGAGGCGTGAGCAGGCCCTGGGCCTCGTAGTAGCGCAGTTGGTGGGCGTGGACTCCGGTCCGTCGGCTCAGTTCTCCGATCAGCATGGGCGATCCCCCTTGACCTTCATACCGATGTGAAGGTTGACGATTCTGCCATGACCACCAACTCTCCCCGGGGGAAAGCATGATGGAGAACCACGACGTCGGCCACGCTCCCGTGACCGTCCTCGGCCTGGGTCTGATGGGACAGGCGCTGGCCGGGGCGTTCCTGCGGGACGGACACCCGACGACCGTGTGGAACCGTACCAAGGCCAAGGCCGAGCCGCTGGTCGCCCAGGGCGCCCGGCTCGCCGACTCGGCGCGGGACGCCGTCGCGGCGAGTCCGCTCGTGGTCGTCTGCGTCTCGGACTACGCGGCCTTGCACGAACTCCTCGACCCGCTCGGGGACGTCCTCGACGGCCGGGTCCTCGTCAACCTGACCTCGGGCACCACACGGCAGGCCCGCGAGACCGCCGCATGGGCGGCCCAGCGCGGCATCGCCTATCTGGACGGCGCGATCATGGCCGTTCCCCAGGGCATAGGTACGGCGGACGCCGTCGTCCTCCACTGCGGGCCGCGGTCGGCCTTCGACGCGCACGAGTCAACACTGAGGAGCCTCGGCGCCGGAACGAGGTACATCGGCGCCGACCCCAGCCTGTCGTCGCTGTACGAGCTGGCCGTGCTGGGCCTCATGTGGAGCATCGGGAACGGCTTTCTGCAAGCTGCCGCCCTGCTCGGCGCGGCGGGGGTGGACGCCTCGGCCTTCGCCCCGCTCGCGAAGCAGAGCACCGAGACCGTGGCCGGCTGGCTGTCCGGCTACGCCCAGCAGATCGACGACGGCACCCACTCGGTCCTCGACGCCACTCTCGACACCCACCTGGCCTCGATGGAACACCTCGTCCACGAGAGCGAGTCCCTCGGCGTCAGCGCCGAACTTCCGGCCTTCATCAAGGCCCTCACCGAACGGGCCGTGGCCGACGGGCACGGCGGCGCCGGCTATACGGTCATGATCGAGCAGTTCCGCAAACCCTCGGAGGCACTGTCATGACCGCCACACCCTTCGATCCCCGCGCCCTGCTCACGGAGAGCCGGCTCGGGGTCCTCGCGACGATCAAGTCGGACGGCCGCCCCCAGCTCTCCCCTGTCATGCCCTTCTACGACCGGGAGGCCGACGTCCTCTACGTGTCGATGACCGAGGGCCGGGCCAAGACGGCCAATCTGCGCCGGGATCCACGGGCCGCGTTGGAAGTGACCCGCCCCGACGGCTGGGCGTGGGCCACCGCCGAGGGCACGGTGACCCTCACCGGGCCGGGGACCGACCCCCACGGGCCCGAGGTCGAGGCCCTGGTGGACTACTACCGCCTCGCCGCCGGGGAGCACCCGGACTGGGACGAGTACCGGGCGGTGATGGTGTCCGACCGCCGGGTGCTCATGACCATGACGGTCGACCACGTGTACGGCGAGAGGATCCGCTGACCGCGCCGCGAGAGCGCTCGGCCCTCGTCTCGGCCCCCGTCCTCGAAGTCCTCGAACGGGGGCCGAGTCCGGCTCACGCCCAGGTGATCAGCCGCTTCGGCTGCTCCAGGATCGCCGCCACGTCCGCCAGCACCTTGGAGCCCAGTTCCCCGTCCACCAGCCGGTGGTCGAAGGACAACGCCAGCGTCGTCACCTGGCGCGGCTTCACCTTGCCCTTGTGGACCCACGGCTGGAGCTTGATCGCGCCGACCGCGAGGATCGCGGACTCGCCGGGCGGGAGGATCGGTGTGCCGGTGTCGACGCCGAAGACGCCGACGTTGGTGATCGTCACCGTGCCGCCCTGCATGGCGGCGGGGGACGTCTTGCCCTCGCGTGCCGTCGACACCAGCTCGCCCAGTGCCTGAGCCAGTTGCGGGAGCGGCTTGGCCTGGGCGTCCTTGATGTTCGGGACGATCAGACCGCGCGGGGTCGCCGCCGCGATGCCCAGGTTCACGTAGTGCTTGACCACGATCTCCTGGTTCGCCTCGTCCCAGGACGCGTTGATGTCCGGGTTGCGCCTGATCGCGACCAGCAGGGCCTTGGCGACGAGCAGGAGGGGGTTCACGCGCAGGCCCGTGAACTCCTTGTCCTGCTTGAGCTCCTCGACCAGCTTCATCGTGCGGGTGACGTCGACCGTCACGAACTCCGTGACATGCGGCGCCGTGAACGCCGAGCCGACCATCGCCGCGGCCGTCGCCTTGCGGACTCCCCTGACCGGGATGCGGGTCTCCCGGGCCGCGTCGTACGACGCGGCAGGGGCGGGGGCGACAGGAGCCGGAGCCTCTGTGGGAGCCTGCGTCGCCGGCTCGGGTGCCTTCGGCGTCGCCACCGCCGCGTGCACGTCCTCGCGCGTGATGATGCCGTCCGGGCCCGACGGGGTGACCGTCGCCAGGTCCACGCCGAGGTCCTTGGCCAGCTTGCGCACCGGGGGTTTGGCGAGGGGGCGCGACTTCGCGGCCGGGGCGGAACCATGGCCGTTCAGCTCCGTCTGGAGCGCCTTGGACGCCTCCTGGACCGGGATCTCCGGGCCCTTGCGGGGGCGGCGCTTGGTGGAGGAGGTCGCCACGCCGTAGCCGACGAGGACCGGCTGACGGCCGGAGCCCGCCGGTTTCGGCTCCTCCTTGAGGGCCTTCCCTGGGGCCTCCTTCTTCGCGACGGGGCTGTCGGCGGGCGCCTCCGCCGGCGCCCCGCCCGCCACGTCCACCGCGATGATCGGCGTGCCCACGTCCACCGTGGTGCCCTCGGCGAAGTGCAGCTCGCGGACCACACCGTCGTACGGGATGGGGAGTTCGACAGCGGCCTTGGCCGTCTCGACCTCGCACACCACCTGGCCGTCCGTCACCGTGTCGCCGGGCTGGACGTACCACTTGAGGATCTCGGCCTCGGTGAGCCCCTCGCCCACGTCCGGCATCTTGAACTCGCGTACGGACGCTTCCGTCATCGTCGTCACGACCCTCTCCTCAGTACGCCAGGGCACGGTCGACGGCGTCGAGCACCCGGTCCAGGCCCGGCAGGTACTCCTCCTCCAGGCGCGCCGGCGGGTACGGGGCGTGGTAGCCGCCGACCCTGAGCACCGGGGCCTCCAGGTGGTAGAAGCAGCGCTCGGTGATCCGGGCGGCGATCTCCGCGCCCGAGCCGAAGAACACCGGGGCCTCGTGGACCACCACCAGTCGGCGGGTCTTCTCCACCGAGGCCTGGATCGAGTCGAAGTCCAGCGGGGACACCGAGCGCAGGTCCAGGACCTCCAGGGACTTGCCCTCCTCGGCGGCCGCGTCGGCGACCTCCTGGCAGAGCTTCACCATCGGGCCGTAGGCGGCGAGAGTGAGGTCGGCGCCCTCGCGCACCACGCGCGCCTTGTGCAGCGGGCCGGGGATCGCCTCGGTGTTGACCTCGGCCTTGTCCCAGTACCGCCGCTTGGGCTCGAAGAAGATCACCGGGTCGTCGCTCTGGATGGCCTGCTGCATCATCCAGTACGCGTCCGACGCGTTGGAGGGGCTGACGATCTTCAGGCCCGCCACGTGCGCGAACAGTGCCTCGGGGGACTCGGAGTGGTGCTCGACCGCGCCGATGCCGCCGCCGTAGGGGATCCGGACGACGACCGGGAGCTTGACCTTGCCCAGCGAGCGCGCGTGCATCTTCGCCAGCTGCGTGACGATCTGGTCGTACGCCGGGAAGACGAAGCCGTCGAACTGGATCTCCACGACCGGGCGGTAGCCGCGCAGCGCGAGACCGATCGCCGTGCCGACGATGCCCGACTCCGCGAGCGGCGTGTCGATGACCCGGCTGTCGCCGAAGTCCTTCTGCAGACCGTCCGTCACGCGGAAGACGCCGCCGAGTTTGCCCACGTCCTCGCCCATGATGACGACCTTGGGGTCGGTCTCCAGGGCGCGGCGCAGGGACTCGTTGATCGCCTTCGCGAGAGCCATGCTTTTGGATGTGATCGTCTCGGCCATGTCAGTTACCCCCCTCTGCGTCCGCGAACGACGCCTGGTAGGCGGCGAACTGCGCTCGCTCCTCGTCGACCAGCGCGTGCCCGTCCGCATACACGTTCTCGAAGATCGCGAAGTGGTCCGGGTCCGGCATGGCGCGGACCGCTTCGCGCACTCGCCTGCCCAACGCCTCGCTCTCGGCCTCCAGTTCCGCGAAGAATCCCTCGTCCGTGTGGTTTGAGGCCTCGAGGTACCGGCGAAGGCGCAGGATCGGGTCCTTCGCCTCCCAGGCGGCCCGCTCGTCGTCGTGCCGGTAGCGGGTGGGGTCGTCGGAGGTGGTATGGGCGCCCATGCGGTACGTGTACGCCTCGACCAGCGTCGGGCCCTCGCCGCCGCGGGCGCGCTCCAGCGCCCACTTCGTCACCGCCAGGCAGGCCAGCACGTCGTTGCCGTCGACGCGGACGCCCGGGAAGCCGTAGCCCTGCGCGCGCTGGTAGAGCGGGACGCGGGTCTGCTTCTCGGTCGGCTCGGAGATCGCCCACTGGTTGTTCTGGCAGAAGAACACCACGGGGGCGTTGTAGACCGCGGAGAAGGTGAACGATTCGGCGACATCGCCCTGGCTGGAGGCGCCGTCGCCGAAGTAGGCGATGACCGCCGAGTCCGCGCCGTCCTTGGCCACGCCCATCGCGTAGCCCGTGGCGTGCAGCGTCTGGGAGCCGATGACGATCGTGTAGAGGTGGAAGTTGTTGCCGTTCGGGTCCCAGCCGCCGTTGTTCACGCCGCGGAACATGCCGAGCAGGTTGGACGGGTCGACGCCGCGGCACCAGGCGACGCCGTGCTCGCGGTAGGTCGGGAAGACGTAGTCGTCCTCGCGGGTGGCCCGGCCGGAGCCGATCTGGGCGGCCTCCTGGCCGAGCAGCGAGGCCCACAGACCGAGTTCGCCCTGGCGCTGCAGGGAGGTCGCCTCGGCGTCGAAGCGTCGGGTGAGCACCATGTCGCGGTACAGGCCGCGGAGCTCTTCGGGGGTGATGCCGGCGACGTACTTGTCGTACTCGGCGCTCTTGACGCGCTTGCCCTCGGGCGTCAGCAGCTGGATGAGTTCGGGCTCGCCGCTCGGCGATTTCCTGGCGCTCGCCGACGCCTTCTTGGCGGTCGTACGCTTGCCGGCCGTGCTCTTCGAACCGGTCGTACCTGCGCTGCGTCGCGGTGTGCGCGCGGCAGTGCTCTCCACGGTCACGTGTGCTCCTCCGTCGGTCCGGCTACCCGGGTTCGCCGGGTGCCAGTGCGGCTCACCTGTGGCCTCACGGACGCACGGGGTGGGTGCGGCTCGTTCGGGAACAGGCGTGACAGGTGCCCCGGCGAGCGCCCTGCAGAAGGCACGTTACCCAGTGCTCCACATTTCTGTGAAACCCCTCCTGACCTGCGTTTTTGCTTGGATTTCCAAGTAAAACCGCAAAATCGGGAACAGTTCCTGGTCACAGCCTTGCAGGGGGCCGGAACAACGGCACGTTATCCCGGTGACCCAGGTCACGGGAAGAGTTCTCCTGGAGCGGGGTCGGCGGTTCGGCATCTTGCACTCGTCCGGCAGAGTCCTGGCGAGCCACTTCGAGCGCATTCTGTGATCGAAAGCGACTGTCTGTGACAACGCCCAGTTCACGGCCGCTTTCTGTGCCCTAGCATCGGGCGCGTGCCGCGCTCTTGTGTACCACCCCTCGTGCCTCACGCGCCCCCACTGGGCGCTCTCCTTCGCCAGTACGCCGCCGGTTCCGCCCTCGCCTGCGAGCCCGTCGACCAGGGGCTGCTCAACCGCGGCTACCGGCTCTGTACGACCCGCGGCCGCTACTTCCTCAAGCACCACTTCGACCCCGAGACGGCCGACCCGGCCGCGATCGCCCGCCAGCACCGGGCCACCCAGCGCCTGGCCGGCCTCGGCGTCCCGGTGGCGCCCCCGCTGACCGGCCGCGACGGGCGCACGGTCGCCGTCGTCGGCGGCCACGCCTACGCCCTGCACCCCTGGATCGAGGGCCGGCACCGCCACGGCGGCCAGCTCAGCTCCGCCCAGTGCGAACGGCTGGGGGCGCTTCTGGGGGTCGTGCACGCGAGCCTGGAGAGCGTGATGCCGACCCACTCGCGGGCGCGCGCCGAACCGGCGGACGGTGGCCCTCGCGCCGCCGACAGCCCCGACCCCGCCGACACCCGCACCCTCATCGACGACCTGCTCGCCCGCGTACGCCGCCACCGCCCCGCCGACTCCTTCGACGAACTGGCCCATCACCGGCTCCTGGAGCGGCGCGCACTGCTGGAGCGGCACGCCGACCGGCGGCCTCCGCGCGGAGGCTCGGTGGGCTGGGTGCACGGCGACTTCCACCCGTTCAACCTGCTCTACCAGGGGGACGCGCCCGCCGCGATCGTCGACTGGGACCGGCTCGGGGTGCAGCCCCGCGCGGAGGAGGCCGTGCGCGCCGCCGCGATCTTCTTCATCCTGCCCGCAGGCACCCTGGACCTGCCAAAGGCGCGGGCCTACGCGCGCGCGTACCGGCGTACGGCCGGGGCCACGCCCTCCGAGCTGGCGGCGGCCGTGCACCGCGTGTGGTGGGAGCGCCTCAACGACTTCTGGATGCTGCGCTGGCACTACGAGCGCGGCGACACCCGCGCGGACTCCCAGTTCCCGGCGGCCTCGGCACTCCCGGTGTGGTGGACGCGGGAGTACGACGCGGTGTGCGACGCGTTCGCCGACTGAGCGAGCCACAGGGGCCGTAGAAGCCGACTGAGCCGAGCCCAAGGTGCCGTAGAAACAGAGCACGCGCGCGTGGAGCCCGTTTCCGGGCCGCACGCGCGCGCGTGGCGGCTGGTTCGGGTCAGCCGAGGTCGCCCGCGCCCCCGACGTCGCCCCCGCCGGTTTCGTTGCCCGTCGGCCCTGAGGTCGTCGGCTGGCCCGTCGGCTCGCTGGTCGTCGGCTCGTCCGTCGGCTCGCTGGTCGTCGGCTGGTCCGTCGGCTCGTCCGTCGGCCCGCTCGTCGTCGGCTGGTCCGTCGGCTCGTACGAGGGCGTGTACGACGGCGTGAAGTCCGAACCGGAACCGGTGCCGCTGTCGTTCTCCGTGGCCGTGTCCGTGGGCTCCTCGGTCGCCTCGTCGGTCGGCGACTCGCTGGGCGACTCGTTCTTGGTGGTCTGCGAGGTGGTCGGCGACTGGGTGGTGCCGGGGCCGCCGTCGCCGGTGCCGGTGCCCCTCAGCGCCAGCGCCACACCGGCGGCAATCGCGATCACCGCGAACACGGCGAGGATCCACAGCTTGCCGCGGCCCCCGCCCCTGCTGCCGTTCCCCTCGAATCCGCCGTCGTCCCCGCCGCCGTAGCCGGCGGGCAGGATCGGCTGCGGGATCTGCGTGGTGCCGGAGGAGTCGCCGCCGGGGTGCGGCAGCACGGCCGTGCCGGCCATGCCCGCCGCCGGGGTGTGCCGGCCGTCGTGCATGTCGACGGGGCCGGTGTTCCAGGTGCCGGTGTGGCCGCCCTGCTCGTACAGCATCTGCAGGCCGTACTGGACCAGCCCGCGCATCTCCTCGGCCGTCTGGAAGCGGTCGTCCGGCTCCTTGGCCAGCGAGCGCATGACGAGGCCGTCGAGCTCCGGCGGGCAGGCGTCGGACGCCTCGGACGGGGGCGTCGGGATGTCCTGGACGTGCTGGTAGACCACCGACAGCGGGGTCTCGCCGGTGAACGGGGGCCTGAGCGCGAGGAGTTCGTAGAGCAGGCAGCCCGTGGCGTACAGGTCGGAGCGGTGGTCGACGGCCTTGCCGAGGGCCTGCTCGGGGGAGAGGTACTGCGGGGTGCCCATGACCATGCCGGTTTGAGTCATCGTCGTGGACGCCCCGTGCAGGGCGCGGGCGATGCCGAAGTCCATCACCTTCACCGCGCCGTTGTGCGTGATGATGACGTTGGCCGGCTTGATGTCGCGGTGCACGATGCCGTGCTGGTGCGAATAGGCGAGCGCCTCCAGCACACCGGAGACGATGATCAGGGCCTGCTCGGGGCCGGGCGCCTCGGCGTTCAGCAACAGGTCGCGGATGGTGCGGCCCTCGACCAGCTCCATCACGATGTACGGCACCGACTGGCCGCCCACGAAGTCCTCGCCGGAGTCGTACACGGCGACGATCGCATGGTGGTTGAGGCCGGCCACCGACTGGGCCTCGCGTGTGAAGCGGGCCTTGGAGACCGGGTCCTCGGCGAGGTCGGCGCGCAGCAGCTTGACCGCCACGGTGCGTCCGAGCCGCACGTCCTCGGCCGCGAACACCTCGGCCATGCCGCCCCGGCCGAGTCTGTGGGTCAGCCGATATCGGCCGTCCCCGACCAGGCCGCCATTACCCCACATTTCCGGCGCATCTGACATCCCGCCGCCAGTCGCCTCGGGGTCGGACGGGCCCTGAGCGCGCTGCTGCTGTGCCATCAGTCCTCGCCGTCGTTTCTGCCCGCGGTGCGCGCGGTGTTGTTACGGTCTCCGTCGGCCACGCTACAGCCTCCACGCAAGCCGCAGGTCCGGGAAGGCCCCGGGGATCGGCCCGAGACGGACCGGCCATGAAACCTGTAGTACGTGTCGACGTGCAAATTCTGTGTACCAGCCGCACACCCGCGGTAACGCTTCCGCGACGCTTCTTTCGCGTACGGTCACGGAACGGGCACCGCGCTTGACGTGTCAGTGCCCTCCGGCAGACTTGGCCGGGAATAGCACATTGGATCAACGACAGCCGGCGCCTGAAAGGCTATGGGGGACGCAGAGACATGAGCCAGGACGCCGCACACGGCCGGTATGCGGGGCGGGCGCTCGCCGGTGGCCGCTATCAGCTGCGCGACCTGCTGGGCGAGGGCGGCATGGCCTCGGTGCACCTCGCCTACGACGCCGTGCTGGACCGCCAGGTCGCGGTCAAGACACTCCACACCGAACTCGGCCGGGAACAGGCCTTCCGCGAGCGCTTCCGCCGCGAGGCCCAGGCCGTGGCCAAGCTCACGCACACCAACATCGTCTCGGTCTTCGACACCGGCGAGGACGATCTCGACGGCATGACGACGCCGTACATCGTCATGGAGTACATCGAGGGCCGCCCGCTCGGCTCGGTGCTCGACGAAGACGTACGGCAGCTCGGCGCGATGCCCGCCGACAAGGCGCTGAAGATCACCGCCGATGTGCTCGCCGCGCTGGAGATCAGCCACGAGATGGGCCTGGTCCACCGGGACATCAAGCCGGGCAACGTGATGATGACCAAACGCGGGGTCGTCAAGGTGATGGACTTCGGCATCGCGCGTGCCATGCAGTCCGGCGTCACCTCGATGACACAGACCGGCATGGTCGTCGGCACCCCGCAGTACCTGTCGCCGGAGCAGGCGCTGGGGCGCGGGGTGGACGCGCGCTCCGACCTCTACTCGGTCGGCATCATGCTGTTCCAGCTGGTCACCGGGCGGTTGCCGTTCGACGCGGACTCGCCGCTGGCCATAGCGTACGCACACGTCCAGGAGGAGCCGGTGGTTCCTTCTTCGATCAACCGTTCGCTTCCGCCGGCCGTGGACGCACTGGTCGCCCGCGCGCTGAAGAAGAACCCGAACGAGCGTTTCCCGAGCGCCGAGGCGATGCGCGACGAGTGCCTGCGCGTGGCGGCCTCCTTCCAGCCCGCCGCGCCCAGCATCGTCCCGGGCGCGCAGACCCCGAGCGGCGCCGGCGTCGGCTCCGCGGTGTTCCCGCCGGTCGACCAGGCCACCCCGGGGCCCACGGGCAACGTACAGGCGCCGTACCAGCCGGCCCCGCCGCCGAACCCGTACGGCACCCCGGCGCCGTCGGCGCCCTCCCCGGCGTACGGCTATCCGCAGCAGGGCGGCTACCAGACGCCGGGCCCGGCCGGGTACGCGCCGCAGCACACCCCGTCGACCCCGCCGCCGTACAACATCACGCCCCAGACCACCGTCCCGTCCCCCTCCGGCGGCGGCAAGGGCAACAAGCCGGTGGTCATCGGCTCGATCGTGGTGTCGATCGTCGCGATCGGCGGGCTGATCGCGGCCCTGCTCATGAACAGCGGCGGGGACAGTCCCGAGGCGGGCGGGGACAGCAGTGCCGGCGCCTCGGCATCGGCGACCCAGGCGGCCGACTACCGCGGGCCGGACAAGACACGGACGATCGAGAAGACCGAGTGCACCGAGCCGGAGGAGTCGTACAACGACCCCAAGATGGTGCAGATGCCCGACTTCACGTTCAAGAACTGGGACTCGGTCCTGTCCTGCCTCCAGGCCGCCGGATGGGGCTACGACAAGAACCCGGTGAACGAGAACACGTACGGCGACGGCACCGTGATGCGGCAGTCCCCCAAGGCGGGCACGGACTTCGACCCGGACAGCCCGCCGGACATCCAGTTCGACATCTCCACGGGCAACCCGTCCTGACACCGGCGATGTGAGGCGGTGTGAAGGGCCCGGCAGCGTCTGCTGCCGGGCCCGTGTCGTCCGGGGGTCGAGGACTTGAGGGAATCGGGGGACTTACAGGTAGGGCCTTACAGGTAGGGCCCCCCGGAACGGCCGCCCGTACGCGGATCGTCGCCGTCCTCGTGGCCGCCGACGCCCGGCGGGAGGGCGCGGCGCATCTGCTCCAGCTGGGCCCGCGCGGCCATCTGCTGGGCGAACAGGGTCGTCTGGATCCCGTGGAAGAGCCCCTCCAGCCAGCCGACCAGCTGGGCCTGCGCGATCCGCAGTTCCGCGTCGCTCGGGGTCGCCTCGTCGGTGAAGGGCAGAGAGAGCCGCTCCAGCTCCTCGACCAGCTCCGGGGCCAGGCCGTCCTCCAGCTCCTTCACCGAGCTGGCGTGGATGTCCTTGAGCCGGACTCGGCTGGCTTCGTCGAGAGGTGCCGCGCGCACCTCTTCGAGAAGTTGCTTGATCATGCTGCCGATCCGCATCACCTTGGCCGGCTGCTCGACCATCTCCGTCACCGGAACCTCGCGGGAGTCCTCGTCTCCTCCGCCGCCGAGCGCCATCCCGTCCTGGCCCACGACCAGGATCTGGGGGTTCTCCGGCGACCTTTCGCTCCTCGGCATCTCCATGCCGCCATTCTCTCGCACCCCTACACCTCACCATCGTGGTGCCCCCGGTGAAGGCTGATCCACCGTTTACACGGCACATCCACTCTCTGGCGGAACCCGGAATGCTGGGTTAGATCCCGAATGCCAGGATTGTTCCGTGACTCCAAAGCGGCGCACAAGGCGAGCACCGCGCGCGACGGGACTGCTGGTCGTGGTCCTGGCGGCGGGCGTGGTCCTGGGGGCTGGCGTGGTCGTTTCGCCGTTCGGCAGCGGGTGGTCGTACGGGGTTGAGCGGTCGTACGGCACCGGGCGGCCCTACGGCGTCGAGGCCGCGCCCGACAGGACCGCCTCCCCTTCCGCCACCGAGCCCTCGCGGGCCGGGAGCCGGGCGGGTGAGGGGCGGGAGCGTCCGGGGCGGCGGGTACCGCTGGAATCGGCGCCCGAGGACGCCGAGGGCACCGCGGCCCCCGAGGACGAGGGGGGCCAGGAGGCCGACGGCGGCCTCACCGCCGAACCGGAACCGCCGCGTGCGACCGGCGTCGTGCCGTCCGGGCACCCGCCGCGGCCCGCGGACCAGGGACAGGCCGCCGGGCGGGCCGAGCGGTCCGCCGAGCCCGGGCTGGAGATCCTGCCGCTCGGCAGCGGGCTCATCCTCGTCGGGCTCGGCCTGGGGCTCGCCTTCGTCGCGCTCCGGGTGCGGCGGGGACTTTCGTAGGGGGTTCTACGGTCGTGATGGTTCTACGGTCGTGAGGGTTCTAGGTCGTGAGGGTTCTACGAGGTGACGAGCAGCACCTTTCCGATGTGGCCGCTCTCCTCCACGACCTGGTGTGCGGTGGCCGCGTCGCTCATCGGGAGCTCGCGGTCGACGACCGG
This sequence comes from Streptomyces sp. NPDC002838, assembly GCF_040295365.1. Lineage (NCBI taxonomy): Bacteria > Bacillati > Actinomycetota > Actinomycetes > Kitasatosporales > Streptomycetaceae > Streptomyces > Streptomyces sp. NPDC002838. The sequence continues at coordinate 46,101 of NZ_JBEOVF010000022.1, read as the reverse complement.
GCGTACGTGGCCACCGTCGACCAGGGGCCAGACGTGTTCCCGTACGGCCGCGACGATGGCCGCCTTCTCCTCGAGCGGCCGGGCGCGCAGGGTGGTCGCGCTGATGGCGGCGCGCTTGGCGAGGAGGGCGCCGATGTTCAGCTCGCCCTTGACGCCGCCCTGCATGCCGATGATCGCGAGGCGGCCGTTGACGGCGAGGGCACGGACGTTGGAGTCCAGGTATTTCGCGCCCATGATGTCGAGGATGACGTCGGCGCCCGCGCCGCCGGTGGCCTCCTTGACCTCGGCGACGAAGTCCTGCTCCCGGTAGTTGATCAGTACGTCGGCGCCCAGCTCGGCGCAGCGGTCGAGCTTCTCCTTGGTGCCCGCCGTGACGGCGACCTTGGCGCCGACGGCCTTGGCGAGCTGGATCGCCATGGTGCCGATGCCGCTGGAGCCGCCGTGCACGAGCAGCGTCTCGCCGGGGCGGAGGTGGGCGATCATGAAGACGTTCGACCAGACCGTGCAGACCACCTCGGGCAGCGCCGCGGCCTGTACGAGGTCGAGGCCCTTGGGAAGGGGCAGCAGCTGGCCGGCCGGTACGACGACCTTCTCGGCGTAGCCGCCGCCCACGAGCAGCGCGCACACCTCGTCGCCGACGGCCCAGCCGGAGACGCCGGTGCCGAGCGCGGCGATCCGTCCGGAGCACTCCAGGCCGGGGTGGGGGGAGGATCCGGGCGGCGGGTCGTAGAAGCCCTGCCGCTGCAGGAGGTCGGCGCGATTGACGGCACTCGCCACCACCTCGACCAGCACCTCACCCTCACCGGCCACGGGATCCGGGACCTCGTCCCACACCAGCGCCTCGGGCCCACCAGGTTCAGGAATAGTGATCGCATGCATGAGGGGGACGCTACTCCTCGCGTCCCGGAGACTCCCTGTCGGTCCCGGACGGCTCCCCACCAGCCTCCGGACGGCTCATCGCCCGCCGCGGGCGGCCCTCCACCGGCCACCGAACAGCTCATCGCCGGACCCGGACCACGCCCCACACCAACCGCAGGTCGACTCCTCGCCCGGCCCAGGCAGCCCTCCACCAGCCACCGATCAGCCCCGCCGGACCCAGACAACCCCCTCGGCCACCGAACAGCTCATCGCCGGACCCGGACCACGCCCCACACCAACCGCAGGTCGACTCCTCGCCCGGCCCAGGCAGCCCTCCACCAGCCAC
>NZ_JBEOVF010000022.1:0-44798 GCF_040295365.1 Streptomyces sp. NPDC002838 | reverse complement strand
GCGTTCGGCTCCCGGCCACCAGACAACTCCCCGCTCGCGCCGGGCGGCCCCCGCCAAGACCGCAAGAGGGTGGTGGGACCTTCTCGGGCTCCGGTCGGGTCCTCCCTCGGTCCCCGGACCGGCTTCCCTCCGCCTCCGGTCCCCCCTCCCCCTCCGCCCTTCGACCGATTCGCCAAGAAATTCCTGTGCGCGACCGATGAGTTTGCGCGACGGTAAAGGTCTCCCCATGCGTAACCCAAGTACGCGGAAGGACAACCCACCATGAGCCAGCACACGTCCGGCCTGGCCATCGAGACCGCGGGGCTGGTGAAGACGTTCGGCGAGACACGGGCCGTCGACGGAGTCGACCTCGCGGTGCCGGCCGGCACGGTCTACGGCGTCCTCGGCCCGAACGGCGCCGGCAAGACGACCACCGTCAAGATGCTCGCCACCCTGCTGCGTCCCGACGGCGGTGAAGCCCACGTCTTCGGCCACGACGTCGTGCGCCAGGCCGACGAGGTCCGCAGCCGGGTCAGCCTCACCGGCCAGTACGCGTCCGTGGACGAGGACCTCACCGGCACCGAGAACCTCGTGCTGCTGGGCCGCCTCCTCGGTCACGGGAAGCACGCCGCGCGCGAGCGTGCCGCGCAGCTCCTGGAGGCCTTCGGGCTGACCGATGCCGCCGGGAAGCAGGTCAAGAACTACTCCGGCGGCATGCGGCGCCGCATCGACATCGCCGCCTCCATCCTCAACACCCCCGATCTGCTCTTCCTGGACGAGCCGACGACCGGGCTCGATCCGCGCAGCCGCAACCAGGTGTGGGACATCGTGCGCGCGGTGGTCGCCCAGGGCACCACCGTGCTGCTGACCACGCAGTACCTGGACGAGGCCGACCAGCTGGCGTCCCGGATCGCCGTCATCGACCAGGGCAAGGTGATCGCCGAAGGGACGAAGGGCGAGCTCAAGGCGTCCGTCGGCGCCGGATCCGTACACCTGCGCCTGCGCGATCCGGCGCAGCGACCGGAGGCCGAGGAGGTACTGCGGCTGGCCCTGGACGCGGACGTGCAGCGGGAGCCGGACCCGGTGGCGCTGACGGCCCGCGTCGGGGCGGGGGCGGCGAACGGGCAGGGCGCGGCCGAGCAAGCCGCCCGCGCGCTCGCCGAGCTGGCCCGCTCCGGCGTCGTCGTCGACAACTTCTCCCTGGGTCAGCCCAGCCTGGACGAGGTCTTCCTCGCCCTCACCGGACACGACACCAAGGCCTCCGAGACGAAGGCCGACGACACGACGAGCGAGGCAGCAGCATGAGCACCGCGACGACCACGGACACCAAGGACCTCGCCCCCGTCAGCGCCGAGTCACTCGCGGCGCTGCTCGTCTCCGGAGAGCGGCCGCCGCGCCCCAGCGCGTGGTCGGCGTCACTGACCTTCGGCTGGCGGGCCATACTCAAGATCAAACACGTGCCGGAGCAGCTCTTCGACGTCACGGCGTTCCCGATCATGATGGTGCTGATGTACACGTACCTGTTCGGGGGCGCCCTGGCCGGCTCCCCGAAGGAGTACATCCAGTTCCTGCTGCCGGGCATCATGGTGATGTCGGTCGTGATGATCACGATGTACACCGGCGTCTCGGTGAACATCGACATCGAGAAGGGCGTCTTCGACCGGTTCCGGACGCTGCCCATCTGGCGGCCCTCGACGATGGTCGGCTATCTGCTCGGCGACGCCCTGCGCTACTCGATCGCGTCGGTCGTGATGCTCACGGTCGGCCTGATCCTGGGCTACCGCCCGGACGGCGGGATCGGCGGCGTGCTCGCCGGGATCGTGCTGCTGGTCGTCTTCTCGTTCGCGTTCTCGTGGATCTGGACGATGTTCGGGCTGCTGCTGCGCACCGAGAAGTCGGTCATGGGCGTCAGCATGATGGTGCTGTTCCCGCTGACCTTCCTGTCGAACATCTTCGTCGACCCGAAGACCATGCCGGGCTGGCTGCAGGCGTTCGTGAACAACAGCCCGATCACCCACCTGGCGTCGGCCGTGCGCGAGCTGATGGCGGGCGACTGGCCGGCCGACGACATCGCCTGGTCGCTGGGCTGGGCGGGCCTTTTCGTGCTGATCTTCGGTCCGGTCACGATGCGGCTGTACAACCGCAAGTGATCAGCGAGTGCCGCCGCAAGTGATCAGCTGTACCACCGCAGTGATCAAGTGTGAGGGAGCGGGCGGATGTCGGGTGCGACCTGCGTACCCGGCGTCACCCGCACGATGGTGATCAGCCGGTCCGTCAACTCCAGCTTCCCGACGGCCGGATCGTCGTATCCCAGCACCCGGTGCCCGCGTACGACGCTCACCACCAGGTCCTCCGTCTCCCGCGGGCTCTTGCCCACCTCGGCCTTTATGACGGGCCGTTCGACTATGTCCAGCCCGCTGCCCTGCTGGATCAGGTCCTCCATCACCATGCCGGCCGCGGGGCTGAGCACCGAGAGGCCGAGCAGCCGGCCGGCCGCGCTGGCGCTGGTGATCACCGCGTCGGCGCCGGACTGTTTCAGCAGCGGCGCGTTCTCCTCCTCGCGCACCGCGGCCACGATCTTGGCGCCCTTGTTGAGCTGCCGGGCCGTCAGCGTCACCAGTACCGCCGTGTCGTCGCGCTGCGTCGCGATGATGATCTTGCGAGCCTTGTGCACCTCGGCCCGCTTCAGGACATCGCTGCGCGTCGCGTCCCCCATGACTCCGGCGTATCCTTCCGCGGTCGCCGCGTCGATCACCTTGGAACTCGGGTCGACCACGACGACCTGCTCCTTCTTCAAGCCCGTCGCACAGACTGTCTGGATCGCCGAGCGCCCCTTGGTACCGAAGCCGACGACGACGACGTGATCACGCAAGGTGGACCTCCAGCGGTTGAGTCGCCATTCCTCACGGGTGCGTTCGGTGAGGACCTCCAGCGTGGTGCCGACCAGGATGATCAGGAACAGCACACGCAGGGGCGTGATGACGAAGATGTTGGTGAGCCGGGCGACGTCAGTGACCGGGGTGATGTCGCCGTAGCCGGTGGTGGAGAGGGTGACGGTCGCGTAGTACCACGTGTCCAGGAAGTCGACGGAGTCGTCGGAGCTGTCGTTGTAGCCGTCGCGATCGGCGTAGACGATCATGGCGGTCGCCGCCAGGACCAGCAGGGCCACGGACAACCGTTTGGCCACCTGCCGGAACGGGTGCTCCACCACTTTCCGCGGGAGTTTCACCCGCTGCATCACGAGGTGTTCGTCCGCCTCGCGGGCGATCACGTCACGGCCCGGAAGTTTCACGTGAAACACACCCCGATTCCGCCTGCCGCCCAGGGCAGGTCGAGAAGTTCCGTCTCCTGACCCGGCCGCGCCCCGCCCGGCGGTACGACGGCCAGTGCGTCGGCCGCCGCGATGCCCCGCAGCATCGCCGGGCCGTTGTAGTGCAGCGGCACGGCACGGTCACCGCGCAGGACGACGGGGACGAGCCGGGTGTCGTACGGATGCCCGTGCGTCTCGTCCGTCAGGGGCAGCGTGTACGGCTCGGGGGCGGGGCGTGCCGCGAGCGTGCGCAGCAGGGGCTCGGCGAGCGTGAGCAGGCCGGAGACGGCCGCGAGGGGGTTGCCGGGCAGGCCGACGAGGTGCTGGTTCTCCTTGGTGCGGGCCAGCAGCATGGGGTGGCCGGGGCGCACCTTGACACCGTTCACCAGGAGTTCGGCGCCGAGGCGCTGGAGGGTGGGGTGGACGTGGTCGACCGGGCCCGCGGCGGTGCCGCCGGTGGTGACGATCAGGTCGGCGTCGGAGGTGGTGATCGCCTTGCGCAGGGCCTTGGCGTCGTCGCCGAGCCTGCGCACGGCGGTGACCTCGGCGCCGAGCGCGCGCAGCCACGGCGGCAGCATCGGGCCGAGCGCGTCGCGGATCAGGCCGTCGTGGGGTGTGCCCTCGGTCAGCAGCTCGTCGCCCAGGACCAGGACTTCGACGCGGGGGCGGGGTACGGCGGTCAGGGTGTCGTATCCGGCGGCCGCTGCGAGGCCGAGCACGGCCGGGGTCACGACGGTGCCGACCGGCAGGAGCTGGTCGCCGCTGCGGCACTCCTGGCCGCGCGGGCGGATGTCCTGACCGTGCACGATCTCGCGGGTCGCGTGCAGATGGCCCTTGTCATCGGTGCGGCCGTGCTCGCTGCGGAGGACGGCGGTGGTGTCCGGGGGGATACGGGCGCCGGTCGCGATCCGGACGGCCTCGCCGTCGGTCAGGGGCTCGGGCTCGGCCTGGCCCGCCAGGACGCCCTCCTCCCGTACGTCCCAGGGGCCGGGTCCGGCGACCGCCCAGCCGTCCATCGCGGAGGTGTCGAAGGAGGGCAGGTCGGTGAGGGCGGTGAGGGGGGCCGCCAGGGTGAGGCCGAGTGCGGCGTCGAGCGGCACGGAGACGGGGGCGCGGCGGGCGCCGGGGGAGGCGGAGCGGGGGGCTCGGGCGGCGATCTCCCGGGCCTGGAGCCAGGGGGTGGCCTGGTGGCGGGCGTCCTGCTTGTGTTCCGGCTTGTGCGGGGTGTCGTGATGGCCGCCTTGCGCCGCGTGTGCGGGCATGTGATCAGCGACCGCGTGGCCGTTGTCTTCCTTCACGAGAGCGAGCACTTCCTCGACGTCGAGGTCCTCGGCGTCCTCGGCATCCTGGCCGGTGCGGATGCCGGGGGCGGTCATCCGGCGTCCGGCCGGGTGTCGGGGGTGGCGTCGGGGGCCACATCGGGCTTGCCGTCGGCCGTGTCCTCGTCGGCCCAGCTCAGGGCCAGCGCCGCGGCCTTGCGGGAGGCCTCGGCCACGGCCTCGGGGCCGCCTCCGGCCTGCGCGGCCGCGTAGCCGACGAGGAAGGTGGTCAGCGGGGCCGCGGGCCGCGCCACGCCGTGGGCGGCGTCGCGGGCGAGGTCCAGCAGGGCGCCGGTGTCGACGTCGAGGTCGATGCCCAGCTCGTCCTTGACTGCGGAAATCCATTCATCCAACACGTGCTCATGCTCCCTGATACGTGCCCTGGCTGTGGCGATGTCGTCCCAGGTGTCGCAGTCGAAGGAGGCGACGGGGTCCAGGACGCGGGTGAGGTCGAGCGCGGCGGTCAGCCGGCGCAGGGGCAGTCCCGTGAGACCGCTGTGCTCTTCGCTGAGTGCGGCCAGCTCGCGGCGCAGTGCGGGTGCACGGTACGCGGCCACGAGCGGCTGGTCGCGGCCGTCGGCGTCGGTGAGCAGCACGCCGTCGGCGCCGCTCGCCCGCAGGGCGGTCAGCAGCCGCCGTACCGTCGCGCCGCCGAGGAACGGCAGGTCGGCGGAGAGTGCGACGACCTCCTCGGCCGTGGTGTGCCGCAGCCCGGCGTCGAGGGCGGCGAGCGGTCCGCCGCCGGGCGGGTCCTCGCGCGCCCAGGTCACGGGCCGCGTGGTGGGCCGGGGATCGGCGACGACCACGGTGGTGCGTGCGTCGGCGCAGGCGGCGAGCACCCGGTCGAGCAGTGCGCGTCCGCCCACGCGCACCCCGGGCTTGTCCGCGCCGCCGAGCCGCCGGGCGGCACCTCCTGCGAGTACGACGGCGTCGTGGACCTCGGGTCCGGGGTCGTCGGGAGCCTCGTACGCGGTCACCCTCCGAGTATGCGTGCCGCCGCGATCACAGGGAACGCAGGGATGCGGCGCAATCCCGGCGCGATCAGAGGGTGCGGAGCAGGACCGCCGGCTGTTCCACACAGTCCGCCACGTACCGCAGGAAGCCGCCCGCCGTGCCGCCGTCGCACACCCGGTGGTCGAAGGTGAGCGAGAGCTGGACGACCTGCCGCACCGCCAGTTCGCCCTCGTGCACCCAGGGCTTGGGGACGATACGGCCGACGCCGAGCATGGCCGCCTCGGGCTGATTGATGATCGGCGTGGAGCCGTCGACGCCGAACACGCCGTAGTTGTTCAGCGTGAAGGTGCCGCCGGTGAGTTCCGCGGGCGTCAGGGTGCCCGCGCGGGCCGCCTCGGTCAGCCGGGCGAACTCCGCGGTCAGCGACTCGGCGTCACGCGCGTGCGCGTCCCGTACGACAGGCACGACGAGCCCCCGCTCGGTCTGCGCGGCGAACCCCAGGTGCACGGCGTCGAGCCGGACGACCTCCCTGGCCTCCATATCGACCGTGGAGTTGAGCTCGGGGAAGCGGGCGAGGGCAGCCGTGCAGACGCGGGCCAGCAGGGCGAGGAGAGAGATCTTCGGTCCACCGGCGGCGTTCATCGCCGTCCGCGCCCGCATGAGCTCCGTCGCGTCCGCGTCCACCCAGCAAGTGGCGTCCGGTATCTCGCGGCGGCTGCGGGAGAGCTTGTCGGCCACGGCGCCGCGGATGCCCTTGAGAGGGATGCGGGTGCCGGTGGGGGTGGTCGCCGGGGCCGGGGCGGGTGCCGTCGTGGTCGGCGTCACGCGCGCGTGCGGCTCGGCAGGGGTCGTCCCGCGTCCCCGCGCTGCGGCCGCCCGCAGCGCGTACTCCACGTCCGCCCGCAGAATCAGTCCGTCGGGCCCGGAACCGGTCAGCTCCCGCAGGTCGAGACCGTTCTCGCGGGCGAGCCGGCGAACCAGCGGCGAGATCACGGGAACGGGACCGTCCACCACCTCCGGAGCCGCGGGCTGCCCGTTCGACTCGGCGCCGACGGGCGCCGACTGTCCCGGCCGTACCCTGCGCCTGCGTGCGGGTGCCTCCGAGGTGCCGTACCCGACCAGCACGTTGCCCGAGCCCTCGGTGTCACCGCCGGAGGCCGGCGCGCCGACGGCCACCGTGATCAGCGGCGCCCCGACGGGAAGCTCCGTGCCCTCCTCGCCGAAACGGGCGGTGACCACGCCGCCGTACGGACAGGGCACCTCGACCATCGCCTTGGCCGTCTCGACCTCCACGACGGGCTGGTCGACGGCGACGACGTCGCCGACCTGGACCAGCCAGCGCACGATCTCCGCCTCGGTGAGCCCCTCCCCGAGGTCCGGGAGCTTGAACTCCAACACCTGTGCCATCAGCTCTCGGCCTCCCACTGCAGACGCCCCACGGCGTCCAGGATCCGGTCCACGCCGGGCAGGTGGTGACGCTCCAGCATCGGCGGCGGGTAGGGGATGTCGAACCCGGCCACGCGCAGCACCGGCGCCTCCAGGTAGTGGAAGCAGCGCTCCGTGACACGGGCCGCGATCTCCCCGCCCGGGCCGCCGAACCCGCCCGACTCCTGTACGACGACCGCTCGCCCGGTCCGCCGTACCGAGGCGCAGACCGTCTCGTCGTCGAACGGCACCAGGGAGCGCAGGTCGACGACTTCGAGGTCCCAGCCCTCGTCCCGTGCCGCCTCGGCGGCTTCGAGGCAGACGGGCACGGACGGTCCGTACGTGATGAGCGTGGCGCTCCGGCCCGAGCGCCGCACCACCGCGCGGCCAATCGGTTCAACGGCCGTCGGCTCGTCCGGGTTCCAGGAGTCCTTCGACCAGTACAGCCGCTTGGGCTCCAGGAAGACGACCGGGTCGTCGGAGGCGATGGCGGCGCGCAGCAGGCCGTAGGCGTCGGCGACGGTCGCGGGCGTGACGACATGGAGCCCCGGAGTCGCCATGTAGTACGCCTCGGACGAGTCGCTGTGGTGCTCGACGCCGCCGATGCCGCCGCCGTAGGGCACGCGGATGGTGATCGGGAGCGGCATCGCGCCGCGCGTGCGGTTCCGCATCCGCGAGACGTGGCTGATCAGCTGTTCGAACGCGGGGTACGCGAAGGCGTCGAACTGCATCTCCACGACCGGCCTGAGGCCGTACATCGCCATGCCGACGGCCGTGCCGAGGATGCCCGCCTCGGCCAGCGGCGTGTCCGTGCAGCGGTCCTCGCCGAACTCCTTGGCGAGGCCGTCGGTGACCCGGAAGACCCCGCCGAGGGTGCCGACGTCCTCGCCCATGACGTGCACGGTCGGGTCGGCGGCCATGGCGTCCCGCAACGCGCGCGTGAGCGCCTGCGCCATGGTGGCCGGCTTGAGGGCGACGGTGGTCATCGGTGCCCCTCCCGCTCGGCCTCGATCTCGGCCCGCAACCGGTCCTGCTGCTCGCGCAGTTGCGGAGTGGGCTCGTCGTACACGTGCGCGAACAGGTCCATGGGGTCGAGCACCGGGTCCTGGTTCATGCGCTCGCGCAGGTCGGCGGCCATGGCCTCGGCGGCGTCCCGAGCAGCTTGTTGTGCGTCCTCGTCGAGCAGGCCGCGCTCGGTCAGCTCGTGCTCCAGGAGCGCGATCGGGTCGTGTTCCCGCCAGGTCTCGACTTCGGCGTCCTGGCGGTAGCGGGTCGCGTCGTCGGCGTTGGTGTGGGCGTCGACGCGGTACGTGATCGCCTCGATCAGGGTGGGGCCGCCGCCCGCGCGCGCGTGGCGTACGGCGTCGGTGAGGACCTCGTGGACGGCGGCGGCGTCGTTGCCGTCGACCAGGCGGCCGGGCATGCCGTAGCCGACGGCCTTGTGGGCCAGCGACGGGGCCGCGGTCTGCTTGGCGAGCGGGACGGAGATCGCGAAGCCGTTGTTCTGGACCAGGAAGACGACCGGGGCCTGCCAGACGGCGGCGAAGTTCAGCGCCTCGTGGAAGTCGCCCTCACTGGAGCCGCCGTCACCGACCATCGCCAGCGCGACCACGTCGTCGCCCTTGAGGCGGGCGGCGTGCGCGAGACCGACGGCGTGCGGGAGCTGGGTGGCGAGCGGGGTGCACAGGGGGGCCACGCGGTGCTCGCGCGGGTCGTAGCCGGTGTGCCAGTCGCCGCGCAGGAGGGTGAGGGCCTGCACGGGGTCCACGCCGCGGGCCACGGCGGCGAGGGTGTCGCGGTAGCTGGGGAAGAGCCAGTCGCGCTCCTCCAGAGCGAGCGCGGCGGCGACCTCGCAGGCCTCCTGGCCGGTGCTGGAGGGGTAGACGGCCAGTCGGCCCTGTTTGGTAAGCGCGGTGGCCTGCGTGTTGTACCGACGGCCGCGCACCAGCTCGGCATACAGGCGGCGCAGCAGGCCGGGGTCGGCCTCGGCGGCCGCCTCCGTGCCGCAGACGCGGTACGGCTCCGCGTCGGGCAGCAGCGGCGCGGGGTCGGTACGGGGCTGCCAGGCGGGCGGCGGCGACGGCCGATACGCGCCCCGCTGCTCCATGACCGTCATGACGGCACCTCCTCGTGGGAGCGGCTTCCGGCGCACCACGGGTGTGATGCGCCTCACCTACCGATTGTTCGGTCGCCGGCACATTTTGGCTACAGGCACCCTCAGGCTGTGGACAAACGGTTCTCCACAGCCTGAGATGGACGCATTACGTCCACGGCAGAGAGGCGGGGGGACATGGCACCTGAACAAATGGCCGAGAGCCCGGACGGCAGCGGCCCCGGCCCCCTGTCGCCCCCGCGTCCCCTCGACGCCATTGATCAGGACATCCTCCAGATGCTCCAGGCGGACGGCCGCGCCTCGATACGGTCGGTCGCCGAACGGGTCCACGTCTCCCGCGCCAACGCCTACGCGCGGATCAACCGCCTCATCGAGGACGGCGTCATCCGCGGCTTCGGCGCCCGCGTGAACCACGAACGCGCCGGCCACGGCACTTCGGCGTACATCACCCTGAAGATCGTCCAGAACTCCTGGCGCACGGTGCGCGAGCAGCTCAGGCAGCTGCCCGGCGCCTCGCACATCGCCCTGGTGGGCGGCGACTTCGACGTCCTGCTCCTGGTGCACACGCCCGACAACAGGGCGCTGCGCGAGCTGGTGCTGACCCGGCTCCAGGCGATTCCCGAAGTGCTCAGCACCCGCACGCTGCTGGTGTTCGAGGAGGAGGACCTGGAGCCGCAGGGCTGAGTTTCCGGCCCCTCGGCGCTCCTTGCGGGCCCGTCAGTCCTCCTTGCGCAGTCCGGAGAACACCAGCTGCACGACGGCATCGGCGACTTCCCGCTCGCTCATGCCCCGCCCGTCCGGCCGGTACCACTCCACGATGGAGTTGATCATCCCGAAGACCAGCCGTGTCGCGAGCCGCACCTCCACGTCGCCACGCACGTCCCCCTCGGCCGCCGCCGCCTTCAGCAGCTCGGCGACCCGGTGGTCGAAGTCGCGGCGCCGCTCCAGCGCCCATCTCTCGGTGCCCGTGTTGCCGCGCACGCGCAGCAGCAGCGTCACGTACGGCAGTTCGGCTATGAGCACCTCGACCATGCGCCGTACGACGTACTCCAGGCGCTCGGCGGCAGGCCCCACGCGCGCGTGCTCCTCGTCGAGGATCCCGAAGAGCCCGTCGATGGCCCGGCTCACCGCCCGGCGCAGCAACTCCTCCTTGCCGGACACATGGTGGTAGATCGAGGACTTGGAGATGCCGGCCGCCTTGGAGAGGTGCTCCATGGAGGTGCCGTCGTAGCCGCGCTCGTTGAAGACCCGGACGGCGACGGACAGCAGCGTCTGAGGGGTGTACGTGTCGCGCTTGGCGGTCGTCATGAGGTGCTGCCCTCCCGCTTGTCGGTGGCGTACGCGTGGCGGTACAGCGCGAGGGACGGCGCGTAGCGCCCCGAGGGGTCGCGCAGGTGCAGGTCGTCGAGGAGGGCGTAGGCCCAGTTGCGGCCGAGTCTGCGGCTCCATTCGAAGGGCCCGAGCGGGTAGTTGACACCCAGGCGCATCGCGGTGTCGACGTCCTCCTCGGTGGCCACGCCCTTGGCGACGGCGTCGTGCGCGAGGTCGACGATCCGCGCGACCGTGCGGGCGACGATCATGCCGGGGACGTCGCCGATGACGCTGACCTGCTTGCCGAGCGCCTGGAAGAGACCGGTGGCCTCGGCGAGGGTCTGCGGGGAGGTGTCCTGGGAGGCGGACAGGGCCACGCGGGTGGCCCGGCGGTAGTCGAGCGCGAGGTCGAAGTAGACGACGTCCCGGAACTCGACCGAGGTCTGGCCGTCGGCGAGCGCGAGCTGGCCGCCGCTGGGGAGCACCAGTCGGGTGCCGTGGTCCTCGTCCTCCTCGCGGACCTGGATGCCCGCCTCGCGCATCAGGGCGAGCAGTTCGGACGCGGGGCCCAGGTCGCCCTCGGTGACGACGTACGCGGGCGGCTGAGCCCGCTCCGCGGTGTGCGGCTCGGCCCGCTCGGAGCCCTCGGCGTAGTCGTACCAGCCGTGTCCGGTCTTGCGGCCGAGGCGGCCCGACTCCACGAGGCGCCGCTGGGCGAGCGAGGGTGTGAACCGCGCGTCCTGGAAGAAGGACTGCCACACGGAGTGGGTGACGGACTCGTTGACGTCCTGGCCGATGAGGTCGGTGAGTTCGAAGGCGCCCATCTTGAAGCCGCCGCACTCGCGCAGCACGGCGTCGATCGTGGCGGGGTCGGCGCCCTGGGCCTCGTAGACCGCGAAGGCCTCGGCGTAGAAGGGCCGCGCGATGCGGTTGACGATGAAGCCGGGGGTGTCGGCGCAGGCGACCGGCGTCTTGCCCCATGCACGCGCCGTCTCGTACGCGCGCGTGGCCGACGTGACGTCGCTGGCGAACCCGGAGACGACCTCGACCAGCGGCAGCAGCGGCGCGGGGTTGAAGAAGCGCAGGCCCACGAAGCGGCCGGGGTTGCGCAACGCGCCGCCGATCGCGGTGACCGACAGGGAGGAGGTGTTGGTGGCGAGCAGACAGTCCTCGCCCACAACGTCCTCCAGCTCCCGCAACAGCTCCTGTTTGACGTCCAGCCGCTCCAGGACGGCTTCGACGACCAGGGCGCAGTCCGCGAGGTCGGCGAGGCGCTCGGCGGGCAGCAGACGGGCGCGGGCGGCGTCCCGGGCGGCGGCGCCGAGCCGGTCCTTCTCGACGAGCCGGTCGAGCCGGGCGCCGATCGCCGCGGCGGCCTCCCGAGCGCGGCCGGGGACGGCGTCGTACAGCCGTACGGAATGGCCGGCGACCAGCGCGACCTGGGCGATGCCCTGGCCCATGGTGCCGGTGCCGACGACGGCCACGGGGCTGCTGAGGTCGAGTGCTGTCATGTGCGCGATCCTCCCGCACGGGGTTTTCCACAGATGCGGCAGGCCCCCTTGTCCCGACCGATCGTTCGGTTACTCTAACTCTGTCGGACTGTCCCTGCCCAGGTTTCTGCCCAGGTCATGAGCTCGACGAAGAGTTCTTGAGACGAGGAGTTGGTCCACCATGACCGCCGCACTCACGGCGCACGAGCTGATCGCCCGGCACCGGCCCACCCTCGACCAGGCGCTGGAAGCGATCCGCACGCGCGCGTACTGGTCCCCGCACCCCGAGCACCCCAAGGCCTACGGCGAGAACGGCAGCCTGGACGCGGCGGCGGGCAAGGCCGCCTTCGACGCCCTCCTGGGCAACCGCCTCGCCCTCGCCCAGCCCGGCACGGACGACTGGGTGGGCGGCGAGGTCTCCCCGTACGGCATCGAGCTGGGCGTCGAGTACCCGCACGCGGACATCGACGTGCTGCTGCCCGCCATGAAGGCCGGCCAGCGGCAGTGGCGGGACGCGGGCGCGGAAATGCGCGCGGTGGTCTGTCTGGAGATCCTCAAGCGGATCAGCGACCGCACGCACCAGTTCGCGCACGCGGTCATGCACACCTCCGGCCAGGCCTTCATGATGGCCTTCCAGGCGGGCGGCCCGCACGCGCAGGACCGCGGCCTGGAAGCGGTGGCGTACGCGTACGTGGAGCAGATCCGCACCCCCGAGACGGCGGAGTGGACCAAGCCCCAGGGCAAGCGCGACCCGCTGGCGCTGAACAAGCAGTTCACGCCGGTCCCGCGCGGGATCGCACTGGTCATCGGCTGCAACACCTTCCCGACGTGGAACGGCTATCCGGGCCTGTTCGCCTCCCTCGCCACCGGCAACGCGGTCCTGGTGAAGCCCCACCCGCGCGCGGTGCTGCCGCTGGCACTCACCGTGCTGGTCGCGCGCGAGGTGCTCGCCGAGGCCGGCTTCGACCCGAACCTGGTGGCGCTGGCCGCGGAGCGTCCCGGCGAGGGCATCGCGAAGACACTGGCCACGCGCCCGGAGATCCGGATCATCGACTACACCGGCTCGACGGCGTTCGGCGACTGGCTGGAGGCCAACGCCCGCCAGGCCCAGGTCTACACGGAGAAGGCCGGCGTCAACACGGTGATCGTGGAGTCGACCGGCGACTACAAGGGGATGCTCGCCAACCTGGCCTTCTCGCTGTCGCTGTACAGCGGCCAGATGTGCACGACCCCGCAGAACCTGCTCGTCCCCCGCGACGGCATCCGCACCGACCAGGGCCCGAAGTCCTTCGACGAGGTCGTCGCCGACCTCGCCCGCTCGGTCGACGGCCTCCTCGGCGACGACGCGCGCGCGAACGCCCTGCTGGGCGCCATCGTCAACCCGGACGTCAAGGCCCGGCTGGAGGCCGCGGCGGGCCTCGGCGAGGTCGCCCTCGCCTCGCGGGAGGTCGCCAACCCGGAGTTCCCGGGCGCGGTCGTCCGGACGCCCGTGATCGTGAAGCTGGACGGCGCCAAGCCGGACGACGAGGCCGCCTACATGAGCGAGTGCTTCGGGCCGGTCTCCTTCGCCGTGGCGGTCGACTCGGCGGCGCACGCGATGGAGCTGCTGCGGCGCACGATCCGCGAGAAGGGCGCGATGACGGTCGGCGCGTACACCACCGACGAGAAGGTCGAGCAGGCCGTGCGGGAGGTCTGCCTGGAGGAGCCCGCCCAGCTCTCGCTGAACCTCACGGGCGGGGTGTACGTCAACCAGACGGCCGCCTTCTCAGACCTGCACGGCTCGGGCGGCAACCCGGCGGCCAACGCTGCGCTCACCGACGGAGCGTTCGTGGCGAACCGCTTCCGGGTGGTCGAGGTCCGTCGCGAGGCCTAGGGCCTAGCTGATCGCGCCCCCGGTGGCGCTCCAGTGGTACAGCGTCATGGCCACGCTGGTCGCGAGGTTGTAGCTGGAGACCTGGGGGCGCATCGGCAGCGCCACCCAGTGGTCGGCACGCGCGCGTAGTTCGGCGGACAGCCCGCTGCGCTCGGAGCCGAAGGCGAGGACGGCGTCGTCCGGGACCTTGGTGCCTCGGATGTCGTCGCCCTCCGGGTCGAGCGCGAACACCGGCCCGGACGGCAGCTCGTCGACGGTGAGCCGTTCCACCGCGGTCGCGAAGTGCAGGCCGGCTCCCCCGCGTACGACTGTGGGGTGCCAGGGGTCGAGCGTGCCCGTGGTGACCACGCCGGTCGCCCCGAAGCCGGCGGCCAGCCGGATGACCGCCCCCGCGTTGCCCAGGTTGCGCGGGTTGTCGAGGACCACGACGGGCGCGGTGCGGGGGGTGTGCGCCAGCTTCTCCAGGTTGGCCTCGCGGGAGGGCCGTACGGCCAGGGCCGCCACCGCGGTGGGATGCGGGCGCGGGACCAGACTCCGGTACGTCGGCTCCGGCACCTCCGCCAGGAGGGCGTCCAGCGTGTCCCGTACGTCCGGCGCCAGTTCGTCGGCGAGGGCGAGCGTGGCTCGCCGGTCGACCGTGACCGCCGCCGGGATCTCGGCCCCGAAGCGCACGGCGTGCTTGAGGGCGTGGAAGCCGTCGAGCAGCACCGAGGAGTCGGCGAGCCGGTGCCAGGCACCGACGGGATCGGGGACGGTCATGCGGTGAAGCCTACGTGCGTGTGCTCGGGGTTCTCCGGGGCGCGCGGCTTCGGCAGCGCCGTACGGTCCCTGCCGGCCGGCAGCCGTCCACGCGCGCGTGCCGCCCAGCCGCCCAGGCGGCGCAGGAACGACGTCGGCAGGAAGACCGCGTCGGCGGCGATCATCGCCAGGGAGAAGAAGGGCAGCCCGAGGATCACGGCTATCGCGGCGTGCTCGGTGATCATGACCGCCAACAGGACGTTCTTGACCCGCCGGTTGAACAGCGTGAAGGGGAAGGCGACCTGCACGATGACGGTGCCGTACGTCATCAGCATCACCATCGTGCCGCTGGCCGACAGCAGGTCGGCGAGGGCGGGCCAGGGGGAGAAGTAGTCGAGGTGCAGGGGGTAGTAGACGGCGGTGCCGTCCTGCCAGCGCGAGCCCTGGATCTTGTACCAGCCGGCCGTCGCGTAGATCAGACAGGCCTCGGCCATGATCACCAGCAGGGCGCCGTTGTGGACGATGTTGGCGATGACGTCGAGCAGGATCCGGGGCTCGCCACTCATCGCGCGGCGGCATATCACCCACCACAGGGCCTGCCCTAGCCAGAAGGTCCACAGCAGCAGCGGCACGAACCATTCGGCGTCGAACAGCCGTCCCGACAGGGTCACCGCGACCAGCGCCAGCCCGAGCACGCCCCACAGGGCCGGACCGACCCGGTCCGCGACGTGCTCCCCACGCGCGCGTGCCTCTCGTCCACGCCGGGCACGCCGCGCGTCCAGCGACCACACCTGTCCGCAGCGCGTGAAGACCAGGTAGACGCACATCAGGTGCAGGACGTTGTCGCCACCGTCCCCCATGAAGATGCTGCGGTTCTGCAGGGAGAGCACGCCGACCATGAAGAGCACGGACATCGTGCGGGTGCGCCAGCCCAGCAGCAGCAGGAGGCCGGTCAGCACGGAGAGGGCGTACACGGTCTCGAACCAGAACCGGCCGTCGGACCACATCAGGGCCGTGAAGGCGCCGTTGGTCGAGACCAGCTGCTGGGCGAGGTCCCAGCTCCAGGGGCCGTCAGGGCCGTACATCTCCTGGCGGTGAGGGAACTCGCGCAGCAGGAACAGCAGCCAGGTGGCGGCGAAGCCGATACGGACCACGGCGGTCTGGTAGGGGCCGAGGGCCGCTTCGGTGACGCGGGCGATGGCGGTGGAGACACACAGGGCGAATCGGTTCACTTCACGCCCCCGTCGGTCTCGTCCGCCGGGAGCGACCACCAGGGCAGCACCCGGTAGACGGGCTGGTCCGAGACCCGCTCCTCGCTCCACTCCGGCGGCGGCACATTGGTGGTGCGGGAGCGGACCTGGACGAGCTCGACGGTGCCGCCCTTGCCGGCCACGTCCTCGCGGTCGAGGCGCAGCGCCACTATGCGGCGCAGATACGTCTCGGAGAGGGCTCCGCGCAGGTCCGCGGGGCGGTTGTCGGTGTCGTGGGTGGCGACGTAGTAGTCCCAGGCCCGGCGCAGCTCGTTCTGCTGCGTGTGGCTCGGCAGCAGATTGCCGTCGATGGCCCGGCCGTCCTGGGCGGACAGGTCGTACCAGCCGGTGGTCCGTATCGCGCCGTCCGCGGTGCTGATCTGCGCGCGCACCTGGACGGCGATGTTCTGCTGCAACGGGTTCGGCGCGAAAAGCTTCCAGTTCTGCTCGAACTCCGGGTAGATCCAGTCGTCGATCACCCTGCCGTGCTGCTTGGTCAGCGTGTTCGACGGCGCGACGTGCAGGAACAGCATGCCGACGTGCGTACAGACGGCGACCGCGACGACCGCCAGGGCCACGGCGACGCCGATCTGGTAGCGGAGGGAGAGGGCTGCGACACCGGTGCGGGGAGGCCGGTCGGCTGTCGGGGCCGTGTCGGGCGGGGAGCCCTGTGGGGCGGCGGGCGCAGCGCCCGGCTCGCCCGGCCCCTGTGGGGGGTTCGAGCCTCCGTCGTACGCGTCCATTCCGCCCCGTTCCCGATCCCGATGCCGGTCCCTCTTTCGGCCGCCCTGCCGCCCGGCCGCCCTGCCGCAGGGCGCCGTACCGCCCCGCGTGCCCATCGCCCCCCGCGACGCTCGCACGGAACGGTACTCAGGCCCGCGCGCCCGGCACAGCCCCATCGGACCCGCCTCGAGGCCGTCCCGGCCGAACCGCCCCGGTTTTCCACAGGGGACGTCCGCGGGCCCGCAGGTTATCCACAGTGGTTGACACCTTACGGCGCCCGACCGACCATGGAATCGCACGAACCGAACGATCGGTCGGGAGCAAGCTCCGGCAGAGCCCAGGTCGAAGGGGACCTCATGGCGACAGCAGCCGCGCACGACACGGCCCGCACACAGACGGACGACGCACGGGACGGCGCCGACAGCACCGTCGGCGACACCGCCGCCTACGAGCGCGCCTTCGACTCCGCCGTGGCCGCCGACGAGCGCATCGAGCCACGCGACTGGATGCCCGACGCCTACCGCGCGACCCTCGTCCGGCAGATCGCGCAGCACGCCCACTCCGAGATCATCGGCATGCAGCCGGAGGCGAACTGGATCACGCGCGCGCCCTCACTGCGCCGCAAGGCGATCCTGATGGCCAAGGTCCAGGACGAGGCCGGGCACGGCCTGTATCTCTACAGCGCCGCCGAGACCCTCGGCACCAGCCGCGACGAACTGCTCGACAAGCTCCACACCGGCCGCCAGAAGTATTCCTCGATCTTCAACTACCCCACGTTGACCTGGGCTGACGTCGGCGCGATCGGCTGGCTGGTGGACGGCGCCGCGATCACCAACCAGGTACCCCTGTGCCGCTGTTCGTACGGCCCGTACGCACGCGCGATGGTCCGCATCTGCAAGGAGGAGTCCTTCCACCAGCGCCAGGGGTACGAGCTGCTGCTGGCCCTCAGCCGCGGCACCCCGGAGCAGCACGCGATGGCGCAGGACGCGGTGGACCGCTGGTGGTGGCCGTCCTTGATGATGTTCGGCCCGCCCGACGACGAGTCGGCGCACTCCGCGCAGTCGATGGCGTGGAAGATCAAGCGGCATTCCAACGACGAGCTGCGCCAGCGCTTCGTCGACATCTGCGTCCCCCAGGCCGAGTCCCTCGGCCTCACCCTCCCGGACCCGGACCTGAAGTGGAACGAGGAGCGGGGGCACCACGACTTCGGCCCGATCGACTGGACGGAGTTCTGGAACGTCCTCAAGGGCAACGGCCCGTGCAACGAACAGCGGATGACGCAGCGCAGGCAGGCACACGACGAGGGCGCGTGGGTGCGGGAGTCGGCCGCGGCCTACGCGGCCAAGCACACGAGCGGGACCACCGAGACAGGAGCGCCGCGAGCATGACGAACACCGACTGGCCTCTGTGGGAGGTCTTCGTGCGCTCCCGCCGAGGCCTCTCCCACACCCACGCCGGCAGCCTGCACGCGCCGGACGCGGAGTTCGCCCTGCGCAACGCCCGCGACCTGTACACCCGGCGCGGCGAGGGCGTCTCGATCTGGGTCGTGCCCTCGTCCGCGATCACGGCGTCCTCGCCCGACGAGAAGGACCCGTTCTTCGAACCGGCCGCCGACAAGCCCTACCGCCACCCGACGTTCTACGAGATCCCGGAGGGGGTGAAGCACCTGTGACGACCACGACCGTTCCCACGGCGGCCGCCCTCGCCCTCGGCGACGACGCCCTGGTGCTCTCCCACCGCCTGGGCGAGTGGGCGGGCCACGCCCCCGTGCTCGAGGAGGAGGTCGCCCTCGCCAACATCGCGCTGGATCTGCTGGGCCAGGCCCGCGTGCTGCTGTCGATGGTCGGCGACGAGGACGAACTGGCGTACCTGCGCGAGGAACGCGCCTTCACCAACCTCCAGCTGGTGGAACAGCCGAACGGCGACTTCGCCCACACCATCGCCCGCCAGCTGTACTTCTCCACCTACCAGCACCTGCTGTACGCCGAGCTGGCGGCCGGCCACGGCCCCTTCGCCCCGCTCGCCGCGAAGGCCGTCAAGGAGGTCGCCTACCACCGCGACCACGCCGAGCAGTGGACCCTGCGGCTCGGTGACGGCACGGACATCGGCCATGAGCGGATGCAGCGGGCGTGCGAGGCGCTGTGGCGGTTCACCGCGCAGATGTTCCAGCCCGTGCGGGGGCTGGAGGCCGACTTGCCGGGGATGGAATCGGCGTGGCTCGAGTCGGTCGGGGACATCCTGCGCCGCGCCACCCTGACGGTCCCCGAGGGCCCGCGGTCCGGCGCGTGGACGGCCGGCGCGGGCCGCCAGGGCCTGCACACCGAATCCTTCGGGCGGATGCTCGCCGAGATGCAGCATCTCCACCGCAGCCACCCGGGTGCGTCATGGTGACGACCACTCCGCTGGAGGCGGAGCTCCTGGAGGTCGCCGGTTCGGTGCCCGACCCCGAGCTGCCCGTGCTCACCCTGCGAGAGCTGGGCGTGCTGCGCGCGGTGCACGTCAGCGGTGCCGACTCGGTCGAGGTCGAGCTGACCCCGACGTACACCGGCTGCCCGGCGATCGAGGCGATGTCCCTGGACATAGAGCGGGTGCTGCACGCCCACGGCATACGGCAGGTCACTGTGCGCACGGTGCTCGCGCCGGCCTGGTCGACGGACGACATCACGGACGAAGGGCGGCGCAAGCTACGGGAGTTCGGCATCGCCCCGCCGCGCGTGGGGCCGGCGGCCGGACCGGTCGCCCTGCGGCTGGGGCCGACCCGCACCCTCGCCGCGGAGCCGGACCGGGACCCCGTGCGCTGCCCGCACTGCGGGTCCGCCGACACCGAGCTGCTCAGCCGTTTCTCCTCCACCGCGTGCAAGGCGTTGCGGCGGTGTCTGTCGTGCCGTGAACCGTTCGACCACTTCAAGGAGTTGTGATGGCCCGCTTCCACACGCTCCCCGTGGCCGCGGTGGACCGGCTCACCGACGACTCCGTCGCCCTGACCCTCACCGTGGCCCCGGAGCTGCGCGAGGAGTACCGGCACGCCCCGGGCCAGCACCTCGCCCTGCGGCGCACGGTGGACGGCGTGGAGATACGGCGCACGTACTCGATCTGCTCCCCGGCACCGGCACCGGACGCCGAGGGGCCCCGCGCCCTGCGTGTCGGAGTGCGGCTGGTCGAGGGCGGGGCCTTCTCGGCGTACGCGCTCAAGGAGATCAACGTCGGCGACGAGCTGGAGGTGATGACGCCGGCGGGCCGCTTCACCCTCGACCCCGCGCCCGGCCTGTACGCCGCGATCGTCGGCGGCAGCGGCATCACCCCGGTGCTGTCGATCGTGGCGACGCTGCTGGCGCGCGAACCGCAGGCGCGGTTCTGTCTGGTGCGCAGCGACCGTACGTCCGCCTCGACGATGTTCCTTGAGGAGGTCGCCGACCTGAAGGACCGCTACCCGGAGCGGCTGCAGCTGGTGACGGTGCTGTCCCGCGAGGAACAGCAGGCGGGTCTGCCGTCCGGGCGGCTCGACCAGGAGCGGCTGACCGGGCTGCTGCCGGCACTGCTGCCGGTGGAGCAGGTGGCGGGGTGGTTCCTGTGCGGGCCGTTCGGGCTGGTGCAGGGAGCGGAGAGGGCACTGCGGAAGCTCGGGGTCGCCCGCACGCGCATCCACGAGGAGATCTTCCACGTGGACACCGTCGCTCCCACGGCCGGCGCCCCCGCGCCCGCGCACAGCACGGTGACCGCGCGGCTGGACGGCCGCGGCGGCAGCTGGCCGGTCCAGGACGGCGAGTCGCTGCTGGAGACGGTGCTGCGCAACCGGCCCGACGCGCCCTACGCCTGCAAGGGCGGGGTGTGCGGGACCTGCCGTGCCTTCCTGGTCTCCGGTGAGGTGCGGATGGACCGCAACTTCGCGCTGGAGCCGGAGGAGACGGAGGCGGGGTATGTGCTGGCGTGCCAGTCGCATCCGGTGACGGAGAAGGTGGAGCTGGACTTCGACAGGTGAACGTCGGCAGCCCGTTCCCGTTCCCTTCTTCTAGAACCTGTTCTATCTTGACGGACCGTCAGATCAGCTGACCCGCCGGGAGGGCAGGGACCGTGGACTTCACCTTCACCGAGGAGCAGCAGGCGGCGGCCGAGGCGGCACGGGGGGTGTTCGCCGGGGTCGCCCCGGACGCGGTGCCCAGTCCGGCCCTCACCGCGGGCGCCGTCGCCGACGACTTCGACCGTGCGCTGTGGGCCAGGCTCGCCGACGCGGACCTGCTGGGCCTGCTGTCGGCCCCGGAGTACGGCGGGGCGGGACTGGACGCCATCGCGCTGTGCCTGGTGCTGCGCGAGGCGGCGACGGTGCTGGCGCGGGTGCCGCTGCTGGAGAGCAGCGCGGCCCTGGCCGCCGTACAGGCCTTCGGTGGCGAGGAGTTGAAGTCGGCTCTGCTGGCCCGGGCGGGCCGTGGGGAGGTCGTGCTGACCGTCGCCGCGAGCGGCCGCACCGGTCACGACCCCGCCGAACTCGCCGTGACCGCACGGCAGGAGGGGGACGTATGGGTGCTGGACGGGGTGCAGACGGCCGTTCCCTGGGCGCACAACGCCGACTTCGTGGTCGTACCCGCGCACACGGCCGCCGACCGGACCCTGCTCGCCCCGGTCCCCCGGATCCACGAGGGCGTCGAGCTCGACGAACAGATCTCCACCACCGGCGAGCGGCTCGGCGAACTGCGCCTGGACGGCGTACGGATCGCGGACCGGGACGTCATCGACGCCGACGGCGCGTGGGAGTGGCTGCGTGATCTGCTGACCACCGGGACATGTGCGCTGGCGCTCGGTCTCGGTGAGCGGGTCCTGCGGATGACAAGCGACTACGCCAGCAAGCGGGAGCAGTTCGGGTTCCCGGTCGCCACCTTCCAGGCCGTCGCCGTCCAGGCCGCCGACCGCTACATCGACCTGCGGGCCATGGAGGCCACGCTCTGGCAGGCCGCGTGGCGGATCGGCTCGGGAGCCCAGGGCGCGCTGCCCGCCTCCGGTGATGTGGCGGTCGCCAAGGTCTGGGCCTCGGAAGGCGTACGGCGGGTCGTGCAGACCGCGCAGCATCTGCACGGCGGGTTCGGCGCCGACGTCGAGTACCCCCTGCACCGCTACCACGCCTGGGCCAAGCACCTGGAACTGTCCCTCGGCCCGGCGGCGGCCCACGAGGAGGCCCTGGGCGACCTGCTGGCAGCCCATCCACTCGGTTGACCGCCCGGCGGACGGCGAATCCTGCAGGACCTCCCCCGGCTGGGGTCCTAGAGGACGTGCCCCGGGTCTCCCGCGTCGGTCACGACGGGACGGCCCGCGGCCGCCCAGACCTGCATGCCGCCGTCGACGTTCACGGCGTCGACGCCCTGCTGGACGAGGTACATCGCGACCTGGGCCGAACGCCCGCCGGAGCGGCAGATCACATGGACCCGCCCGTCCTGCGGCGCCTCCTCGGTCAGCTCGCCGTACCGGGCCACGAACTCGCTGATGGGAATGTGCAGCGCCCCCGCGGCGTGACCCGCCTGCCACTCGTCGTCCTCGCGGACGTCCAGCAGGAAGTCGCCGTCCTTGAGGTCCGTGACCTCGACCGTGGGCACACCAGCTCCGAAATGCATGTACCCGACGCTACCCGACACACCGGCCGACCAGCCCGGTCGGCCCGGCCGGATCGCTACCCGAGCAGCTCCGACAGCTCCGCCTCGCGCTCGGTGAGCTGGGCCAGCAGTTGTTCGGCGACCTCGTCCAGGAGACGGTCGGGGTCGTCCGGGGCCATCCGGAGCATCGAGCCGATCGCGCTCTCCTCCAGTTCCCGGGCGACGACGCTGAGCAGCTCCTTGCGCCGGGCGAGCCATTCGAGGCGGGCGTAGAGCTCCTCGCTGGGGGTCGGCCCCTGCTCCGGGGGCTTCGGCCCGGCGGCCCACTCCTCGGCCAGCTCCCGCAGCAGCGCCTCGTCGCCCTGGGCGTAGGCGCCGTTGACCCGGGTGATGAACTCCTCGCGCCGCCCCCGTTCGGTCTCGTCCTGCGCCAGGTCAGGGTGGGCCTTGCGGGCCAGCTCGCGGTAGAGCTTGCGGGCCTCGTCGCTCGGGCGCACGCGTTGCGGGGGCCGTACCGGCTGATCGTTGAGCATCGCCGCGGCCTCCGGGAACAGCCCCTGGCCATCCATCCAGCCGTGGAACAGCTCCTCGACACCGGGCATCGGCATGACCCGGGCCCGCGCCTCGTCCGCCTTGCGCAGGTCCTCGGGATCACCGGTGCGGGCGGCCCGGGCCTCGGCGATCCGGGCGTCCAGCTCGTCGAGCCGTGCGTACATCGGGCCGAGCTTCTGGTGGTGCAGCCGCTCGAAGTTCTCGACCTCGATACGGAAGGTCTCCACCGCGATCTCGTACTCGATGAGTGCCTGCTCGGCGGCCCGCACGGCCCGCTCCAGCCGCTCCTCGGGCCGGGGCACACCGCCCTCCGGCGTCACCCGGCCCTCACCGGCGACACCACCCTGCTCAGCTTCCGGGGTCGTCACCCGACCAGCGTAGGCCACGACCGACGGGGACCTCCGCGCACACCGGCCTCGCCCTGATCACCCTGGGCGCCCGCCTGCCGTATCCCGGGCTCCCCGGCTCCCGCTCACACCCCCGTCTCCGCCGCGACCCGCCCCGCCCGCACCGCCGCCAGCAGCTCAGCGTGGTCCGCCTCGGTCCGGTCGGCGTAGGCGACGGCGAATGTGGCGATCGCCTCGTCCAGTTCCTCGTTCTTGCCGCAGTACCCGGCGATCAGGCGCGGGTCGGCGCTGTGGGCGTGGGCGCGGGCCAGGAGCGCGCCCGTCATCCGGCCGTAGTCGTCCATCTGGTCGGCGGCCAGGGCCGCGGGGTCGACGCTGCCCTTGCGGTTGCGGAACTGCCGCACCTGGAAGGGCCGCCCGTCGACCGACGTCCAGCCCAGCAGGATGTCGCTGACCACCTGCATGCGCTTCTGGCCCATGACCACCCGCCGGCCCTCGTGCGCCACCTCGGGCGCCTCGAACCCGGCGCTCACCAGATGCGGCACCAGCACCGAGGGGCGGGCCTCCTTGACCTGGAGGACGAGCGGTTCGCCCCGGTGGTCCAGGAGCAGCACGACGTACGACCGCGTACCGACGCTGCCCGTGCCGACGACGCGGAACGCCACGTCGTGCACCGCGTGGCGGGCCAGCAGCGGAAGGCGGTCCTCGGAGAGCGAGGTCAGGTACTCCTCCAGGGACGCGGCCACCGTCGCGGCCTCGGCGTCCGCGACGCGCCGCAGCACCGGCGGGGCGTCGACGAAGCGGCGCCCGCCGTCCTCGGTCGACTCGGTCGACTTCGCCGCGAAGCGCCCGCTGGTGTTGGCCCGCGCCTTCTCGGAGACCCGCTCCAGCGTGCCGAGCAGGTCGTGGGCGTCGGTGTGGGAGACGAGCTCCTCGTCCGCGATGGCGTTCCACGCGTCGAGGACCGGGAGCCTGGCGAGCAGCCGCATGGTGCGGCGGTAGGCGCCCACCGCGTCGTGCGCCGCCCTGCGGCAGGTGTCCTCGTCCGCGCCCGCCTCGCGCCCGGCGAGCACGAGCGAGGCGGCGAGCCGCTTGAGGTCCCACTCCCAGGGGCCGTGGACCGTCTCGTCGAAGTCGTTCAGATCGATGACCAGGCCGCCGCGCGCGTCGGCGTACAGGCCGAAGTTGGCGGCGTGGGCGTCGCCGCAGATCTGGGCGCGGATCCTGGTCATGGGGGTGCGCGCCAGGTCGTACGCCATGAGGCCCGCCGCACCGCGCAGGAAGGCGAACGGCGTGGCCGCCATCCTGCCCACCCGTATCGGTTTGAGCTCGGGAATCCGGCCGCGGCTGGACTCCTCGACCGCGCTCACGGCGTCGGGCCGGCCGCCGTCCAGGTCGAGGGTGGCGTGCGCGCCGCGCGGGACCTGGCGCCGCAGCGCCTTGCCCTCCTCCTTGGGCGTCCCCCGAGTCGGCCACTCGGCGAAACCCCGCACCCGAGGCATCCGGCGCGTGCCGCCTTCCGCCCCCGCCGTCTCCGCGGCCGTCTCAGCACCGGCCTGGGTCATTCCGACCGCCTCCCCCGCACACGCACGAACATCAACTCGTGCCGACCGTACAGCCGGTCACGGAAACGCGTCAGACCCTGTGGACAACTCCACACCTGTGGACAACGCGGCTGGACGTCAGCACACGAGACGGACCACCACCCTCGCCCTGCGCGCCGTCAGCGCCCGTCGGCACGCGCCCCGCCCCTGAACCCCCGCTGACGTGCCGCCTCATACAGCGCCACGGTCCCCGCGGCCGCCGCGTTCAGGGAACTGGCCGCGCCCCCGATCGGAATCCGCACCGTCTCGTCGCACAGCGCACGCCAGGACGCGCTCATCCCGGACGTCTCATTGCCGATCACGAGCAGCACCGGGCCGGTCAGGTCCACCTCGGTGACGTCCCGTTCACCGTGCTCGTCGGTGCCCAGGATCCGCACCGGCAGGCCGCCCTCGCGCAGCCCTTCGGCCCAGTCCGCGACCGTACGCGGAGCGGGCACCCTGACCGTCGGCACGGCGAAGACCGACCCCGTGCTGGCGCGCAGCGCCTTGGGGTCGTACACGTCCGCCGCGTGACCGCACACGATCAGCCCCGACGCCCCGAACGCGTCGGCGGAGCGGATGAGCGTCCCGATGTTGCCGGGTGTGGTCGGACGGTCGAAGACCACGCCCAGGAAGTCGGGCTCGGGGGCGAGGCGGTCCAGGTCGTCCGGGGGCAGCTCGGCGACGACGAGGAGCTCGGGCGTGGCCTCGTCCTTTCCGCCCAGCTCGCGCAGCAGACCGGAGTCCATCTTCACCCGCTGCACGTCCCGGCCGACCCGGCGCAGCGTCTCCCGCGCCCACTGCGACAGCTCGCGGTCGGCCGAGTACAGGACGGCACGCAGCGACCAGCCGTGGTCCAGGGCCAGGGTGATGGGACGCACGCCCTGGACGACGAACTCGCCGGCGCGCTGTCGCTTCGTACGGTTGCCGAGGAGCGCCTCCCACTGCTGGAAGCGGGCGTTGCGGGTACTCACCCGAAGCGTCGCGGGCGTGCTACCCACTGGGTGCCCCTCTCTGGAATGGACCGTCGTGTTCGGCAAGGTTAGGCAACGTCAGGCGTCCCGCACCGCCGAAGCCCTGACCAGCACCGCCGAGCGCGTTCCGATCTTCAGCCGTTCCAGCGGCCGTACCGGTGCGACGGGGATCTTGCGGGCGCGGTCGGTCACGGCGATGACGGCGTGCGGCGGCAGCACCGACGCGAGCGACCGCAGCATCCCCGTCACCGGCTCACCGGGCACCTCACCCGCCCACTGGGTCCGCTCCCCGTACGGCAGGTCCGTCACCACCAGGTCGGGCGGCGATCCGGAGACGACCCGGGCCAGCGCCTCGGCATCGAAGACGTCCGCAGTCCCCACAGTGCAGGGCAGCCCGCCGCCGTCCGCGGTCAGGCGCTCGCGCAGCCTCCGGGCCGCGTCGGCCGCCTCCAGGTACGAGGGCTTCGCGAACCGTTCGCTCTGCTCGCGCCGCTCCCGCTCGCGCGCGGCCAGCCCCTCCGGCGTGAGCAGGGCCAGGTTCTTGCGGGCCAGCCCGACCGGCTCCGGATCCACGTCGGAGGCGATCACCCGCCGCAGCGAACGGCGCTGGAGCAGCCCGAGCACCGTCACCAGGTAACCGCTGCCGCAGCAGGGGTCCCAGAGGGTCACCGGACCGTCGTCCGGTAGGTGGTCCAGGCCCCGCAGGAAGATCTCGACGGCCAGCCGCACGGGAAAGGCGGGGTACCCCGGGGCGGAGTGCAGGACCACTCCGCAGGCGAGGTCGGTACTGTCCACCCGCTCCGTGGCGTGACGGTAGGGCACCTGCTTCCTCTCCCCGGGCCTCTCGGACCGTACGACAGCCTGAGACGTTCCTCACAGAACGCAAGCGTCAGAATCAACCGTGAGAAAGATCCACACAGCAGAACGGGCGGCATCGTGATCACGATGCCGCCCGTCCCGTTGGTGCGCGAGGGGGGAGTTGAACCCCCACGCCCTTGCGGGCACTGGAACCTGAATCCAGCGCGTCTGCCTATTCCGCCACCCGCGCATTGGGTGTGTCTTCGGGCCCAAACCCCTTGGGGTTGCTGCCCTCCGACACCCAGAACATTAGCACGCTAGAAGGGGTGGATTCACATCCCTTCCGCCCGGGCAGCCGCCGACCAGCACACTCGGTATCTCCCCCCACCGTCCCCCCGCCGGCCCGCCCCGATCGTCTCCCACCAACCCGCCTGCCCCCCTGCTACGTATCAACGTGTGCCGGTTCACGTATCAACCTCGTACCGGTCCGGCCCGTCTCCCCAGGAGCCGGTCGGGGTCCACAGCCCGGTGCGGGACACTTGTCTGCGGCCGCCTCTACGATCCTTGGCAAGGACGAGTCCGCGAGAGGAGTTCGAAGGGGACATCCGGAGGGAACCTCGGAGGCGTCGACACCCGTCGACCGGGCCGACAGGGGGAACCAGCCGATTTACCGGCGCGTGGATACGATCAGTAAGCAGTACCAGCAGTACGAAGCAAGGCAGTGCCCGCTCAGCGGGACACAGGACGGAAGCAGCTACGGAGGAGGTGCCCCATGGGAGTCCTGAAGAAGTTCGAGCAGCGTCTCGAAGGTCTGGTCAACGGCACCTTCGCCAAGGTGTTCAAGTCCGAGGTCCAGCCCGTGGAGATCGCGGGAGCGCTCCAGCGCGAGTGCGACAACAACGCGACCATCTGGAACCGCGACCGGACGGTCGTACCCAATGACTTCATCGTGGAGCTGAGCACGCCGGACTTCGAGCGGCTCAGCCCCTACTCCGGCCAGCTCGGCGACGAGCTCGCCGGCATGGTGCGCGACTACGCCAAGCAGCAGCGCTACACCTTCATGGGCGCCATCAAGGTCCACCTGGAGAAGGCGGACGACCTCGACACCGGCCTGTACCGGGTGCGCAGCCGTACGCTCGCCTCCTCCACCAACCAGCAGGCCTCGCCCCCGGCCCCCTCGGCCCCGGCCGGACGTCCGGGTCCCGCCGCCCCCGGTGCCCCCGGCGGCTACGGCTACCCGCCGGCCGCCGCGCCCGCGGGCGCCCCGCCGATGCCGGCCGCGCCGCCGCCGGGCGGCCGTCCCGGCGGTTACGGCTACCCGCAGCCCGCGAGTGGACAGCGGCCCCCGGCCGCACCCGCGCCCGCCGCCGGCGGTCGCACCCGCTACTGGATCGAGATCAACGGCACCCGCCATCAGATCTCCCGCGCGACGCTCGTGCTGGGCCGCAGCACCGAAGCCGACGTGCGGATCGACGACCCCGGCGTCTCCCGCCGGCACTGCGAGATCCGGACCGGAACGCCCTCGACGATCCAGGATCTCGGTTCCACCAACGGCATCGTGGTGGACGGGCAGCACACCACCCGCGCTACGCTCCGCGACGGCTCGCGGATCGTCGTGGGCAGCAGCACCATCATTTACCGGCAAGCCGAAGGGTGAAGCGGGGGCAATGTCAGAGCTGACCCTCACGGTCATGCGGCTGGGTTTCCTGGCCGTACTGTGGCTGTTCGTGATCGTGGCCGTGCAGGTCATCCGCAGCGATCTGTTCGGTACCCGCGTCACGCAGCGCGGTTCGCGACGGGAGAGCGGACGGCAGCAGCAGGCCGCCCGCCAGGCCGCGCCCCCGCAGCAGCGCCAGCAGGCCGCGGGCGGCCGACAGCGGCGCAACGCCCCCACCAAGCTGGTGGTGACGGAGGGCACACTCACCGGCACCACCGTCGCGCTCCAGGGCCAGACCATCACGCTGGGCCGGGCGCACGACAGCACCATCGTGCTGGACGACGACTACGCCTCCAGCCGTCATGCCAGGATCTATCCGGACCGCGACGGCCAGTGGATCGTCGAGGACCTGGGCTCCACCAACGGCACGTACCTCGACCGAACGCGGCTGACGACCCCCACACCCATTGCGCTGGGCGCGCCGATCCGCATCGGCAAGACCGTCATCGAGCTGCGGAAGTAGTACGACAATGAGCGAGCGGAGCGAGCACGCAGCGGCGGCCCTCACCCCGGGCCCCGGCGCGCTCCCGACCGGAGGGTGGGCACCGTGCGGATGTACCCGGAGCCGACGGGCGAGGTGCGCATGAGTCTGTCACTGCGCTTCGCCGCCGGATCGCACAAAGGCATGATCCGGGAAGGCAACGAGGACTCCGGGTACGCCGGTCCGCGCCTGCTCGCCATCGCCGACGGCATGGGCGGCGCGGCGGCCGGCGAGGTCGCCTCCTCCGAGGCCATCTCCACCATCGTCGCGCTCGACGACGACGTCCCCGGCTCCGACATCCTCACCTCGCTCGGTACGGCCGTACAGCGCGCCAACGACCAGCTGCGCGCCATGGTCGAGGAGGACCCGCAGCTGGAGGGCATGGGCACCACGCTCACCGCCCTCCTGTGGACCGGCCAGCGCCTCGGCCTCGTGCACGTCGGCGACTCGCGCGCCTACCTGCTCCGCGACGGCGTCCTGACCCAGATCACACAGGACCACACCTGGGTCCAGCGCCTGGTCGACGAGGGACGCATCACCGAAGAGGAAGCCACCACCCACCCGCAGCGCTCCCTGCTGATGCGCGCGCTGGGCAGCGGCGACCACGTCGAGCCCGACCTCTCCATCCGCGAGGTCCGCGCCGGCGACCGCTACCTGATCTGCTCCGACGGGCTGTCCGGGGTCGTGTCCCACCAGACCCTCGAAGACACCCTCGCCAGCTACCAGGGCCCCCAGGAGACCGTGCAGGAGCTGATCCAGCTCGCGCTGCGCGGCGGCGGCCCCGACAACATCACGGTCATCATCGCCGACGTCCTCGACCTCGACACCGGGGACACCCTCGCCGGACAGCTGTCCGACACCCCGGTCGTGGTCGGCGCGGTCGCCGAGAACCAGCACCAGCTGCACGACAACGGCATCATGCAGACCCCGGCCGGCCGCGCCTCCGGACTCGGCCGCCAGGGCCACGGACAGGGCGGCGGCGAGTTCGGCCCGCCCGGCTCCGGCGACACCACCGGCTACATCCCCGCGGGCAGCTTCGGCGACTACGGCGACGACGACTTCGTCAAACCCCGCAAGGGCCGCAAGTGGCTGAAGAGATCCTTCTACACCGCCCTCGCCCTCGCCGTCGTGGGCGGCGGTCTGTACGGCGGCTGGCGCTGGACGCAGACGCAGTACTACGTCGGCGCCAACGGCGAGCACGTCGCCCTGTACCGGGGCATCAGCCAGGACCTCGCCTGGGTCTCGCTGTCGAAGGTGCAGAAGGACCACCCCGAGATCGAACTCAAGTACCTGCCGACGTACATGCAGAAGCAGGTCAAGGCGACGATCGCCGAGGGCGGGCTGAAGGACGCCCAGTCCAAGATCTCCGAGCTGTCGGTCCAGGCCTCCGCATGCAAGAAGGAGGTCGAACGGCAGTCGGCCGAGAGCGAGAAGAACGCCCGGACCGGCGAGGGCGAAGCCGGCGGCACCACGGGAACCACACCTGCCTCATTGACGTCCAAGGCCACACCGACGCCGAACCCATCGGCGCCGAACTCGCCCGACCCGTCCACGACCGCGCCCACTCCCAGCCCCGGCCCCAGCCTCTCCGACCAGGAGCAGAAGGTCGTCTCGCTGTGCGACAAGCAGTAGCCAAGCCGTGAGAGGCCCTGTCACACGATGAGCAGTACTACCAACCCACCGACGCACCACACGTCCACCATCGGCGCGATCGGCGCACCGAGCCGCCGCAACACCGAGCTCGCTCTGCTGGTGTTCGCTGTGGTGATTCCGGTGTTCGCCTATGCCAACGTGGGGCTGGCCATCCATGACGAGGTGCCGGCCGGCCTGCTGAG
Source organism: Streptomyces sp. NPDC002838 (assembly GCF_040295365.1). Lineage (NCBI taxonomy): Bacteria > Bacillati > Actinomycetota > Actinomycetes > Kitasatosporales > Streptomycetaceae > Streptomyces > Streptomyces sp. NPDC002838. The sequence continues at coordinate 14,447 of NZ_JBEOVF010000022.1, read as the reverse complement.
CTACGGCCTGGGCCTCGGCCTGCTGGCCGCCGTCGGCCATCTGGTCGTACGCAAGTTCGCCCCCTATGCCGACCCCCTGCTCCTGCCGATCGCCACGCTCCTCAACGGCCTCGGTCTGGTGCTCATCTGGCGCCTCGACCAGTCGCAGCGGCTCCAGCAGCTCGCCGAGCGGCTGTACGACTCCTTCACCCCCTCCGCCCCCAGGCAGCTGCTGTACTCCGCCATCGGCATCGCGCTCTTCGTCGCCGTCCTGGTGCTGCTCAAGGACCACCGCATCCTGCAGCGCTACACGTACATCTCGATGGTCGCCGCCATCGTCCTGCTCCTCCTGCCCCTCGTCCCCGGCATCGGCGCCAACGTGTTCGGCGCCAAGATCTGGATCAACATCGCCGGGTTCTCCATCCAGCCGGGCGAGTTCGCGAAGATCGTCATCGCCGTCTTCTTCTCCGGCTACCTCATGGTGAAACGGGACGCGCTCGCCCTCGCCAGCCGCCGCTTCCTGGGCCTGTACCTGCCGCGCGGCCGCGACCTCGGCCCGATCCTCACCCTCTGGGCCCTCAGCCTGCTGATCCTCATCTTCGAGAACGACCTCGGCTCATCCCTGCTGTTCTTCGGCATGTTCGTGATCATGCTGTACGTCGCCACCGAGCGGACCAGCTGGATCGTCATCGGCCTGCTGATGTCCGCCGGCGGCGCGGTCGTCGTCTCCACCTTCGCCAGCCAGGTCCAGGTCCGTGTCAACGCCTGGCTGGACCCCTTCGGCTGCTACGAAACCTCCGGCGCCTGCGAGCAGATCGGTCAGTCGATCATGTCCTTCGGCTCCGGTGGCGTCCTCGGTACCGGTCTCGGACAGGGCAACTCCGACCTCATCGGCTTCGCCGCCAACTCCGACTTCATCTTCGCCACCGTCGGCGAGGAGCTCGGCCTGGCCGGCGTCATGGCGTTCCTGCTGCTGTACGGCCTGATCATCGAGCGGGGCATCCGTACGGCCCTGGCCGCCCGCGATCCCTTCGGCAAACTGTTCGCGACCGGCCTCTCCGGCGCCTTCGCCCTGCAGATCTTCGTCGTCGCCGGCGGCGTCATGGGTCTCATCCCGCTCACCGGTATGACGATGCCGTTCCTGGCCTCCGGCGGCTCCTCCGTGATCGCCAACTGGGCCCTCATCGGCATCCTCATCCGCATCAGCGACACCGCCCGCCGCCCCGCGCCGGCCCCCGCCAGCAACCCCGACGCCGAGATGACCCAGGTGGTCCGCCCGTGAACAAGCCCCTGCGCCGGATCGCGCTCTTCTGCGGTCTCCTCGTCCTCGCCCTGCTCATCCGCGACAACTGGCTCCAGTACGTCCAGGCCGACGCCCTGCAGAAGAACGAGAACAACCGCCGCATCTCCATCGAGCGCTACGCACAGCCGCGCGGCGACATCATCGTCGACGGAAAGTCGATCACCGGGTCCAAGGAGACCTCGTCCAGCGACTTCAAGTACAAGCGCACCTACAAGGACGGCCCCATGTGGGCGCCCGTCACCGGGTACGCCTCGCAGGCCTTCGGCGCCAACCAGCTGGAGTCCATCGAAGACGGCGTCCTCACCGGCAACGACGACCGGCTCTTCTTCCGCAACACCCTCGACATGATCACCGGTAAGGAGAAGGAGGGCGGCAACGTCGTCACCACCCTCAACTCCGCCGCGCAGAAGGCCGCGTACGACGGCCTCAAGGAGCGCGGCAAGGGCGCCGTGGTGGCTCTCGAACCGAAGACCGGCAAGATCCTGGCCCTGGCCTCGTACCCGTCGTACGACCCCTCGTCGTTCGCCGGAAACTCCACCACCACCGACACCAAGGCCTGGCAGAAACTCCAGAAGGCGAACGACCCGAACGACCCGATGCTGAACCGGGCGCTGCGCGAGGTGTACCCGCCGGGATCGACCTTCAAGGTCGTCACCGCGGCCGCCGCCCTGGAGAACGGCCTGTACGACGGCGCGGACGTGAAGACCAACTCGCCGCTGCCGTGGACCATGCCGGGCACCACGACCGAGCTGAAGAACGAGGGGAACATCCCCTGCAAGAACGCCACGCTCCGGGTCGCCCTGCAGTACTCCTGCAACACCGTCTTCGGCAAGGTCGGCTCCGACCTCGGCAACGACAAGATGCTGGCGGAGGCCAAGAAGTTCGGCTTCACCGAGGAGCAGTTCACGCCGGTCCGCTCCAGCGCCTCGGTCTTCTCCGAGGGCATGAACCAGTCGCAGACCGCACTGTCCTCCATCGGCCAGTACAACACCGCCACGACCCCGCTGCAGATGGCCATGGTCGCCTCGGCCGTCGCCAACGACGGCACGCTGATGAAGCCGTACATGGTCGACAAGCTCCAGGCCCCGAGCCTCGACACCATCGAGCAGACCGAGCCGGAAGAGCTGAGCCAGCCGCTGTCCTCGAAGAACGCCCAGATCCTGCAGTCGATGATGGAGACGGTCGTCAAGGACGGAACCGGCAAGAACGCGCAGATCGGCGGCGATGTCACGGTGGGCGGCAAGACCGGTACCGCCCAGCACGGCGAGAACAACAGCAAGAACCCCTACGCCTGGTTCATCTCGTATGCCAAGCTCAGCGACGGCAGCGCGCCGGTCGCCGTGGCCGTGGTGGTCGAGGACGAGAACGCCGTCCGGGACGACATCTCCGGCGGTGGCCTCGCGGCGCCCATCGCGAAGAGCGTGATGGAGGCGGTCATCAACAGCAAGAAGTGAGAGCCCCGTCACGTCGCCTTCACATCGGTGCACGTTGCGATACCGGTCCTGTATCGGGTTGCGGGCTTGGCCAGGTCATACAAAGCGAGCCGGGTACGGTAGGCCCGGACGGCAGCCTCCGACCCGCACGAGCGTGCGGATCGGGACCGACGGAGAGGGCTGGTAGGAAGCATGGAAGAGCCGCGTCGCCTCGGCGGCCGGTACGAGCTGGGCCATGTGCTCGGTCGTGGTGGCATGGCCGAGGTCTACCTCGGCCATGACACTCGCCTCGGCCGCACCGTGGCGGTGAAGACGCTGCGCGCGGACCTCGCGCGCGACCCGTCCTTCCAGGCCCGGTTCCGCCGGGAGGCCCAGTCGGCCGCCTCGCTCAACCATCCCGCGATCGTCGCGGTCTACGACACGGGCGAGGACTACATCGACGGGGTCTCGATCCCGTACATCGTCATGGAGTACGTAGACGGCTCCACGCTGCGCGAACTCCTGCACTCCGGCCGCAAACTGCTGCCGGAGCGCGCCATGGAGATGACCATCGGCATCCTCCAGGGCCTGGAGTACGCCCACCGCAACGGCATCGTCCACCGCGACATCAAGCCGGCCAACGTCATGCTGACGCGCAACGGCCAGGTCAAGGTGATGGACTTCGGCATCGCCCGCGCCATGGGCGACTCCGGCATGACGATGACGCAGACGGCCGCGGTCATCGGAACCGCCCAGTACCTCTCCCCGGAGCAGGCGAAGGGCGAGCAGGTCGACGCGCGATCGGACCTCTACTCGACGGGCTGCCTGCTCTACGAGCTCCTGACGGTCCGCCCGCCGTTCGTCGGCGACTCCCCGGTCGCGGTCGCGTACCAGCACGTACGGGAAGAGGCGCAGGCTCCCTCCGTCTTCGACCCCGAGATCACGCCGGAAATGGACGCCATCGTCCTCAGGGCGCTGGTCAAGGACCCGAACTACCGCTACCAGTCCGCGGACGAGATGCGCGCCGACATCGAGGCCTGCCTCGACGGCCAGCCGGTCGCGGCCACGGCCGCGATGGGCTCCGTGGGCTACGGCGGCTACCCCGACGACCAGCCGACGACGGCCCTGCGCGCCGACGCGGGCGGCGCCGCGGCCACGACGATGCTGCCCCCGATGAACCCGGACGAGGGCGGCTTCGGCTACGACGACCGCCCCGACCGGCGCCGCCAGAACAAGTCGAACACCTCGACGATATTGCTGGTCGTGGCAGGCATCCTGGTACTGGTCGGTGCGGTGCTGATCGGTAGGTGGATCTTCGCGGGTAACGGGGTGACCGACAACACGGTTCCGGTGCCCAGCCTCGTCGGCCAGACTCAAACCGATGCCAAGGCGCTGTTGACCAACAGCGACCTCAAGCTGGGATCAGTCACGCAGAAGCCCTGCGAGGAGCAGCCCAAGGGCAGAATCTGCTCGACGGATCCGACCAAGGGCACCAAGGTCGACAAGAACTCCACCGTCAACCTCGTGGTCTCGACCGGCGCTCCGAAGGTGACCGTGCCGGACGTCCAGGGCCTGTCCTACGAGAAGGCGAAGTCCCAGCTCGAGGACAAGGGCTTCGAGGTCGACCAGAAGACGCAGGAGTCGGATCGGGAGCCGGGCGTTGTGATCGGTCAGGATCCCGAGGGCGACACGGAGCAGGAGAAGGGCTCCACGATCACCCTCACCGTGGCCAAGGCCCCGGAGAGGTCCACCGTGCCCGACGTGGCCGGCAAGACCTGCGACGAGGCCAAGGCACAGATGACGGCCAACGAACTGGTCGGCAACTGCGTCGATGTGGAAACCGACGACCAGTCCCTGGTGGGCAAGGTCATCGCGACCGACCCACAGGCGGGCACTCAGGTCGCCAAGAACCAGACGGTGACCATCCAGATCGGCAAGGCCGCGCAGAAGGCACAGGTCCCGAGCGTCATCGGGCAGACCGTGGGCCAGGCCAAGCAGACCCTCAACGCGCAGGGCTTCACCAACATCCAGTTCGCCGACGGCAGCGACCAGAGCGACAACGCGTTCGTGCAGCAGCAGGACCCGCAGCCGGGCACCGAGGTCGACGACCCGGCTGGCACACAGATCACGCTGACAACCATCGGCGTGGGCAACAACGGCGGGAACAACGGCGGGAACAACGGCGGCGGCTTCTTCGGCGGTGTCGCGGGCCAGGAGGACTGACCATCTCCAAACGCGGGATGGCAGTCACTGCGCCTCTGACGTAACGAGCCCCTGGCACCTTTTCAGAAGGTGCCAGGGGCTCGTCCTTTTGCGTGCCAAGGAACCTGTCCGCAAAGAAATTGCGGGACATCCTTTAGTTCTAGCCCGTCTATCGTCCTGCAAGAACCGGACCGGCCGCTGACTCATCGAGCGCCACGTGCAGAATTTCGCCGGCACGGTCGGCAGACGGTGAACCGTGCGAATTGGGGGCGTAAAGCGCCGAGCGCGCCTTAAAGCTCTGGCCGTGCCATAGAAGAGCACTAAAGCCGCTAGAGCTAGTTGCGGCTTCGGGCCTCCGTCATGCTAGGGCACTGAGTTGCTGGAAATGCGGAAATAACGCAGTCAGCGCAGTTCCTTCGGCGGCGTCCACTCCCCGTCCACACCGGCGTGCACGTCGTCAGCGTGATGTAGCGGCCCGCCTTCTTCTTGCCGGACTCCTTGGGGATCGCCGACAGCACCTTGACGTTGTACTTCGAGGTCTCCGGAAGCGTCGCGTAGACCTTGTAGACGTACCACTCGTCCTTCGTCTCGAAGACGATCGGGTCGCCCTTCTTCAGCTTGTCGATGTTGTGGAACGCCGCGCCGTGGCCGTCGCGGTGCTCCGCGCCTGCGCCCCCACACAAGCCCGGGAGCGCAGGCATGTGCGCACTATTCGGGCCGCAATCGGCGATTGCACGTTCTGCCCTCGGTGAACTTGAGCGGCATGGGCATGTCGGCCGGATTTCAACAGCTCCCGTGCCTGCGGTCGAAGACGCCAGCCTCATGCGCACCGGCCCAGACGACGCCAGCCGGCGAGCGGTTTGTATCGCTGATCGAGCCCCCCCATCAGCGCTGTCCGCCTGCTGAGTGACCTTTTCGACGCAGACCAATTCGTCCCAAGCCGTGTACCAATACCGGCTCGTATCGCAGTTGCGCGACAGCGTGCTGGACCGCACGGACGTACTCGACAGAGTCAAGGCGCTGTCGCTGCTGCCGGACGGGATGCATGTGACGACGGCGATGGTGGCGGCGTATTTCGAGGTGGGTCTCGAAGCCATCAAGTCCCTCGTCAAGGACCACCGAGCTGAGCTGGCGGCAAACGGCTAGCGTCTGCCAGCCGGAGACGAACTGAGGTCCTTCAAGAACCTCAGTGGGATCCGGGACAGCGAAGTCGCACGTCAGGTGCGTGTCTACCTCCTGGACATGGAGTACGTGGCGCGGACACAGCCTGTGGAAAACCCTGTCCCCACGGACGTCATCTCGCTGGACGACCGCATCGACCAGCGCATCACCCACATCCTCGGCAAGAGGGTCGTACCGATGTTCAACGCGCTGATCGAAACGTCGGGCGACCATCGCAGGGAGCTGATCGCTCTACGGGCAGGAGTCCAGCGAATCGAGCATCGGCTCCGCCAGCACCAGGCCCGGCTGCAGAGGCTGCAGACCCCTCAAGACGAGCAGCCCCGCGCCGGAGTCATGGCAGCCATGGACGCCATGAGCGGCCGCAAGTTCGAGGAACAATCGCCACACTGCTGCGCCGCGACGGCTGCACCGACGTCGTCGTGCGTGGTGGCCGCGGAGACCGAGGCGTCGACATCACCGCACTCACGGCCGACGGACGGCGCTGGTGGCCCAGTGCAAAAGGTTCGCGCCCTACCTCTCCATCACCAGCCCCGACGTCCAGAAGTTCATCGGGGCGGCCAAGGTTCTGCACTGCGCGGAAGTGGCCCTCTTCGTGGCAACGTGGGAAGGAAGTTGCGGCTTCGGGCCTTGGCCATGTTAGCGACTGAGCCCCCACAAGGAGCTCAGTCACCTCACAGCAGCTCCTTCGGCGGCGTCCGCTCCCCGTCCACATCGTCCACCCGCACCAGCTCCCCCCACACGATGTACCGATACTTGGACGTGTACACCGGCGTGCAGGTCGTCAGCGTGATGTAGTGGCCCGCCTTCTTCTTGCCGGACTCCTTGGGGATCGCCGACAGGACCTTGACGTTGTACTTCGAGGTCTCCGGAAGGGCCGCGTAGACCTTGTAGACGTACCACTTGTCCTTCGTCTCGAAGACGATCGGGTCGCCCTTCTTCAGCTTGTCGATGTTGTGGAACGCCGCGCCGTGGCCGTCGCGGTGCGCGGCGAGGGAGAAGTTGCCGGTCTTGCCGCTGGTCGGGAGCGTGGCCTTGACCGGGTCCGTGTAGTAGCCGGCCACGCCGTCGTTGAGGATCTTCGCCGAGGTGCCCTTCTCGACCAGGACCTCGCCGCTCTTCATCGCGGGGACATGCAGGAAGCCGATGCCGTCCTTGGTGTCCAGCGCGCCGGGACCGGTGTCCTCCTGGGCCCAGGTGTCGCGGACCTTGTCGCCCTGCTGGTCCGCCTTGCGGTCGGCGAGGACGTTCGTCCACCACAGCGAGTAGACGACGAACAGGCCGAGCACGAGGCCCGCCGTGATGAGGAGTTCACCGAAGACACTGACCGCCATGGCGATCCGGCCCATGCCACGGCGGCGCGGTGCGGGCGCCTGTCCGGGCGTGTCGGTGTGCTCTTGGTGCTCGGTGGTCGATGCCACTGGTCATCTGCCCTTAACTGACGAGCGCATCCGGCTTGCCCTTGCTGCGCGGCCGTTCCTCAACCATCTTGCCCCAGACGATCAACCGGTACTTGCTGGTGAACTCCGGCGTGCAGGTGGTGAGGGTGATGTAGCGGCCCGGTTCGGTGAAGCCCGATCCCGGCGGGACGGGGTCCAGCACACTCGTGTTGCTCGGGGACGTCACCGGCAGCATCGACGCCATCTTGTAGACGAAGTACTCGTTCTGCGTCTCTACGACGATCGCGTCGCCCGCCTTGAGCCTGTTGATGTACCGGAATGGTTCACCATGCGTGTTGCGGTGGCCCGCGAGCCCGAAGTTGCCGGTCTTGGCGTCGGGCATCGCCGTCTTCAGCGCGCCCTCGCCGTAGTGGCCGACCATGCCCCGGTCGAGCACCTTCTTGTTGCTGATGCCCTCCGCGATCGGCACCACCACGTCCAGCTTCGGAATGTGCAGAAGGGCGAAACCCTGCCCCGGCTGGAAGGTGCCCGGGTTCCGCTTGCCGTTCGCCCAGTCGTCCTGGAGGCTGCTGGCCGCCTTGTCCGCCTGCGCATGCGCCCGGACGTTCGTCCACCACAGCTGGTAGGTGACGAACAGCAGCATCAGCACACCGGTGGTGATGAACACCTCACCGATCGCCCGGCTGGCGACGACGGCCGCGCCGGGCTTGCGCGCCCGCGCCTGCCGACGGGCCTCCAGGCGGGACAGGGGCTTGCCGTCCTCCGCCGACTCGGCGGAGGACACCTGGGGCTCCGACGCACCCCCATGGCGCCCATGACGCCGCTTGGCGGCCTTTCTGCGGGCCGCACGGCCACCCGCGGTCCCTCCAGTGGCGGAGGTGACGGATGAGGCGTCAGAGGCGGACCCAGCCGATATCGACTCGCCGGCGGCTCCGCGCGTCGGCGGATCGGGGACCCGCAGGGCGACGGTCTCCTCGTCGGGCGGCGGTACGTACGGTTCGGCCGCGCCCATGTCGTACGACGCGGACGCGCTGACGTACCAGTCCCCGAGCACGCCGGAGGCCTCGTACGGCTGCTGCCCGTACGAGGTCCCCTGATCGCCGGTGTCGCCCGGCGAGTCCGTGAAGGACTCCCCGTAGGCGGCGCCGGACTCGCGCTCCGGGCGCAGGGCGGTCACGCCGTGGCCCTGCCCACCACCGGGGCGAGCCCCGCCGACCTCGCCACCGCGCCCTGGTCGCCGCACTCCACCAGCCAGTTGGCCAGCATCCGGTGGCCGTGCTCCGTCAGCACCGACTCGGGGTGGAACTGCACGCCCTCGACGGGCAGCTCACGGTGGCGCAGGCCCATGATGATGCCGTCGTGCGTCCGCGCGGTCACCTCGAGGTCGGCCGGGACCGTCGCCGGCTCGGCCGCCAGCGAGTGGTACCGGGTCGCCGTGAAGGGCGAGGGCAGCCCGGCGAAGACGCCTTTGCCCTCGTGCTCGACCAGCGAGGTCTTGCCGTGCAGCAGCTCGGGGGCACGGTCCACGACACCGCCGTACGCCACCTGCATGGACTGCATGCCGAGGCAGACACCGAAGACGGGGACGCCGGTGGCGGCGCAGTGGCGCACCATCTCGACGCAGACGCCCGCCTCCTCCGGGGTGCCGGGTCCCGGCGACAGCAGGACGCCGTCGAAGCCGTCCTGGGCGTGCCCCGTCGACACCTCGTCGTTGCGCAGCACCTCGCACTCGGCGCCCAGCTGGTACAGGTACTGGACCAGGTTGAAGACGAAGCTGTCGTAGTTGTCGACGACGAGAATCCGCGCACTCACTGGTTGTCCACCGTCACATCGTTGAAGGGAAGCAGCGGTTCTGCCCACGGAAAGACGTACTGGAAGAGGACGTAGACCACAGCTGCGACCAGCACGAGTGAGATGAGCGCCTTCACCCAGGCGTTCCCCGGCAGATGCCGCCAGATAAAGCCGTACATGCCGTCCCTTCCGTCGCACCACGGCACCAGACTCACGCCGTACCGCACCAGACTAACGGCGCAGGGCCGGTGGTTTCCCTGCCTCCACAGGCTGTGTGGAGTCCAGATGCGCCCAGACGATCAGCCGGTGGCTGTGCCCCCACTCCGGATCGCATGTGGTCAGCGTGAGGTAGCGGCCCGAACGGGTGTACCCGGACTTACGTGGCACAGGGTCGATCACCTCAATGTCCGAGGGCACGGTTTTGTAAGGACCTTTGTCGATCCGGTACGTGAACCAGGTCGTCCCGTCCGTCAGCACCACCGCGTCACCGCGGCGCAGCTCGGGGAAGTCCTTGAAGGGGTCGCCGTACGTGCGCCGATGGCCGGCGACCGCGAAATTGCCCTTCTGCCCGAGCTGCGCGGTGTGCGCGTAGTGGCCGAGGCCCTTCTTCAGGGTGCTGGTGGCGGTGTTCTCGAGGACCGGCTTGTTCCACGTGAAACCAAGACGCGGAATGTACATGATCGCGAAGGGCTTGCCGCTCTCGTACGGCGCCGGCTTCGGCGGCTCGGCGTGGGCGCCGGGCTGCCTGGCGGGGTCGGCCGAGGTCGTGGGCCGCACGGCCCCCTGCGACCACTGGTCCTGTAACTGGTCGATCTGGTCGTCCATGACGTGGTCGGCCTTCACGCCGGTCCAGAACAGCACATAGACGACGAACAGCACGATCAGGGCGCCGACGGTGATGCACAGTTCGCTGACGGACCTGATGACGACACGCACCGGCGGCTCCTGAGAGGCCTCACTCCACGGGCTTGGCGTACTGCAGATCCACTGTGCCCGAGTAGCCGGGAAGAGTCACCGTCCCGTCCTCCTCGACTTTCCAGCCGAGCCCGTAGACGTTGACGAACACCATGTAGGTCTGGATCGCCTCAGAGGCGGTGAGCGCCTTCCGCAGCTTCTCCGGGTCCCCGACCGCCGTGATCTTGTACGGCGGCGAGTACACGCGGCCCTGGAGGATCAGGGTGTTGCCCACGCAGCGCACCGCGCTGGTGGAGATCAGCCGCTGGTCCATGACCTTGATGCCCCGGGCGCCGCCCTGCCACAGGGCGTTCACCACCGCCTGGAGGTCCTGCTGGTGGATGACCAGGTAGTCGGGCTCCGGCTCGGGGTAGCCGGGCAGCTTGGCGGTGGCGCCCGGCGGGGCGTCGTCGAGCGTGACCGTGAGCGCCTCGCCGGTGAGCTTCTGCGTGCCGGCGTTCTTCTCCAGGGCGTCCAGCTTGTCGTCCTCGGCCTTGGTGCTGCCGTCGTCCCGCTCGGCGAGCGACTCGATGTCGTGGCGCAGCGAGGCGTTGGACTCGCCGAGCTCACCGTTGTTGCGGCTGCGCTCCTGGATGAGATCCGACAGCTTCAGCAAGGACGTGTCCGTGCGGATGTTGGTGCCCTTGGCCGTGTTGAAGCTGGTGAAGAAGATGAGCCCCGCGAGAGCGAAGACTGCTGCCGTGAGCACCCGCACGGGCCGGAAACGACGCGGGCGGGCGGGACTGGATCCAGTCCCGGGGGAGTCGGCAGAATTGCTCAACGTACCCTTATCTCCTTCGGCGCCACGGAAGCACTACGCTAACGGACGCCCGGGGGAGCGCTAAGTGTCCCCTTGTACGCCGCCCCGGAGCCCGCCCCAGTTCCCTGCGCGGTCACGCAGCGCATCGACAGGAGAGACCCTCGTGCCGAAGTCACGTATCCGCAAGAAGGCCGACTACACGCCGCCCCCGGCGAAGCAGGCGACCACCATCAAGCTGACCAGCCGGTCCTGGGTCGCACCGGTCATGCTGGCCATGTTCCTCATCGGCCTCGCCTGGATCGTGGTCTTTTACGTGACCGACGGTTCGCTGCCCATCGACAAGCTGGACAACTGGAACATCGTGGTGGGCTTCGGCTTCATCGCCGCCGGATTCGGTGTCTCCACCCAGTGGAAGTAAGGGCCACCGGCCGGTGAAAACAGCTCTGCCCAGGGCTATCCACTGAGTTATCCACAGCGGTTTTCCACATGGGGAAAAGAAAGACGATCTGTGGATAACTCATCGGGTGTTGACGCCGGTATGACTGACTGACCGGCAACCGAAAGCCTGTTCGCCCCCTGCCTGACCTGCGGAAACGCGAGTCAGCGACAGGGGGCACAGCTGTTCCCGCACGGTATGCACAGGATCCGACACCCGCTGTGGACAACGACCCTGCTCACCTGCGCAAAAGGAATGCTCAGGCGAGCTGAGCGGTCCTCAGCAATGTCATGCCCACGACCACCACCAGGACCAGCGCACAGGTCCCGTACTGGATCAGTGCCCGCCGCTCACGCGGGGCGTGGACCATCGCGTAGCCAGTGACGAGACCGGCGACGAGACCGCCGATGTGGGCCTGCCAGGAGATGTTGAAGCCGGGGTTGAAGGTAAAGATCAGGTTGATCACCAGCAGGGCGATGATCGGCCGCAGATCGTAGTTGAGGCGGCGCATGAGGACGCCTGTCGCGCCGAACAGGCCGAAGATGGCACCGGAGGCGCCGAGGGTGGCAGTGGTCGGGGACGTGAGCAGATACGCCAGGGCGCTGCCCGCGAGGCCCGAGACCAAGTAGAGCGCGAGATAACGCGCGCGGCCGAGGGCCGCTTCGAGAGGACCGCCGAGCCACCACAGGCTCAGCATGTTGAACGCGATGTGCCAGATTTCCTGATGTGTGAACATCGAGGTCAGCAGGCGGTACCACTCGCCGCCCGCGACGCCCTCGGTGGGCACGAAGGGCGCCGGCGGCCAGGCGCCGATGAGGACCAGGTCGTTCAGCAGCGACGAATTCGCCCGGACGGCGATGAACACCGCGAGGTTGATCCCGAGGAGGATCTTGGTGAGCAGACGCGGGTCTGCGGCGATGGTGCCGCCCGCGATGGTGCGGGGCTGGGACGCGGTGGGTGCGTGCCCGGTGCCGGAGCCACTGCGGACGCAGTCGGGGCACTGGAAGCCGACGGAAGCGCTGACCATGCACTCGGGACAGATCGGCCGCTCGCAGCGGGTGCAGCGAATGCCGGTCTCGCGGTCCGGGTGCCGATAGCAGCCCGGCAGGCTCTGCGCGTCCTGCGAACTGCCTGCCGCCTGGTCCATGACATCCCCTCATCCCTCGTACGCACATGCACCGCCCCGCCCATCCTTACGGATGAGCGGGGCGATTGGTTCCCTTCGCGCAGGCCTTCGCGCTGGCCGGGGCGGCCTTGGCCGCGGATCCCGGGGGTCTCAGCCCGCGCGGGTCTCGACGACGACCGACTCGATGACGATGTCGTTGACCGGTCGGTCGTTGGGGCGGGTGGTCTGGACAGCGGCGATGGCGTCCACGACCTTCTGGCTGGCCGGGTCGGTGACCTCGCCGAAGATGGTGTGCTTGCGGTTCAGCCAGGCCGTCGGGGCGACGGTGATGAAGAACTGCGAGCCGTTGGTACCCGGACCGGCGTTGGCCATGGCCAGCAGGTAGGGCTTGTTGAAGGACAGGTCCGGGTGGAACTCGTCCTCGAACTCGTAGCCCGGGCCGCCGATGCCGGTGCCCAGCGGGTCGCCGCCCTGGATCATGAAGCCGCTGATCACACGGTGGAAGATCGTGCCGTCGTAGAGCTTCTTGGTGGACTTCTCTCCGGTGGCCGGGTGGGTCCACTCCCGCTCGCCCTGTGCGAGCTCGACGAAGTTCCGGACCGTCTTCGGGGCGTGGTTCGGCAGGAGCCGGACGTCGATGTCGCCGTGGTTGGTCTTCAGGGTGGCGTAGAGCTGCTCGGCCACGATCTGCCTTCCGTTGTCATTCTGTGCCCCTCCGATCCTTGCATGGTTCGCTCCGCACGTCGCCCGGCACCCACCCGGGAGCCGGGGTTCAACGGTTTTGCGCGCAGAAATCCGGTCCAGTAGCCCCGGGCCGGGGGCGCGGAGCGTCGATCCGTGGCATTGTCGACGACAAGCTCCTGTTGCCCTGGATTCATCCGCTATTGCACGTGATTGGATCTTGAGCATTTCTTGATCGGAGATGGTCCGGAGTCAGCAGCCATGACCCGGATGCCCGCCCTCACATGCCCCCGGGCCCGTTGGCAGGCATGATCCGTAAAAGGGTGGAAAGTCGAAATACCGTACGCCACCGAGGAGGAGGAACCCGTGACCCGCATCGACAGCGTGCGCGCCGCGACCGGCTCGGCGAAGGACAGCGTGCTGCACGCCGCGGAAGTGGTGGCGCCCTACGCCGACACGGCCAAGGACAGGGCCACGCACTACACACACGAGGCACGCGTACGGCTCGCGCCGAAGGTGTCGCAGGCGGCCGAACAGGCCCGAGTCCAGTACGGCGCTCATCTCGCGCCGCGTCTGGAACAGGCCCGTTCGCAGGCTCGCTCGCATGTGCCGCCGAAGGTCGACCAGGCCGCCCACGAGGCTGCCACGCGTACCCGCAAGGCCGCTCGGCAAGCCGCCGATTACTCCCGGCCGAGGCTCGAGCAGGCGGTGGCCGCGGCCGGACCCGTCAAGGGCGAGGCCGCCGCACGCAGTGCCGCCGTACTGGCTGCCCTACGGGGCCAGGTCTCGCCCAAGGAGATCCAGAAGCTCGTCCGCCGACATGAGCGGCGGGCGCGGGCCGGCCGGCTAGCCAAGGCGCTGGCGGTCGCGGGCATCGTCGCGGGCGGCGCTTTCGCCGCCTGGAAGTGGTGGGACAAGCAGGCCAACCCTGACTGGTTGGTCGAGCCGCCCGCCGCGACGGAGGTGCCGGAATCGAGTCGGCTGACCTCCGTGGACGGCAGCGGCCAGTCCGTGCTCGACCCCGAGGTGCAGGCCAAGGAGGCCGAGGAGGAGGCCGCGAACCGCGACGAAGGCCACTGATGGGCTGACGACGAGTGCCGCTGATTCACGGCGGGATCGTGGTGGCCCGGCCGGCCGGTCGGCGTGCCGTGGGGCAGGAGATGACCAGTGCGGAGACCGAGGTGGCCAAGCGGATCCTGGACTTCAGCACGGGTGTCGTCTTCG
>NZ_JBEOVF010000021.1:0-164658 GCF_040295365.1 Streptomyces sp. NPDC002838 | reverse complement strand
GGGCGGTGGGTGGTGGGGGGGGCTTTACCCCGGGGTGGAAGGGGGACTGGGCCGTCTTCTTGAGAGCACCCCTGGGGGGCGCGGGGCCGGGGGGGGGCCGCGCCGCCGGCACCGGACTGCAACGGGCGTCAATTGCGTGCGTAGTACCAGGACAGGGCGTCGTCCTCGGCCGCGGCCGGCTGCGGTACGGCGGTGGAGGCGCCCGGCGACGTGAACCGGGACCTCAGTTCGTCGAGCTTGGGCAGCATGGCCAGCACCGTGTCGAAGGGGACCCCGAAGTCCACCAGGCAGGCGATCTCACCGACCCCGATGTCGCTGAGACGCTGCACCACCTTGGCGCACTTGTCAGGTGTGCCCAGCAGCGACCGGCGCTGGTAGAAGTCCTCCGCGGCGATGTCGACGAGGGCTTTCTGCTCGGCGTCGCTCATCGCCGACGAACCGCCGTCCACGGCCGCGTCATTGCGCTTCTGGGTGACGAACGACGACAGATAGCCGCGCACCGGGTCGTGGACGATCCGCTTCACCTCCGCCTCGTCGTCGCCCACGAAGGTGTGCAGTCCGACCGTGACGATGCCGGCCGCCGGGTCGAGCCCGGCCTCCCTCCGCGCCGTGCGGTATGCGGAGATGTTCTCCTCCAGGCGTTCCCAACTGTCCAGCAGCGTCAGGACGTTGAGGCCCGAGCGGCCGGCTTGGAGCCAGGTCTGCGGGTTGGAGGTGTGCACCAGCCACAGGGGAAGTTCCGGCTGCTGCGGACGCGGGTACGTGCGGACGCGCAGGCTCTGTCCGTCCGGTCCGGGGAACTCCACGTGTTCCCCGCGCCACAGCGCGCGGAGCGTCTCGATGTGCCCGAACGTGTACTCGCGCCGCGCGTCGTACAGATCCGGGTGGAAGACGAAGTCGCCCTTGTGCCATCCGGTGGCCAGGCAGATCCCGACGCGGCCGTGGGACAGCTGGTCGACCAGGGCCCACTCCTCGGCCACCCGCACCGGGTGGTGGTGCGGCAGCACGATGCTGCCGGCGCGCAGGTGCAGGTTGCTGGTCGTCACGGCGAGGGCGGCGCTGAGCACGGACGGGTTGGGGAAGCTGCCGCCGAACTCCTGGAAGTGGCGCTCCGGTGTCCAGATGGCGCGGAAGCCCTTGTCGTCGATGTAACGGGCAACGTCCAGGATGAACCGGTATCGGTCCCCGAAGTCGTTGCGGTCGTTGGAGGAGAAGAAGTACACGCTGAAATCGGTCATGAACGTGGTCCGTTCGGGGTGAGGGCGGGCAGAGTGCGGGTCACGACCTCGGCGATGGCGCGCAGGTTGTCCTCGAGGACGATCGTGAAGTGATCGGCGTCGAGGTCGTGGACGGTCACGTCGTCCCCGGCGAACGTGCCGAGTCCGTTCGTGGTGTCGGAGTCGTCCCGGCCGATGGCGGGCATGCCGTACGGGTTCTCGGCGGCCGAGAAGCCCTTGACGGCATGGAAGACCGTCGTCGGCACCGGTCGCGCGAACGACCGGGCCTGGTAATCGAGCAGGAGCTTGCCGTTCAGGTCGAGGAGCGCGAAGCGCGTGCGGATGAGACGGTGCACCTCGTCCGCCGACAGCTGCGCCGGAGAGCCCTCGACGACATGCCGCGTGACGTGGTCGATCGCCTTGTCGGCGGTCATGCCCGTCAGCTCCGCGATGGTCAGGGTCGGCTCGGCCTTCCACAGCTGCGAGGCGGAGTTGCCGATCAGCATCAGCGTCACCGCGTCCTGGTTCTCCTCGGTGATCACCGTGTTGTCGACGCCGTCCCAGGCACCGGTACCCGGCAGCAGAGCGTCGACCAGGTAGAGGTGCGACACCTCCTGGCCCGCCTCCACGAGCTGGCGCGCCATCTCGAAAGCGAGAATCCCGCCGAAGGAGGCGCCGCCCAGCACGTACGGGCCCTCAGGGTGCTCCTGCCGCATCTCCGCCACGTAGCGGGCCGCCATCGCCTCGATGGACTCGAACTGGGTGAACCGCAGGTCCGAGTCGAGCTGCTCCAGGGCGTACAGCGGGTGGTCCATGCCGAGGTAGCGGGAGAGGTAGATGCAGTAGCTGACGTCTCCGAAGAGATGGTGCACCCAGAAGGACGGCGTCTTGCTCCCGCTGCGGTTGATCGGCACGAGGAAGTGACGGTCCTCGGCCGGGACCGTACGGACCTCCCGGTCGGTGATCCGCAGTGGTACGGGCGTCGTGCGCACCGGTCCCAGGTCCTGCGCGGCCAGTTCGGCCACGCCGTCACGGGAGATCGTGCCGACGGCTGCCGTCACCGGCTTGATCAGGGCCGGCGGCGGTACGAGCGCGCGGTCCCACGAGGTCGCGTCGGGCGTGGCCAGCACCGACGTGCGGCCCGCGAGAGCCAGCGGGCGCACCACGGTGTCGCCCGCCGCCCGACGCAACGCACCACGCCAGTCGGCGGCCGAGACCAGGCGCTCCGCCAAGTCCGTGCCGCGCAGCGGTATCCCGGGTAGCGCCGAGAGGGACTCCGCGGCCGAGCGCAGCGCGGACTCGCGGTCCTGCCAGGTGCCGCTCGTGGTGAGCGGTGTGCCCGACCACACCGTGGCGAACTGCTCCGCCACCGCCCGGACGTCGGCGACCGCGTCCTGAGCGAGGGCGGCATCGGGTTCGGGCGCGTCGAGCAGGATCAGCTGGGCCACTTCATGACCCGCCTCGGCGAGGACGCGGGCCGTCTCCACCGCGAGGCGTGCGGCGACCGAGTGGCCGGCCAGCCGGTACGGACCCTCCGGCCGGTCCGCGAGAATCGCGCGGGCGCAAGCCTCGGCCAGTTCCTGCAGCCCGTGGCCGTTGTTGGTGTCACGCGGCGCCGAGGAGGTGAACTCCACACCGCGCACCGGGCCCTCGGCGCCGAACCACGTGCGTACGTGCAGCAGCCAGGTCAGCTCGCCGGTCGCGCCGGGCAGGCCGTACAGCGGCACGCCCTGCCCGTCATCGCCGAAAGGGACGGCGATCGCCTCCGGTCCGCCTGAAGGTTCGGCGGAGGCTTGGCCCGGGGCGTCGGCGGAAGAGGCAGGCTTGTTCTCCCCAGTGCCGTGGGGGGAGACGCCGTACTCGTCGATCAGGTGCTGGACCAGGCTGTTGAGGGTGGTGCACTCGAAGATCGCAGCCATGGGGATGTGGTCGCCGAAGGCCGCCTGGAGACGCTGCATGATCCGCAGAGCGGAGATGGAGTCGACGCCGTACGCCGCGAGATCCCGCTCCGGATCCACCGCCTCGGGGGCCAGACCGATGCCTTCGGCCAGCAGCACCCGGACCTGGGCGGCCAGCTCTCCGCCGGACGTCACGCTCCGGCTCGCCTCCGCGGAGTTGGCGGAGGCGGCCGCAGTGGCGGGAGTGGGCTGGACGGGGACGGGACGCTGAGCGCGATCGCCGCCGTTCAGGAGCGAGGTCGCGTTCCCGGGAGAGGTGACGGTGGCTGTCCCGTTCGCACCGCCGGCGAGCGGCGGGGTTGCGCGGGACACCGCAGGCACGGGGGCGACGGCGGGTGTCGGCACTGGCACCGGGGCGGGTGCGGGAGAAGCGGTCGACGGCGCCTGGGCCGTGACGGGCTGTGCCGACGTCGGCGCGGTCGTGCCCACCGTGTCGGACGCGTCCGCCCTCAGGGTCGGCACCGGCGGCAGCCAGTACCGCTCTCGTGCGAACGGATAGGTGGGCAGCCCCGCGGCCCGGCGGATCGATTCCCCGCCGTGCAGCGTGTTCCAGTCGATGTCCGTGCCACGCACCCACAGCGCCGCCGCCTTGTCCAGGTCGCCGGCCCGTGCGAGTTCCAGTACACGCGCACGGTCGTCCTCGTCGAGCAGTCCGGCAGCCGTGCGATCGGTGGTGACCGGGCTCGTGTGGACCGTCACATCGGTCTTCTCGCCGTCGGCGAACGCCCGCAGCGCACCGGTCAGTTCAGTGGCTGAAGCGGTGACCACCGCCAGGCGGCGCTCCAGGGACGGTCGGCCGCTCTGCAGCGTGCGGGCGAGGGACCGGACGTCGACGGAGCCCTTGCCGCGCACCGCGGCCCGGTCGATGTGGTCGGCGAGCAGGGTCGCGTACTCCTTCAGCTGCTCGTCGGTGCGGGCGCTGAGGACGAGCAACTGGGGGGCGTCGCCGCGCGCTGGAGTGGGCCGGGAGTCGACGAATTCCTCGACGACCACATGGGCGTTGACGCCGCCGAAGCCGAACGAGCTCACGCCGGCCAGGCGTGGTGCCTCGTCCCCTGACGCGGTGCGCGGGCGGTCCCACGGGCGTGCCGTGTCGACCAGGTGGAACGGGCTGTCCGCCAGGTTCAGCAGTGGATTGGGCCGCTGCACATGAAGGGTGGGGGGCAGCATCCGGTGACGGATGGCCAGCACGATCTTGATGAGCCCGGCGACACCGGCCGCCGTCTCCAGGTGTCCCATGTTGGTCTTGACACTGCCCAGTCCGATGAACTGCCGCCGGTCGTCGGGCACTCCGAGCTCACGGAACGCCTGGGTGAGGCCGTTCAACTCCACCGGGTCGCCCAGCGCCGTTCCGGTGCCGTGCGCCTCCACGTACCCGACGAGCGAGGCGTCGGTGCCGGCGCGCCGATGCGCCGCGGTGATGACGGCTGCCTGCGAGTCCGAATTGGGCGCGGTGAGCGACGCGGCCCGACCGCCGTGGTTGACCGCGGTGCCACGCACGAGGGCGTAGACCGTGTCGCCGTCGCGCAGCGCCGCCGACAGGGGCTTGAGCAGGACCGCGCCGACCCCCTCGCCGCGCACATAGCCGTCCGCACGGTGGTCGAACGTCTTGCAGCGGCCGTCAGCGGCCAGCATCCCGGACTTGCCGAAGGCCAGGTAACCCGTGGGCGTGAGCGTGAGGTTGACGCCGCCGGCGATGGCGGCGGAGCACTCGCCGTCCTGAATGGCACGCACCGCGCGGTGCACGGCGACCAGGCTGGAAGAGCAGGCGGTGTCCACTGGCTCGCTCGGCCCGCGCAGGTCCAGCAGGAACGACACGCGGTTGGCCAGCACACTGTGTGCGCTGCCGGTGACCAGCTGACCGTCGATCTCGGTGCCCGACTGCAGCAGCAGCGTCGCGTACTCGGTGGATCCGCAGCCGACGAACACCCCCGTGTCGCTGCCGGCCAGCGAGACCGGGTCATGGCCGGCGTCCTCGACGGTCCGCCACACCGCTTGCAGGAACAGCCGGTGCTGCGGGTCCATCAGCTTCGCCTCGCGGGGCGAGATGCGGAAGAACGCCGGGTCGAACAGATCAGCATCGGTGAGGAAACCGCCCCAACGCGAGGGCACCTTGCCGGGGTCGGTCAGCGGATCGCCGTATATCTCGCGCCAGTCGAAGCGTTCGGCGGGGATCTCCCCGACCAGGTCACGGCCGGCCAGCAGGTTCGTCCAGTACGTCTCCAGGTCGGGTGAGCCGGGGAAGGCGCCCGCCATGCCGACGATCGCGATGGGCTCCCGGCCGTCGGGCGAGGAGTCCGGCACGGAGCGGTCGTCGACGGGCCCGGGCATCGGAGTCAGCTCCGTGACGGCCGGCCGGGTGGTCGGCACGGGAGTGGGCGCCGACGCCGACGCCACTGTCTGCCGGGCGAGCGCGTCGACCAGTGCGGCCACATTGCGGAAGCCGTAGAGGTCCGCCGGGTTGAGAGTGGTGCCCAGCGCCGCGTTGACGCGGTCGGTGAGTTCGATGACGGTGACCGAGTCGAATCCGAAGTCGCTCAGGTGCTCGTCCAGGCCGATGTCCTCGGGCCGTACCCCCAGCACCGCGGCCACCGAGTCCACCACGGTCGCCCGTATGTGCTCGACGGCCTCGGGTGCGGGGTGGCCGATGGTCTCTGACACGTTGTTCTCCTCGAGGTCTGAGGGTTGCCGGGGTTCGGACGGGGAGTCGGGACCGGGCGGGAGGAGCAAGGAGATGGGGGACTCGATTGCCGCGAGCGGCTCGTCCTCAGGGCCGGACGTCGCCGCCGGCCGGGTATCGGCCGCTTCCGGCGTCGGGCCGGCGTCGGCCCGGGAGACCGTCTCCGCGGGCAGCCGGTGGACGGTCCGCGCGAAGGGGTAGCCCGGCAGGGACACGATGCGCCCGTCGGCGAGGCCCAGAGCTTCGTCGGCGCCGGTCAGTCGCGCGCCGTTCGCCCAGGCCGCGCCCGCGATCGTCAGTGCGGTCGCGTCGGCGGAGGCGGCGACGGCGTGCAGGGAGTCCGAGTCGGAGGCGGCGCGGCCCACTTGGGTCCAGGGAGATTCCTCGCCCGCCACGTAGCGGTCCAGCCGAGCCACCAGTTCCGCGACGTCCTGTGCGACGACGGCCAGGCGCCGGCCGAGCGGTTCCCGTCCGGCCGCGAGTGTCCGGGCCACGTCCGGGAGCGGCGGAGCCGTGTTGCCCAGCGCCCTCAGGTGATCGCCCAGCCGTTCGGCATGGGCGCGCAGTTGCTCATCGCGCCGGGCCGACAGCAGCACCAGCCGAGGCCCTGACTTCGGGCTCGCCTTCCGGGCCGACGAGGGCGGACCCGCCACCACCACGTGGGCATTGGCCCCGCCGGCCCCGAACGAGCTGATGGCCGCTGTGCGTTCGGCCGCCGGCACGTTCGACGGCCAGTGTGCCCGCTCGCGGACCAGCCGCAGCTCACCGTCCTCGAACTCGGCGACCGGCCGCTCGCAGTCCAGCGTGGCGGCCAGCTCGCCGTGGCGCAGTTGCAGCAGAACCTTGGCCAACTGGGCCATCCCGGACGCGGCCTCCAGATGCCCGAGCGACGGCTTGACCGAGCCGACGGCCGTGCCGCTTCCGCCGAACACCCTGGCCAGAGCCGCGGCTTCCACCGGATCGGCCAGCGGCGAGCCGGTCGCCTGCGCCTCGACGTAGTGCACCGCCTCGGGCGCCACCCCGGCGCGCCTGAGGGCACGCCGGACGAGTTCTTCCTGGGCCTCGGCGTTCGGTGTGACCATGCTGTCGGTCGAGCCGTTCGCGTTGACCGCGGAGCCGAGCACGAGTCCGTGCACCCGGTCGCCGTCGCGCAGCGCCGCGGACAGCGGCTTGAGGACGACTGCGCCGACGCCCTCTCCGGGCACCATGCCCTGGGCATCCTGGTCGAACGAACGGCTGCGGCCGTCCGGCGACAGCATCCTCATGGCTGACAGCGCCGTGTGGTGCGACGGATCGAGGATCAGGTTGACCCCGCCGGCCACGGCAGCTCCGCAGTCACCGCGCCGTAGGGCCTCGCACGCCAGGTGCAGCGCCGTCAGCGCGGACGAGCACGCCGTGTCCACGGCCAGGCTCGGGCCGGTGAACCCGAAGGTGTGCGAGGTGCGGTTGGCAACGGACCAGTGCGAGGAGTGCGCGTGCGCATCGGAGCCGGCGCCCCGCAGTTCGGCGGCCAGGACCTGGTAGGGGCTGTGCATCAGGCCTGCGAACACCCCGACACCGGTGCTGGACGTGGCACGGGCGGAGCGCTCCAGGTCCGCACGGCGCGTCCCGGAATCCTCCAGGGCGGTCCATACCGCCTCCAGGAACAGGCGCTCCTGCGGGTCGGTCCGCTCCGCGTCCCGCGGCGACATGCGGAACACCAACGGGTCGAAGGCCTCCACGTCGTCGAGGAAGGCGCCCCAACGTCCCGCCGACACGGCGCCCTCCGGATCCCAGCGCTCGGCCGGAACCTCGGTGACCGCACGCCGTCCCTCGCGCAGGTGGTCCCACAGCGCGTCGAGCGTGGCGGCACCCGGGAAGCGGACGGAGATTCCGACGATCGCGACGGGTTCCCCGTCGGGGACCCGGGCTGCGTCTGTGACCACCTTCGATGCGGAGTCCGCAGCCTGTGTCCGGGGCCGCTCCGCAGGCAAACCCAGGGCCTGGGGCCGCGCCGGCGGTGCGACCGTCTCCCGGGATGCCGTCGACGTGGGGGCGGCCGGTACGGCTCGAGGCCGGCGTCGGGTGGGCACCGTCGGCGTGTCCTGGTCGACGAGCCGCGCGAGTGGTTGAGCCGGATCATCGAGCAGGGCTGCCACGATGCCGTCGACCGACGTCGACTCGAACGGGACGGTCCGCGGAATGGGCCCGAGGTCGGCCTCGATCCGGTCGGCGACTTCCATGCTGACGAGTGAGTCGGTGCCGTAGGACGACAGGGGTGCGGCCGGGTCCAGCTCGGCTTGGTCCAGCTTGAGTACGTCGGCGAAGGTCCGCGTCAGGTAGGCGGCCGCCACCTCCGCCAGATCGGGACCGGAGTGCGTCTGAGGCACTGCCCCGGCGAACCCCGCGAACGCGTCACGGGCCGACTCCAGCAGCGCTTCCACCACGCCGTTCAACGAGGTCGACTCGAAGGGCAGGTCACGAGGCGCGGTTGCGAGGTCGGCCTCGATCCGGTCGGCGACTTCCATGCTGACGAGTGAGTCGGTGCCGTAGGACGACAGGGGTGCGGCCGGGTCCAGCTCGGCTTGGTCCAGCTTGAGTACGTCGGCGAAGATCCGCGTCAGGTAGGCGGTGGCGGCCTCGGTCAGATCCAATGCGGCGGGCCGATCCGTCGGGGTTGCCTCCTGCCTGGCAGGGGCCGCCTGGGCCTGAGTCGGCTGCGACTGCGGGGACAGGTCGGGCACCGGCCACGCGTCGCGCTCGGCCAGCAGGACGTGCTGTCCCGCGGCCGCGTCGTGCGGGCCCGCCGTTCCGATCACGCGCACACCGCGCAGCCCGGACTCCAGCAGCACCGAGCGCCAGGTGCCGGGCGTCAACAGCGGTGAGTGCGGCTGACGCAGCTCCCCGTCGTCGTACGCCCACCAGCCCTCCGTCAGACCGAAGATCATCGTCACGGCGTCCAGGACGCGCGTGCCCTCGTTGACCAGCAGCAGTCCGCCCGGCCGCAGCAGACGTGCCGCGGCGCGCACGTTGTGACGCACGTCGGGGGTGGCGTGCAGCACGTTCGCCGCGAGGACGACGTCGTACGACTGCTCTTCGAAGCCCTGCGCGGCCGGGTCCCGTGCGATGTCGAGAACCGAGAAGCGCGCCTGCGGGTAGGGACTGGAGAACCGCTCGCGTGCCTTGCGGACCAGGCCGGGGGACAGGTCCGTGAACGCGTAGTCGAAGCGGTCGCCGAAGGGCCGCAGCGCGTCGAGGACCGGTCGGCTGGTCCCACCGGTACCGGCACCGATCTCCAGCAGCTTCAAGGGGCCGGTGCCCTCCGCCAGGCGCTGCCCCGCGTAGGCCGCGACGGCCGTCGCGCACACGGCGTTGAAGTGCTCCGAGCGCGGGTCGTCGTGGTACAGGGGCGCCACCTTGTGATCGCTGCCGCCGGGGAAGAGCACCGACAGGCCGTTGCGCCGGCCACGCAGGACGTCCGGCAGTACCTCCGTGCACTCGCGCAACAGCTCCGCGAGCGCGGTGGCGTGCGGGTACGCGGAGACCAGCCGGTCGTGCAGGGCCGCCGTGGCCGCGGGGTCGGGCACCTCCGGCTCTCCGCGGGGCACCGTCAGACTCCCGTCGGCGTTGTGCGTGAGGTGTCCGCCCCGGGCAAGTGCGAACAGGGCGGCGTCCAGCAGCCGTTCCTGAGCGGGCAGCACCCCGAGACGGGAGGTGAGCTCGTCCCGTGTCACGGTCGTACCGGGCAGCGGCCATGCGCCGTGACCGAGGAAGGCGTCCCGCAGCAGTACGCGTGCGTAGGGCTCAAGGGTGTCGAAGAAGGCCGCGCCGGTGAGCCGCTCGTCATCGGCGGTCCGCTTCCGCGCCGCCGACTCGGCCACCTGCGGCGCCTCGGACGCCGGCTCCGGCCCGGTCATGGGGCACCGGGAGAGCCCGTCTCCGTCACCGGCGATGCGGACGGGGGCCACCTGGACGGCGGGCACGGCGAGCACACGCCGGAAAGCGTCCAGGCCGGCCGCGTCGCTGATGGGCTCGACGCCGAGCCGGGCGCTCACCTGGGTGCGGTAGCCGTCGGTGGCCACCGAGCCGCTCTCGCCCCACAGCCCCCAGTTGAAGACCCGCACCGGCCGGGCCAGTCGCGCGGCCAGGAAGCGTCCGTACGCGTCCTGGAACGTGGACGCGGCCGAGTAGTTGGCCTGTCCCGCGTTGCCATTGAGAGAGATCGCCGAGGAGAACACGGCGAAGAAGTCCAGCGGCTCGTCCGCCAGCACCCGCTGCAGGACGACCGTGCCGTGCGCCTTCGGGCCGAACGACGAGCGCAGAGTCTCCTCGTCCATCCGGGACAGCGTGCGGTCGTTGAGAACGAACGCGGAGTGGACGACTCCGTCGACGCCGCCCCAGTCGCGGCGCATGCGGGTCACCACGGAGCGCAGGGAGGTCTCATCGGTGACGTCGGCGGCCGCGTAGGTGACCTGCTCCGGCATCGCGGACAGCAAGTCCTGTACCTCCTGCGGCAGTTGCTCTCGTTGTCGACGACCCGTGAGGAGGATCCGGGCACCGTACTCACGCGCCAGGTACTCGCCGACGACCCGGCCCAGACCGCCTGCACCACCGGTGATCAGGTAACGGCCGCCCTCGCGCAGCGGCAACCGTCCGTCCAGGCCCGGCACGTCGACGCGTTCCAGGTCGCGGGTGTACCGCACTCCACCGGCCAGCGCCACGGGATGCGCCGGACGGGTCGCCGGCTCCGCCATCAGCTGTCCGATCAGCCCAGTCCAGTCGTTGAGCCGTGCGCACCGCGCCAGGTCCTCACGGGTGATGTCCACGCAGCTGAGTGCGAGGAATCCGAATTCACGTGACGCCGAGGCGACGAGGCCGGGCAGGCCGCCGCCGAACGGGTTGCGGGACGCGATCGCCTCGTCGGTCTGCTGCACGCCGGACGTCACCACATGGAGGCGCACACCGCCCCGCGTGCGCTCCGCGTCGAGTGCCTGGAGCAGGTGGAACAGGGCCACAGGGCCATGGTCGAGAGCGTGATCCAGTTGCTCCAGGTCGTCGGCCGAGTACAGCCGTTCCTCCACACCGCCCAGGAACCAGACGGTGCCCGGATCGCCGGCTTCGGCCAGGACCCGGCGAAAGTCCTCGGCGGACGGTGCGATGTCCTCCAGGAGCGCGTGCCGCACCTGCTGTCCGGCGACGCGGTGGTACTCGGTGAGGGCGGCGCCCAGGCCGTGGTCGTGGCCGGTGCCCAGGACCAGCGCCGGGCGGTCATCGCCGGCCTCGGCCCGGAGGGGCGACGACGTCGGACGCCACACCGGACGGTACAGCGGCACGGTGTCATCGGCCTCCGGCCGCTCAGGCTGTGCGCCGGGACGCGCGATACGCAGCCCTTCGAAGCGGACCAGCACAGTGCCGTCCTCGGCGGCCAGGTCGACGTCTGCCCGTGCCAGGCCGCGCTCGGCGTCGAGGGCGACCAGTCGTACGTGCGCGTAACGCGCCTGTGCGGCAGACCCGTTGACGATGACCCGGGATACGGCGGCAGGCAGGGCGGCACGGTCGTCGCCCTCGGGCAGCACTCCCTGGACGGCGTGCAGGGCGCTGTCGGTCATCGCGGCCTCGACCGCCCACTCGGGAGCGTCCGCGTCCGGCCGGGCGAGCTCGGCGAGCGCCTCGCCGTCTCCGTGCCGCAGGGTGACGAGCCCCCGGAACAGCGGGCCGTAGCGCAGCCCGGCGTTTTCCGCCCTGCTGTAGACCTCGGCGGCGTCGGCGCTTCCTTCGCAGCGGGTGCGCACCGCTTCGACGTCGACGCGCCCGAGGGACGCCGTGTCGGCCGCGACGAGCGTGCCCGTGGAGTGAGCGGTTCCGCTCGCTGTGTTCCGGACCTCGTACGCCGACCCGTCCTCGCCGAAGGCGACGTCCACGTCGAGCGTGTCGCCCTCGACCTCCAGCGGGACGCGCCAGCGGACGTCCTCGAACAGCACCGGTGTGTCGGAGAGCCGGGCGGCGCGGCGGGCCAGGCCCAGCTGGACGACGCCGGCGACAACGGCCCGGCCCAGCACCATGTGATCGGCGATCACGGCGTCGGTCCGGCGGAGCACGGACGAGCGGGTGGGCTCCGCAGAGGGCTCGTCGACGAGGTCCACCCAGTACCGCTTGCCGCCGAAGGGATAGGCGGGAAGCGGCACGGGAACGGGGCGGGCGCCCTCGGAGAAAGCCTCCTGCCAGGGCACACGGGCGCCGGACACCCATGCCTCGGCGAGCTCGTCCAGCCGGTCGCCGGTCAGCAAGCTCCGGACATCCACGGGAGGTTCGCCCTGGTCCGCGCGGCCGGCACGAACAGTTTGGGAAGTCTTGCCGCCGACGTAGGCACGCAGGCGATCACACAGTTCGGCCACCGAGCCGACGACGACCGCCAGGCGGTGGTCCCACTCGTCGCGACCGGTCAGGAGGGTGAAGGCGATGTCCCGCAGCGAACGCCCGTCGTCCCGGGCGAGGTCGTCGGCCAGCCGCTCGGCGATCTGCCGCAGCTGCTCGGGCGTGCGCGCCGACAGGCCCACCACGTACGGGCGGCCGTCGTCCGCGCTGCCCTGCGGGCCGGTCCACTCCTCCAGCACCACATGACCGTTGGCGCCCCCGGCACCGAAGGAGCTCACCGCCGCACGGCGCGGCAGGCCGTCCGCGGTCGGCCAGGCTTGTGCCGTGCGCTGCGGGAAGAACGGGGTGGCCTCGAGCTTCAGCTTCGGGTTGGCCGGCTCGCTGTGCAGCGTCGGTACCAGCGTGCGGTGAGCGAACTGAAGCACCACCTTGGTGATGCCGCACACCCCGGCCGCGGCCTCCAGGTGGCCGAGGTTGGACTTCACCGAGCCGATCGCGCAGAAGCCGGTGTCGGCGGTGTGCTCGGCGAACGCCCGGGTCAGGCCCTCGACCTCGACCGGGTCGCCCAGCGCCGTACCGGTGCCGTGCGCCTCGACGTAGCCGACGGTGCGCGCGTCCACGCGGGCGGCGCGCAGCGCGTCGGCGACGACGGCACCCTGGGCACGCGGGGTGGGCACGGTGTACCCGTTGCTCCGGCCGCCGTGGTTGACGGCGGTGCCGCGGATGACGGCGTGAACGCGGTCTCCGTCGGCGAGCGCGTCGGAGAGCCGCTTGAGAATCAGCGCGCCCGCACCCTCACCCGGCACGAAGCCGTCGCCGCCCGCGCCGAAGGCGCGGCAGCGGCCGTCGGAGGCGAGCAGCCGCATGTCGGTGAGCGTGGCGTACTTGATCGGGTGGATGTTGACGTTCACCCCGCCCGCGATCGCCATCTTCGTCTCGCCCGACAGCAGACTGCGGCACGCCAGGTGCAGTGCCGTGAGAGATCCCGAGCAGGCGGTGTCCAGCACCATGCTGGGGCCGTGCACGTCCAGGACGTAACTGAGCCGGTTGGCGATCGAGTAGTCCATGGAGTGGGCGAACACCTTGTTGCCGCGCCCCCACTGCTCGGCTCCGACGAGGCCGTACTGCGAGCCGGTCACGCCGACGAAGACACCCACGGCATGGGTGTCGCCGGTGCGGGTGGTCTCGTGCAGCTTGCGGCGCGAGTACCCGGCGTGCTCCAGCGCGGACCAGGCCACCTCCAGGAAGATCCGCTCGTTCGGGTCGAGCTTTGCCGCCTCGCCGGGTGAGATCGCGAAGAACAGCGGGTCGAAGCGGGCCACATCGTCGAGGAAGCCGCCCCATCGGCCGGTGATCGCACCCGGTGTGCCCCGCTCGGCCGTCAGATGGCGGTCGTTGTCCCAGCGGTCCTTGGGCACTTCCCGGATCAGGTCGGTTCCGGAGGCCAGAGACTCCCAGAACTGCTCGAGGTCGCCGCCCCCGGGATAGCGGCCTGCGAGGCCCACGATGGCGACCGCCTGGTCGTGCGGGAGTCGGCCGGCGAGTTCGTCGGTGCCACCGCCCGGAGCGCGGTCGACTCGTGTGGAGGTGGTGACGGGCCGGCGTACGACGGTGTCGGCCGAGCGGTTCGTGTCCGTGCCGAGGACCTCGCGCAGGGCGTCCGCCCGGTGTTCGGCGAGGTAACCGGCGAGTTCGGCGACGGTCCGGTACTCGAAGAAGAGGGTGACGGGCAGCCCACCGACGCGGTCCTCCAAGGCGGCCGTGAGCTTCTTGATGAGGATCGAGTCCACGCCGAAGGTGGAGAACTCCTGGTCGGGGCGGAGCCGACCGGGCGGCAGCTTGGCCGTCTCGGTGACCAGATCCAGCAGGTACGATTCCGCGGCAGTGACCAGGTCAGTGTGATCGGCGCCGGCCACGGCTGTCGTACCGGCTGTGGGCTCGTCGTCCGCCGCCGGCTCGACCGCGGTCACCTTGGCGATCCAGGCGTCGATGCGCGGCGGCCGTCCGTAGACCACCAGCGTCTCGCACTCGCCGGCCGCGATGGCGTTCGACAGTGTCCGCAGCCCCACGTCGGTGGGCATGGGCAGCATGCCCTGCATCTCCTCGAGCACCGAACGGTTCTCGGCGGAGATCTCCATTCCTCCTTCGGCCCACAAGGGCCAGGCGATGGCCACGGACGCTCCGTGGCGCGATCCGACCGTCACCCGCCGGGCCCGGGTGGCGGCGAACGCGCCCAGCGCCCGGTTGGCGGCGGCGTAGTCCGCCTGACCCGCGGCGCCGAAGTAGGCGGACGTCGACGAGAACAGGGCGAAGAAGTCGAGCGGCAGATTGGAGGTGACCCGGTCCAGGTGCGCCGCACCGTCCAACTTCACGGACAGCACGCGCAGGGCCGATGCGGTGTCCTTGTTGAGCAGGTACGCGTCCTCGTTCAGTCCCGCGGAGTGCAGCACGCCGTCCAGGCCGCCGAATTCGCGCTGCGCCACGTTCACCGCCTCCAGGGCGTCGTCGTAGCGGGTGATGTCGCCGCGGACGAAAATGATCCGGGCGCCGGCCGCTTCCAGGCGGCGGAACTCGTCCCTGTGCTCCTCGCCGGGTTCGGAGCGGCCGGTGAGCACCAGCCGCGCGCGGTGATCACGGGCGAGCAGTCCCGCGAGCCGCAGACCGATGCCCTTGGCGCCCCCCGTGATGAGGTATCGGCCGCCGTCGCGGAACCTCGGGGGCACGTCGGCGGGTGGAGCGGAGGGCCGCGGCCGCAGGACGCGCACCTCGCGCCCCCGCGCGCCATGGCGCACCTCGGCCAGCCCCGGCCGGCCCGCGTTCAGCTCGGCCAGGGCCACCTGGAACGGGTCCTCGGCCCACGCGGGGACCTCGTCGACCTGGACCGACACCGCCCGCAGCCTACGGTCCTCGGCGCCGGCCACCTGCGCCAGCGCACCGAGCGCGGCGCCCAGTTCGGGGCGCGCCCGACCTGTCGTCAGGAAGACCAGGGACAGCGGACCCGCCCCGTGGTCGGTGATGAGGGCGCGCAGTGCCGGCAGCACCAGCTCCACGGCCCGGTCGGGCCGTACGGCCCCGGCGGGCAGATCGAAGACGAGGCCGCGCGTGCGGGTGCCCCGTGCGCGCAGATCCTCCAGGTACGACGTCCAGGACGCCGTGTCTCCCTCGATGTCCCGCCCGACCCGGGCGACTCTTACGTTGGTCGGTACCCAGGCACGGGCGTCGTCGGCGCCGTCCACGACCAACAGCGTCTCGTCGGCTGTGACGGCGGGGTGCGGGGCGGCGTGAGCAGCAGCCGGTTCCCACACGGGTGTGAAGGTGACGAGCGCGGTGTCGTCGCGGCCTGGAGTGGAGTCTCCTGCCGCTCGGGCCAGGAGCCGGGCGGCCGTCTTCGCGTCGAGCTGTCCTTTGCGGACGCGCTCCAGCACCAGGCGGCGGACCGTTTCGGTGTTCGGTGTCATCGTTCCATCCCGTCGTTCCGGACCAGGCTCAGGTCCACGTCGTCAACGGTCAGTTCGCCCCTGCTCAGCGCGTCGAGCATGGCGACCAGGTCCTCGGGCGCCTCGTCCGCCGGTGCGGTGCGCGCCTGTTCGCCTTCCGCGGTGCTCGCAGCGACTGCCCAGAAGCGGTCGGGTGCGAACGGGTAGCCAGGCAGCCCCACACGCCGTATGCCGGCCCCGGGAGGCGTCGTCATCGCTGAGCTCCCGGCCTGCCCCTCGACCCACTGGCGGGCCAGCGCCCGTGGGTCGTCGGTCGGGGCGGCATGTGTCGCGGTGCCCCGGGCGCGGCCGGTGAACAGGCTGTCGGTGGGACGTCCCGCCAGATACGCGCGCAGTGCCGTGACGAACCCGGGCAGCTCCTCGGCGACCACGGCCAGCCGCCACTCCATGGCGTCGCGCCCGGTGCGCAGAGTGTGAGCCACCTCGGCCGCGGTGACCGTCCGATCGCCGCCCAGGTGGCCGGCCAGAGCGCGGGCGGCCTCCTTGAGCCGGTCCTCGGAGCGCGCGGAGAGCACGAACAGTTCAGGCCGTCCGGCACTGGACGGGTTGATCGGGCGCGGGGCGTGAGCCGGGTACTCCTCCAGGATCACGTGGGCGTTGGAGCCGCCGAATCCCATGGCGCTCACGGCGGCCCGGCGCAGCAGCGTCCTGCCCTGCCCGTCCACCGGCGTCGGCCAGTCCAGGCGTCGGTCGGCGATGTGGAACGGGCTGCCGTCGAGGTCGAGGAGCGGGTTGGCCTCGCGGAAGTTGATGCTCGGCGGAATCACGCCGTGCCGCAGGGCGAGGACCGCCTTGGCGATGCCGGCAAGACCGGCGGCGGCCTCCAGGTGCCCCATGTTGGACTTGATGGAGCCCACCGCACACCAGGCATCGACCCGTTCGGCCTCGTCGAGGCCCGCCCGCTCCGCGAACGCCCTGCGCAGGCCGCGCAGCTCGATCGGATCACCCACCTCCGTGCCGGTCCCGTGTGCCTCGACGTAGCCGATGGTGCGTGGGTCGGTGTCCGAGTCCCGGAGCACCCGGGCGATGAGCGCGGCCTGAGCGGCCGGGTTGGGCACAGGCAGTGACTGAGCACGGCCACCGTGGTTGACCCCGCTGCCGCGCACCAGCGCGTGCACGGTGTCACCGTCGGCCAGCGCCCGCGACAGGGGCTTGAGGTAGACCGCGATGACGCCCTCACCGCGGCTGAAGCCGTTCGCGGACCGGTCGAAGGCATGGCACTTGCCGTCCGGGGACAGAGCGCCCATCTGGCCGAGCGCGACGAACATGTCCGGGGCCAGCAGCAGGTGCACCCCACCGACGATCGCTGTGGAGCACTCGCCGTCCTTGATGGCTCGCACCGCACGGTGCAGAGCGGTCAGCGAGCTGGAGCAGGCCGTGTCGACGGCCTCGCTCGGCCCGTGCACGCCGAGTTCGAAGGAGATGCGGTTGGCCAGCACCGTCTTGGCGTTGCCATTGACGGCATACGGCTCGCGGTAGCGGCCGACCCGGGCCAGGTGTGCGGTGTAGTCGTGCGAAGTGGCCCCGACGAACACTCCGGTGTCACTGCCGCGCAGCGACGACGGGGCATGCCCGGAGTCCTCGACCGCGTGCCAGGCCGTCTGCAGCATCAGCCGCTGCTGCGGGTCCATCACCTCGGCCTCACGGCCGGAGATCCCGAAGAACTCCGCGTCGAACTCGGTGACACCGTCGACGAAGGCTCCCCACTTGCTGTTGGTCTTGCCCTCTTCGCGGTGCGGGTCGCCGAACAGCGGCCGCCAGTCCCAGCGGTCCGCCGGTATCTCGGTCATATGGTCGGTGCCGGCGAGCAGGTTCTGCCACAGCTCGCCCGTCGTACGGGCTCCGGGCATCCGGACCGCCATGCCGACGATGGCAACCGGATCGTCCTGCGGGGGAGGGCTGATGGGCGCGGGCGCCGCGGAACGCGGTGCCGGGGAAGGCTCCGGCGTCTGCTGAGCGAGAGCGGGAACTGCCGAGCGGGCGATACGGGCGCAGGCCTCCGGGGCGCGGGCCGCGAGCTCCTGGGCGAGCGCGGTGACCGTACCGGCCTCGTAGAGCAGCACCTTCGGCAGCTTGCCGAAGTCGCTCTCCAGCTCGCGCACCAGCTGGATGGTGCCCAGCGAGTCGACGCCCAGCTCGGTGAAGGAGGCGTCGTCGTCCACATCGTCCGCGGAGATGGAGAGGAAGGAGGCGACCGTCTCCCGGAGACGGGCGCGTACGGCCGCTTCCGGGGCGACCGGACCGTTCTTCGGTACCGCCGTGGGGGCGGGGGCACCCGACGGGGCGGGCGGCGCGGCGGTCGCGCCGGCCGGGGCGGTGTCCCCTGATGCCGGAGCCACCCTTGCGTCGGCGCGTGCCACGATCACGCACTGGTCGTCCTCGCCGGCCACGCCGTTGTCTTCGGCCTGTACCCAGCTCGAAGCGAATCCGGCACGTCCGAGCACGTCCTGCCAGCGGGCGGGCGCCAGCAGCGGCGCGCCCGGCAGACGCTCGGTGTCCTTGCACGTCCACCAGCTGGGGATCATCGCGAACAGCAGGAACTGGTAGTCGATGTTCGAGGTGATCTCGTTCAGGAGCAGCAGGCCGCCGTCCGTCAGCAGCCGGCGCAGGTGGGCCGCCGATGTGGTGATGTCCTGCGTCGCGTGCACGACGTTGGACGCGATCAGCACGTCGTATGCCCCTGCCTCAAGGCCCTGGGCCGCCGGGTCGTGTTCCAGGTTGAACGGCGTGAACACCAGCGGCACGCCAAAGTCGCCGAACTTCCGCCTGGCCTGCCGGAAGTACGAGGCGGAGATGTCGGTGAAGGTGTACTCGACCTGGCTGCCGTACCGGGCGAGCTGCTCCAGCATCGGACCGGTGGTACCGCCTGTACCCGCACCCACTTCGAGGACGCGCACGGGTCGGCCGGGGCGCTGGGCGAGACGGTCGCGGACGTAGCCGTCGGCGAGGTGGGCGACCACCGTGTTGTAGTGATCGGCGATGGCGTTGCCGGTGTAGATGCGGCTCAGCAGCTCGTCGATCCCTCCGCCGAAGTACAGCTCCAGCGCGGAGGCGCCGCCCGTGACGACCTCGGGGATGTGCGGGATCACGGCCTGGGCCAGCGCCACGTGGTGGGCGACCTCAGGGTGGTCGGCGGCCAGGTCGGCGAACTCCCGCTCGATCAGGGCACGTTCGGCGGTCGGGTCGGGAAGCGGCCGCGGGGCGGCCGTCACGACGTCCGCGAGGCGGGTCACGAAGCGTCCGTACGGCTCCACGGCCGGCAGACCGCTGAGTACGTCGGCGCCGGACAACTCGTCGGTGACACCCAGGCGTTCGCGTACCGACAGGGCCGCGAGCCGCGATCCGATCACGCCGAGCCTCTCCAGGCCACGACGGACGCCGACGGCGTCGTACGCGGACGAGTCCATGAACGCCTGGGCTGCGGCAAGGGCGCCGGCTGCCGGACCGGTGGCGCCCTGCGGGGCGGTCGCGGCCGGGGCTGGGGCGGTGGGCCGTTCGGCCTCGCGCAGCCAGAAGTGCTCACCGTGGAACGGGCGACCCGGCAGGTTCAGACGGGGTGCGTCGGAGCCGCCGTCGTGCGGCAGCCAGTCGACCGCTTCGCCGGACACCCACCGGCGCGCGGCTGCCACTGCCCCCGTGTCCGACCCGGGTACCGCACGCACGGTGCCCGCATCCACGGAACCGGCGAGCACGGCGTCCAGCTCCAGCAGGAGTTCCTGGGTCGTGGTGGCGACCACCGCGATGCGCGCGGACAGGTCGTCACGGCCGTCCTGCAGGGTGGCGGCCACCGCCGCGAGGCCCGGCTGCGCGGCGAGCGCGGCACGGTGGCGGCGCAGCACCTCGGGCAGGGACTCGGCGGACGAGGCGGAGAACGGCACGACCAGGCTGACGCGGTCGTACCGCGCCGCGTCCGCCCGGCGCGGTGACGCTTCCAGGACGACGTGGGCGTTCGCGCCGCCGAAGCCGAACGAGCTCACCCCGGCCCGTCGGGGAACGCCCGACCACGAGGGCCACTCGGTGGTCGCCGTCGGTATGGTCAACGGGCTGTCGCCCTTGAGACCCAGGTACGGGTTGGCCGTACGGAAGTCGGGCATCGCCGGGATACGGCCGTGCTCCAGGGACAGAACCGCCTTCACGATGCCGACCACACCGGCGGCACCCTCGGCATGGCCCAAGTGGGCCTTCGCCGTGCCGATGACGACCGGCGGAGCGTCGGCGGGACGGCCGGTCAGCGCACCGCGCACACCTTCGATCTCGATCGGGTCACCGAGCTTCGTCCCGGTGCCGTGTGCCTCCAGCAGGCCCATGGTGTGGACCGGGACGTCCGCGTCGCGCCAGGCACGCTCGATGAGCTCCGTCTGCCGCCCCGGGTTCGGCGCGGTGACCGCGCCGGCGTGACCGCCGTGCCCTACCGCGACGCCCTTGATGACGGCACGGATCGGGTCGCCGTCGGCGAGTGCGGCCTTGAGCGGCTTGAGCAGGACCGCGGCAACTGCCTCAGCGGGCACGTAGCCGTCGGCACGCTCGTCGAAGGCGTGGCAGCGGCCGGTCGGCGAGAGCGCACCCGTACCGGACAGGGAGAGGTAGTGGCGAGGGCTGAGCATCAGATTGGCACCCGCCGCGAACGCCATGGAGCACTCGCCGCGGCGCAACGACTCCACCGCGAGCTGCACCGCGTGCAGAGACGACGAGCAGGCCGTGTCGACGGTCAGGCTCGGACCCGACAGGTCGAAGTAGTGCGACGGCCGGTTGGCGGCCATGGTGGTGGCGATGCCCGTCGCGTCGTACGGCCCCGACCTGCGGCCGAGAGCGATCATCTCGCCCTCGTAGTCGCGGAAGCACTCGCCGACGAAGACCCCGGCGTCGCTGCCGCGCAGCCGCGGCAGGACTGCCGCGTCCTCCGCCGTCTCGTACAACACCTCGAGCAGGAGCCGCAGTTGCGGGTCCATCGCCTCGGCCTCCGCACGGGGGATACCGAAGAACTCGGCGTCGAAGCGGCGCACACCGTCGACGAAGCCGCCGGCCGGGCACTCCGTGGTCCCGGCCGCACCGTCCGCGTCCAGGTGACGGGCATGGTCCCAGCGCTCCACCGGAACGTCACGCACGAGATCACGTCCGGCGAGCAGCGCGTCCCACAGCTCCCGGGCGTTCGACGCGCCCGGGAAGCGGCCGGCGAGGCCGATCACGGCGATGTCGCGGTCGGTGACCTCCGGTGCCGGGACCGGCTCGACCGGCGCGTCGACAGCCGGCGGGGTGTGAGCGCTGTCTCCGGCCGTCGGAGCAGCCGTCGACGGCACGCCCTTGAAGGAGGCGTACCAGGCGCGGACGGCCTCACTGTTCTCCCGGGCCAGGTGGGCCGCCAGTTCGGGGATGCGGGTGCAACGGAAGAAGATCGTGGGCACGATCTCGATGCCCAACTGTCCGCCGAGCCTGTTCCCCAGGGCGACCACGTCCACCGAGGACAGACCCAGCTCCATGAAGGTCCACGTGAACAGCTCCTGGGACAGGCTCGCCGTCTGCGGCAGCAGCCCGGTGACCGTCTCCGCGATCATCGCCTCCAGCTCGGCGGCGATCTCCGCGGCAGTGAAGCCGGGGGCCTGAGCGGGAGGCCGGGGCGTCGCAGTGGTGCGCTCACGCTCCGGCCAGATGACCGCGAGCAGGCGCTCGACCTTCGCCCGGTCGCCCTCGAAGACCGCCAGCTGCGGCCCGTCGTGGGCGAGGCCGGCCTCCAGCGCGGCCAGACCGTGCGCCGTCTTCAACGGCACCAGGCCCGTGCTCTGCAGCACCTGGGCCTCCACGGCCGGATTGATGCGCATGCCGCCCTCGTCCCACAGAGGCCAGTTGACCGAGACACTGCGGCCGTGACGCTCGCCGCGGGTCACCAGGTCCTCGCGCCACGCGGTGAAGGAGTCCATGTAGGCGTTGGCGGCGGTGTAGTCGGTGGTGCCGATGGAGCCGAGCACTGCGGACGTGGACGAGAAGAGCACCAGGTAGTCCAGCTTCCGGTCCGCGGTCGCCAGGTCCAGGTTGCGGGCGCCGTCGAACTTGGGCGACAACACCCGTCGTACGGAGTCCGCCCTCTTGTTGATGAGCAGGCCGTCCTCGACGACCCCCGCGGTGTGGATCACTCCGGTGACCGGGCCGAACCGCTCCTCAGCGGTGGACACCAGCCGCTGGACGTCGGCGAGCCGGGTCACGTCGGCCTGGACGTACACCGCCCGCGAGCCCAGCGCGGCGAGTTCCGCCAGGAACTCGCGCTGCCGCTCGCTCTCGGGAGAGCGCCCGAACAGCACGATGTCGGGCTGGGCGGCGCGTGCCATGCGCCGGGCCACGTGCCGGGCGATGCCACCCGTGCCGCCGCTGATCAGGTAGGTGCCGCCCGGGCGGGCCAGAGGCGTGCCGGAGGGCAGCGGGCGCACCGGGGCGAAGCCCCGCACCTCACGCACTCCGGCCGCGGTGTGGCGAACCTCCAGGTCACCGGGAGACGAGGCTTCGGCGAGCAGCACCTCGACCACGGGGGCCGGGTCGTTCGGGGAAGCAGCGAACCGGACGGTGCTCAACGGCAGCTTGGGCTGCTCCAGGCGCAGACCGCGGGCGAGCCCGCCCACCGATGCGTCCGGAGGGCACTCGAGGGGGGAGCGGTAGGCGTGCACGATCGGCAGCGCGACCCGGCGGCCGACGGCCCACGCCTGGCACAGCGCGTACACCGACAGCAGACCGGTCGGCCGTTCCGGTGGTCCGGCCGGGTCGGAGCCGTCCAGGTGCCACAGGTGCAGGATCGCACTCGGTACCCGACCCTCCTGCTCCAGCGTCCGGCGCAGCGCCTTGTGGTCGTCCAGGGAATCGGGGGCGACCGTGAAGTGGTCGGCAGACAGCCGGGAGAAGCCGTCGCCCGGCGTGACCAGCACCGCGCCGGCCCGGGCCCGCAGAGCCGCGTACCGCGTGTCGGAGGTGTCCAGGACCAACAAAGGGCCGTCGTCGAGCGCCACCGTGGGACGCGGCGCCGTGCACGGTGCCCACACCGGCTCGT
This sequence comes from Streptomyces sp. NPDC002838, assembly GCF_040295365.1. Classification (NCBI taxonomy): domain Bacteria; kingdom Bacillati; phylum Actinomycetota; class Actinomycetes; order Kitasatosporales; family Streptomycetaceae; genus Streptomyces; species Streptomyces sp. NPDC002838. Next base: position 141,922 of record NZ_JBEOVF010000021.1, on the reverse strand, counting down.
AGAGCATCACGTGCCGCAGGTCGTCCACCGGGACGGTGCCCGTGCCGGGCACGACAGCCGCTTTCTCAAGCGGCACGTCCGCCTCCGGCGCGGGCGGCGGCGTAGGGTCCAGGCGGACGGCCTCCGGCCTGGGGGCGGGGCCGATCCAGTGTCGTTCCCCGGCGAACGGGTAGGTGGGCAGCGCGATCCGACGTCCGCCGGCCACCGGGGAGAGCCCGCCCATTGTGCCGTGGGCCCAGGCCTCGGCGATGCCCTCCGGCGCCGTCGACGGATGCGCGGGGGACACCGTTCCCGCACCGGGGCGGCGGGCTGTGGCGCGGAAGTACGGCACCTGAGGTGTACGCCCGGCCGCGAAGTCCTCCAGCGCGGCGGTGAGTTCGGCGGTCGACGACACCACGAGCGCGAGCCGGTCGCCGAGGTGACGTCGGCCGACGGCGAGCGTGTGGGCGACGTCGGCGAGCCGCGTCGCGGGCTCGGCACGCAGCGCTCCCGCCAGATCGGCCGCCCGGCGCGTCAGCTGCTCGCCGGTGCGCGCCGACAGCGCGACGACCTGACGGGCCGCGGCCGTCTCGGCACCGGCGGACGGGGTGTGCGTGGGCACGTACTCCTCCAGTACGACGTGAGCGTTGGCACCGCCGAAGCCGAAGGCGCTGACCGCCGCGCGCAGCGGCGCCGGCCGGCCGGTCGTCGGATCGGTGACCGGCGTCCAGGGCTCCTCGGTGCGGGGCATCCGGAACGGCGACGCGGCGAAGTCGATCGAGGGATTGGGACGCTCGGCGTGCGGTGTCGGCACGAGCGTCCGGTGGCGCAGGCACAGCAGGATCTTGGTGAGCGAGGCCAGTCCGGCCGCGGCCTCGGTGTGGCCGATGTTCGCCTTCACCGAGCCGAGCGCGCAGAACCCGCGTGCGTCGGTCTCCTTGCGGAACGTGCGTGTCAGCGCGTCGATCTCCAACTGGTCGCCCAGCGCGGTCGCCGCCCCGTGGGCCTCCAGCAGTGTCACCGTCGCGGCCGGGACGCCGGCCCGGGCGAGGGCCTCCTCGACCACCCGGCTCTGGGCCTCCGGACTGGTGATGGTGTAGCCGGGGGTGCGGCCGGTGTGGTTCACGGCCGAGCCGCGCACGACAGCGAGGATCCGGTCGCCGTCCGCCTCGGCGTCGGCCAACGGGCGCACGATCAACGCGCCCACGCCGTCCGCCGGAACGTAGCCGGACGCGCTCTCGCCGAAGGGGCGGCTCGTCCCGTCCTTGGACAGCAGGCCGTTGGCCGCCGAGCGTACGTACTTGTACGGGTGCAGGGAGAGGCTCACGCCGCCCACCAGGGCGGCACGGCACTCGCCTCGGCGGATCGCCTCGCACGCCTGGTGCAGGGCGGTCAGCGACGACGAGCACGCGGTGTCCACCAGGACACTCGGGCCGCGGAAGTCGAAGGCGTGGCTGACCCGGTTGGGAACGCCCCCGAGCCAGCTCAGGGCCACGTCCGCGCCGCCGCCGTTGACACTCTCCAGCCCGTGCAGGTGGTAGTCCGCCCACATCGACCCGGCGAACACCCCCACCGAGCCGTCCGTCGCCGCCGACAGCGACTCCGGCGTGTGTCCGGCGTCCTCCAGCGCCGACCAGGCGACCTCCAGGAACTGCCGCTCGTGCGGATCCATCAACTTCGCCTGCTGCGGCTGGATATTGAAGAACAACGCGTCGAACCGGTCCACGTCGTGGATGAAGCCGCCGCGCTTGAGGTACGAGCGGCCCGGTGTGCCGGGCTCCGGTGCGTACCAGTCGTCCACGTCCCAGCGCTCGGCAGGCACGTCGTCCAGGCAGTCCCGCCCCGTGCGCAGCACCTTCCAGAACTCGTCGAGGTCACGCGCGCCCGGGTAGCGGCCGGCCACACCGACGATCGCCATCGGGGCGTCGCCCGACAGCGGCGGCTGCGCAGGGGCGGTCTGGGGTGCCGGCGCGGGAAGGGGCGCCTCGTTCGCCGCCGCCGGGGCGGTGGGTGCCTGGAGGCCTTCGCTCTGGAGGTGGGTGACGAGTTGGCTGATGGTGGGGTGTTCGAAGAGGAGGGTGGGGTAGAGCTCGGTGTTCAGTGCGGTTTCGAGTTTTCCGGCGATGTTGAGGAGGTCGACGGAGGTGAGGCCGAGTTCGTCGTAGAAGCCTTGGTCGGGGTGGATGGTGGTGGCCGGTGTTCCGGTCTGTTCCGCGATGAGGCCGGTCACGAGCGTGGTGAGGTCCGAAACCGGAGACGGCCGGGCCGCCGCCGGCACTGTGGTGGTGGGTGCCTGGAGGCCTTCGTCCTGGAGGTGGGTGACGAGTTGGCTGATGGTGGGGTGTTCGAAGAGGAGGGTGGGGTAGAGCTCGGTGTTCAGTGCGGTTTCGAGTTTTCCGGCGATGTTGAGGAGGTCGACGGAGGTGAGGCCGAGTTCGTCGTAGAAGCCTTGGTCGGGGTGGATGGTGGTGGCCGGTGTTCCGGTCTGTTCCGCGATGAGGCCGGTCACGAGCGTCGTCAGGTCGCCGCCGGAGGTGGCAGTGACCTCGGGCTTCGGCAGGACCTCAAAAGTCGGGGGAGTGGGGGGCACGCTGTGCGCGGTCCTCGAAGCAGCCAGGCGCCGACCCTCGTCCGCGTGCTTGCGGATGTCCTCCGTGGTCCGTACCCGCTTGGCCCGGTAACCGCTGAGACGCACCGCGACCTCACCGTCCGGGGTGCACAGGTCGATGTCGGCCACGACGGCCTGCGTGCTGTCGTCCACGTGAAGGTTCGCGAGCCGGGGCGAGTGCACCCATGTGCGCTCCTGGAGCGGGCGGCGGGCCCGGAAGGAGTCGACGTAGATCGGGATGAACGGCTGGACGATGCCGCGCCGCACCGGCTCCGGGAACTGCAGGAACGGAACCAGCACCGAGAAGTCCATGAAGACGGGATGCACGAAGAAGTGTCCGAGCGCTTCCACCGCACTGGGGTCGAGACGCACATCGGCCACGGAGAAGTCGGCCCCGGCCCCGACGCGGCCCTGCACCTTCATGAACGGACCGTGCTGGATGTCCAGTTGACGGGCGAGTGCGTAGAGGTCGTCCGCGTCCAGCGAGCCCGGCCCTGACGCGACTGCCAGCCGTCCGTCCGGCACCGGCTGCGGCTGCCAGGGGCCCACCGCGTGGATCTCGGCCTGGAAGTTGGTCTGCCACTCCTCGTCGGCGACCTCGCCGCCCAGCAGCGGGCGGCTGCGCACCGTGACCGGAACTCCGCCGCGCGGGCCGACCTCCCCGACGGTGACCTCCAACTGGCGGTCGAGTTCCCCGATCGCGATCAGCGGCCGGATGAAGACACAGCGCCGGAGTTCCACCTGCGCGGGGTCGACCCCCAGTTGGCGGACGATCCGCAGCACCAGATCGAGGTGGAAGACACCGGGCAGGACAGGGGTGTCGTGGACGAGGTGGTCGCGTACCGCCGCGTCCTGCGCGGTCACCCGGGTGGCGAAGCGGTGCCCGCCGAGTGCGCGCAGCACGGTGTGCGCGTCGAAGGACCCATGGGTGTCGGACATCGTCAGTTCAGCTCCTCGAGCGGCAGGATCGGGCCGGTGACGGTGGATACGAGAGGTGCGGGAGAGACGGGCAGGAGGGACGGCGTGACCGTGGTCGGCGGTGCGGACCGGGCGTCCCGCTCCACCCAGTGACGGGTGCGGCGGAAGACGGCGGGCGGAAGGCTGGTCCGCTCGGCGGGGCGGTCGGCGAGCTCCGCGGCCGTGGGCTCGCGCAGGACCGCATGGCAGTTGACGCCGCCGAAGCCGAAGGCGCTGATCCCGGCCCGGCGCACACCGTCGATCGGGGCGAAGTCGCGCAACTCGGTGTTCGGATAGAAGGGCGACTGCGCGAAGTTGAACCGGGGGTTGGGCGTCTCGCAGTGCAGCGTCGGCGGGATCCTGCGGTTCCGCAGGGCGAGTACGAGCTTGTGCAGCCCGGCCATGCCCGCGGCCATCAGCGCGTGCCCGATGTTGGACTTCACGCTGCCCACCGCGCAGTGGCCGGCCCGGCCACCCGCGTCGCCGAACGCCCGGGTCAGGGCGCGCAGTTCCATGGGGTCGCCGATCATCGTTCCGGTGCCGTGCGCCTCGATCAGACCGATGGCTGTGGGGTCCACCCCGGCCAATTGCTGGGCCCGGCGGACGACTTCCTCCTGGGCGTCCGGATTCGGGGTCGTCAGGCCCATCGTGCGGCCGTCGTTGTTCATGGCCACCGCTTCCACCACGGCGTACACCCGGTCGCCGTCGGCCAGCGCCGTGTCGAGCGGCTTGATGAGCAGGGCACCCGCGCCCTCGCCCAGGACCAGACCGTTGGCACGCGAGTCGAAGACCCGGCACTCTCCGTCCGGCGACAGTGCCCCGGACGCGCTCAGCTTCAGGTACGGCATCTCGTCGAGCAGCAGATCCGCCGCCGCGACCAGCGCCATGTCGCACTCGCCCAGCCGCAGGGACTGCTCGGCCAGGGCCAGCGCGGCCAGGGAGGAGGAGCAGGCGGTGTCGATCACGAGGTGCGGGCCGCGCAGATCGTAGATCTGGGCGAGTTGCGCGGCGGCGAAGTTCTGGTTGAGGCCCGTGACGGTGTTGCGGTGCGGTGTGCTGATCCGGGGCGCGTACGCACCGGTCTGAGCCGCCGCGAACACGCCCGTACGGGTGCCCGCGAGCTCGGACCGCTCGTAGCCGGCGTCCCGGAAGGCCTGCTCGGCGCTCTCCATGACCAGGCGGATGAGGGGGTCGACGTGCGCCGCGTCCTCGGCGGCGATTCCGAATGCCTCCGGGTCGAAGTCCTCGATCCCGTCGAGGAAGCCGCCCCAGCGTGACACGGAGCGGCCCGGCTGCTTCTCCGGTGCGTACAGCTCGGCGACGTTCCAGCGCGAGGCCGGCACCTCACGGATCGCGCTGCGGCCCTCGGCCAGGAGCTTCCAGAACGCGTCGGTGTCCGGCGCCCCTGGGAAGCGGCCGGCCATACCGATGACGGCGAGCGGGCGTGGCCCGGGCACCGCATGCGCGTCCCGGGAAACCCTGGCCGGGGATGCGTCAGTCTGCTGCCGAACCGGGGTCTGGGAGACGCGACCGACGCCGCGGGCCGCCGCCCACCGCTCGACACCGCGCGGGTGCCGGTCGGTAAGGAAAGCGGCGAGCCGTCCGGCCGTCGGGTTCTCCAGGACCGCCGACGGGTCGAGTGGGGCGTCCGCCAGTTCTTCGAGCCTGCCCACCATCCCGGCGATGAGGATCGAGTCCACGCCGAGGTCGGCGAAGGACGCATCCGTTGTCACCGCGTCCTTCGGCAGCATGAGTTCCTGGGCCATGAGTTCGAGGAGGAACTCCTCGACCGCCGCCCTCACGGCCGGGCTCGGGGCGCCGTCCGAGGTCGTCACCTGATGCTCCTTCTTCTCGTACTGATCGGTGTGGGTGTGGGCGTTCGCGTGCGGGGGCGGGAAGTCACCAGGGCGCACGGCGGCCGCTACAACCCCTTCGGCGCCTCCCGCGATCACCTGCTCCAGCAGGCCGAGACCGGCGTCATGGGTCAGCGCGCCGAAGCCGGACGCCCGATAGGCGTCGGCCTTGACTTCACCCATGCCGAGCCCGGTCCAGCTGCCCCAGGCGACCGAGAGGTAGCGGGTGCCGTCCGGTCCTTCGGCCGCGTTGCGCTCGGCCGCGTACGCCTCAAGGTGGGCGTTGGCCGCGGCGTAGTCGCCGAGACCGATCCCCAGATGGGGCAGTACTGCCGAGACCGAGGAGTAGAGGACGACGAAGTCCGGCCGGTCCTCCCGGACGAGCTCGTCCAGCACCCGGAGCCCGGCGGTCTTCGGCTCCCAGGTCGTGGCCATGGCCTCGGGCGAGCGGCGGACGAACGCGGGATGCCGGCGGTCGACCGAACCGGCGCAGTGCAGAACCCCGGCCACTGGGCCGAGTTCACCGCGGACTCGGTTCAGGAAGGCACCCAGCGCGGCGCGATCGGTCAACGGACCGGTGTACGTGTCGATGCGTACCCCAGCGGCCTCCAACTCATCGAAGGCCCGCGCCAGTTCGGCGATGCGCAGGTCTGCCTCGTCACCGGTGACGTCCGCTTCGGCGGCGATCCGTGGCCACTCGGCGCGGGCGGGCAGCGGGCGCCGTCCGAGCAGCGCCAGCCTGCGGGCGCCCAGTTCGGCCAGCCGACGGGCGGCGGCGAGACCCAGACCCGCGGTGCCGCCGGTCACCAGGTAGGTGCGCGCGGGGTCGAGCCCGGGGCGGTCCGTCACGGCCGGCAGGACACGCAGCGGTCCCGGGACGTAGCGGTCCGTGCCGCGCAGGCATATCTCGGTCGGTGCCTGGGGAACCGCCGCGAGTTCGTCCCGCAGGACGGCGAGCACCGCATCGGGCGCGGTGGTCGCCGGGTCGAGGTCCACGGAGGCGGAACGGACGGCGCCGTATTCCGCGCCCACGGCTCGCACCAGACCGGCCATCGCCGCGCCCGCGGCCCGCGGACCGGAGTGCCGAAGTGTCTGGCGGCCGCGTGTGACCTGGAGGACCGAGAGTTCGTGCCCGGCTGTGGTGGCGCGCCGGACCAGCTCCTGGAGCAGTCCGATGCGGGCCGCTTCCCGTGCCAGGGGTGCTTCGTCGACGACGGTCGCGCCCGTGGAGATGTCCGTCAGGTCCACGACGGCATCCACCTGCCCGTAGCGCTCGTGGAGTTGCTCCGCCAGCGCATGGCCCGCCGCGTGGTCGGCCAGGTCGACGTCGTACTCGTCGGGTCCGAGGTGCGGCAGCAGACTGTGCTCGCGCACCACAACCCAGCCGCTCTTGTCCGCGCCCGCTGCATGGGCGGCGGCCTCGGCGAAGCCGAGTGTGTCCCCGGACGCGACAATCAGCACGCCGAGCGGCCTGCGCGCCGCCTCCGCAGGGGCGGGCAGCGGCGAAGGCACCCAGTCCCGGCAGAGCAGTGCCGGCACGATGCCGTCCTCTGTGGCCGGTGCCGTCACCGCATCCTGGGCCGGGGCGATCCTGCTCGGGATCGGCACCGCCGGCACGCCCGACGGACCGAACTCCGTGCTGTGGTCGAAGGGATAGCCGGGGAACGGGATCCGGCGGCACGGCGCGGAGTGCAGCACCGACCAGTCGACCCGCTCGCCCGCCGTCCAGCGCACGGCGGCGTCCGCCGGGTCCGTCGGAATCGCGACCGAGTCGGAGACGGGCTCCGGGTGAGGACCGCCGACGTGGACCCCCGGGGACCCGGTCTCACCGGTGTCGTCGAGGTACGCGTCGAGCCGTTCGCGCAGCTCGGGCAGCGAGGAGGCCACGATCGCCAATCGCTCGGCCAGGTGCGCGCGGCCTGTCTGTGATGTCCACGCCAAGTCGGCCAGACGTACGTCGTGGGCGGCGGCGAAGTCGCGCAAGCGGTGCGCGTAGGCGCGCAACCGGTCCCGAGTGCGGGCCGACACGACGACCACCTGAGGGCCGTCGAGGTCCGGCGCCGACTCCACCGGCGCGGGCGCCTCCTCCAGGACGACATGCGCGTTCACCCCGCCGAAGCCGAACGAACTGACTCCCGCTCGCCGCGGGGCACCGTCGGCCGTCGTCCACGGCTCTGCCGCACGCAGCACCCGGAACGGCGAACCCTCCAGCTCCAGATAGGGATTGAGCTCCTCGAGCCCGGCCACGGGCGGCAGCGTGTGCTCCCGCAGGGCATGGACCGCGGAGATCAGCCCCGCGACGCCGGCGGCGCTCTCCAGATGCCCCACGGAGGCCTTGAGCGCGCCGAGGACAGTGCCGCCCTCGAGTGTGCCGGCGTCGTCGGCCGCCCGCTCGAAGGCCTGCTTCAGGCCTTGGACCTCGATCGGGTCACCCAGCTTGGTACCGGTGCCGTGCGACTCGATGTAGCCCACGGAGGCGGGCGAGACGCCTGCGTCGCGCAGCGCCGCCACGACGGTGTCGGCCTGGCCGCGCGGCGTAGGGGCGGTCAGCGAGTGGGCTCGGCCGCCGTGGCCGACGGCCGAGCCGCGCACGACCGCGCGCACGGTGTCGCCGTCGGCGAGCGCCTGCGACAGCGGCTTCAGCAGGATCGCGCCCACGCCCTCCGCACGGACGTAGCCGTCGGCGCGGCTGTCGAACGTGTGGCAGCGGCCGCCCTTCGACAGCATCCCACCGCGGCTCAATGACACGTACCAGGTCGGCGTCATCACGACGTTGACTCCGCCGACCAGCGCGGTGTCGCACTCGCCGGCGCGCAGTGCCGCGAGTGCCCGGTGCAGCGCGACCAGCGAGCTGGAGCACGCCGTGTCGATGGTCTCGCTCGGCCCGCGCAGGTCGAGCAGGTACGACACACGGTTGGCGACGATCGCGTGCACGTTGCCGGTGACGGTGTGCCCGGCCACGTCGGTACCGTGCTCGCCCAGCACCTCCAGGTAGTCGTGGAGAGTCGCCCCGGCGAAGACGCCTGTGCGCGTGCCGGCGAACGACTTCGGGTCGTACCCGGCGTCCTCCAGCGCGTGCCAGCAGGCCTCCAGGAACAGCCGCTGCTGCGGGTCCATGAGGGACGCCTCACGCGGCGACAGCGAGAAGTGCGCGGCGTCGAAGGCGGTCACCGAGTCGAGGAAGCCGCCCGCCTTGCAGTCGGTCGTGCCGGGATCACGGCGCGGATCACCGTCGTACGCCCGCCAGTCCCAGCGGTCGGCCGGCACCTCGGTCACCAGGTCCTGCCCGTCGAGCAGGTTGCGCCAGAACGTCTCCGCGTCCGGTGCGCCGGGGAAACGGCCCGCCAGACCGACGACGGCGATGGGGTCGTCGTGCGTCGGCATGATGGGCCGTAGCGGCTCGGCATGTTCGTCAGCAACGGTTGTGCGGACCGATGCCGGAGCGGGTACTGCCGCCGTCGGCGGCTGCGTGACCGAGTCCGACGCGGGGAGCGCCGCGCGCAGGCTCACCCCGTGCCGGTCGACCAGATGCCCTGTGATCGCGTCGGCCGTCGGGAACTCGTAGAAGGTCACCGGGGTCAACGCCACCCCGAAGGTGTCGTTCAGCCGGTTGGCGAGCGTCGTCAGGAGGACGGAGTTGAAGCCGTAGGCACCGAGCTCGGTGCCCGCGTCGAGCCGCTCGGGCGTGGTGCCGGCGACCTCGGCGATGCGGTCGAGGACCAGGCTGCGGACCCGCGCCGGATCCAGCTCGGCCGTCTCGGCGGCGCCGGATCGCGCGGTACGGGCGGCACCGGGCTGGGGGCCGAGTCCCGCGCGGGCGAGGACTGTCCGGGTGCGATCGACTCCGGCGCACGACACGTACAGGCACGGCGCGTCGGACCGTACCGCGTCCTCCAGCACCCGCATGGCCTCACGAGTGCTGATCGGCACGAGGCCGATGGTCGTGACGGCCATGGCGGCCGCTTCGGCGTCCAGCCGCATCCCGCCCTCGGCCCACAGCGGCCAGGCCACGGATACCGTACGGCCGCCGCGCGTGCCCTCCGCGACCCGGCGCTCGCGGTGCGTGGCGAAGGCGTCGAGGAACGCGTTGGCCGCCGCGTAGTCGGTCTGTCCCGCGTTGCCGACCGTGCCGACGACCGACGAGAACAGGACGAAGACACCGAGCCCGTCGTCGGCCGTCAGCTCGTCCAGCAGCATCGTGCCGGTGGTCTTCGGCGCCATCACGCGGGCGATCGCCTCGTCCGCCTTGTCCTGCAGCAGGGCGTCCTCGACCAGTCCCGCCGCGTGCAGCACGCCGTTCAGCGCGCCGAAGCGCGACCTGGCGGTGCGCAGCGCGGTGTCCAGCGCGGACCGGTCGGTGACGTCCGCCCGTACGTACAGCCCGTCTCCGCCCAGGGAACGCAGCCGGGAGCAGAACCGCTCCTGTTCCGGACCCGGGGCTGAACGGCCGATGAGCGTCACCTTCGCGCCGTACCGCTCCGCCAGATGCACCGCGACGAGCCGGCCGATGCCGCCCGAGCCGCCGGTGACCACATAGTGGCCGCCCCGGGAGAAGCCCGGTCCGCCGTCACCGGCCGCGTCGTCGGCGAATCGCAGTACCTCACGGCCGCTGAGGCCGACCCGGACGTCGACGTCCGCGCTCCGCGCCTCACCGACGAGCATGGAGAGTGACGGTGAGCAACCGTCGGCCAGGCCGACGCGGATGTGCCGGTAGCGGCTCGTCTCCCGTGCCAGCGCACGGCCGAAGGCCACGACGGCTTCCTCGACAAGGTCCAGCCGCTCCGCGGAGGTGACCTGTACGTACGTCAACGGAGGCAGCGCGCCGACCGAAACGGCCCGGCCCAGATCGGTGGGCAGCCGCTCGGCCACCGCAGCGGCCGGATCTCCGGAGCGCTCCGCGGAGGAGGACAGCGCGCGCCGGTCGATCAGGACCACCGGCCCCTCGGCGCCGGCCCGCTCCAACAGGGAGCGCAGATCGTCGGCGTTCCCGCGGCGCACCACGGGGCCGGGCGCGTCCACGGGCGTCTCGTCCGGTGCGTACTCCACCGCCCGCAGCAGCAGCCACGGCTGGTCGGCGGCCGTCCCAGCGAGCGGGGGGCCGTCCGGCGCGTCGAGGACCACCACCGTGCCGGGAGCGGCCGCGCCGTCGGCGACGACCGGCTCGGAAGCCTCCCAGCGCGGGGTCCATACGGTGGCCGGGTCGTCCCCGGTCTCCACCGGCTCCGTCCCGATGGCGGGCGCGGCGGCGCCGGTGATGCCCAGGGCGGCCGACGGCAGCCAGTACGGCACACGCTCGAACGGATACGTCGGCAGGGCGGTGCGGCGAGCGGCGGGCAGCAGAACCGTCCAGTCCAGGTCCGCGCCCTGGGCCCACAGCCGTGCCAGGGTGCCCAGCTCTCCCCGGGCGGCCAGCGACGAGAGGAACTCCTGGCCGCCGGCGAGGTCCGAGAAGAGCCCGGCGAGCGGTCCGCCTCGGACCAGCCGCCCCGTGTGCACCGTGGCCGAGGAGTCCTCGGTGCCGTCCGCGATCCGGTCCAGCAGCGCGAGCAGTTCCTCACGGCCGTGTGCGGTGAACGCGACGCGCACGTCCAGCGCCTCGCGGCCCACCCGCAGCGTGTGCGCCACGTCGGCGAGCCGTGCGGTCCGGCCGGGGCCTCGCAGATGGACGGCGAGCTTCCGTGCTGTGGCACGCAGTTGATCGTCCGTACGGGCCGACAGCAGATACAGCTCGGTGCCCACCGCGTCCTCCTCCTCTTCCGTGGACTCGTGCGCCTCGACGACGAGATGCGCGTTGACTCCTCCGGCTCCGAAGGAGCTCACCCCCGCACGCAATGGCGGGACGCTGCCGTCTGCCTCCAGGCCCACCGGCTCCCACGGCGCGGCCGCGGTCTGTAGCCGGAAGGGGCTGCCGTCCAGTTCGACGAACGGGTTCGGGGTGTCGGCGTACGGGGTGGGCGGCAGCGTGCGGTGCTTCAGCTGGAGCAGCACCTTCGTCAGGCCGGCGATACCGGCGGCGGGCTCGAGATGCCCGATGTTCGCCTTGACGCTGCCCAGCGCACAGGAGCCGGCGTGCTCGCGCTCGCCGAACGCCCGGGACAGCGCCCGCACTTCGATGGGATCACCCAGTGAGGTGCCGCTGCCGTGCGCCTCCACATAACCCACGGTGCCCGGGGCGACTCCCGCGCCGCGCAGCGCCGACGACACGAGCGCCGCCTGCGCCTCGGGGCTCGGCACGGTGAAGCCGCTGGTGCGACCACCGGAGTTGACAGCGGTGCCGCGGATCAGACCGTGGATGTGGTCGCCGTCCGCGACCGCCCGCGAGAGCGGCTTGAGCAGGACCGCTCCCACGCCCTCGCCCATGACGAAGCCGTCGGCCCCCTCGGCGAACGGGCGGCAGACGCCGGCCTTCGACAGCATTCCCATCTGCGCGTACTGGATGTGCCGCACCGGATGCAGCACCAGGTTCACGCCGCCGGCGATCGCGGCCGACACCTCGCCACGCCGGATCGCCTCACAGGCCAGGTGCAGCGCCACACCGGAAGCCGAGCAGGCCGTGTCCACGACCATGCTGGGGCCGGTCAGGTCCAGGAAGTACGACACGCGGTTGGCGATCGCGTAGTTGTCGGCGTACGGGTAGGGCGCGTGGCCGGTGGCCGCCCCGTTGGCACTGAAGGTGCGGTAGTCGTCGGCCATGGCACCGACGTAGACACCGGTGTTCCGCTCCAGGGTGTGGCGGTCGTACCCGGCGTCCTGGACCGCCTCGACGGCCGTCTGCAGAAACAGCCGCTGCTGCGGGTCCATCTGCTCGGCGTCGCGCGGCGCGATGCCGAAGTACAGGGAGTCGAAGTCGGTGACTCCGTCGAGGAAGTTGCCGATCCCGCTGTACGTCCGGCCCTGCCCGCCCTCGGGGGTGAACACGGCGCTGTGGTCCCAGCGGTCGGACGGCACCGGACGGGCTGCGCTGCGTCCGCTCCGTATGTGCTCCCACAACTCGTCGAGGCCGTCGGCGCCCGGGTAGTGACCGGCCAGGCCAACGACGGCGATCGGCTCCTCGACGGGTTCGGGCGAGGAGGCGGTGTCCACCGCGATCGCCATGCGGGCGGCGGGGACTTGCGCGGGCTCGACGGGCGGCTCGGCACGCTGTGCTTCCGTGGCCCGGGGCCCGGGTTGCTCGCCGGCCAGCGTCGCCGCGATGTCGCCCAGCGTGCGGTGCTCGAAGAACAGCGTCTTGGACAGCTCTCCGTACCGCTTCTCCAGCCGGATGACGGCGTCCACCACGGCCAGCGAGGTCATTCGGATCGCCTCGAGAGGCGTGTGCGGACCGATGTCGGCACGCGGCAGTCCGAGGACGTCGGCCACGACCGAGCACACGGCCTCGCGGGCCTCGGCGAGGCTACCTGTGGCGGGCGTGGCCGCCACAGGTACCGTCTGTGCCGGGGCAGGGTCGACGAGCCGCGTGGAGGGGCGGGTGGCGCGCAGTACGGTCGTGAGGGGGTCGTCGTCCTGGGCCAGGTCGACGAGCGCCCGGCGCCGCACGGCCTCGCGGGCAGCCGCATCCGACGGCTTCGCCGACCGCCTGTTGGCGGGCTTCGGGGCGGAGTCCTCCTGCGGCTCGGCTTCCTCCGGCTCGAACTTCACGCCGGTGACTGCGGAGACCGGCGCCCGGTACACGGTCCGGTCGTCCTCGCCCGACCCGGCGAAGCCGCCGAGCACGGAATCGAAGAAACGGCGGACCGGTGTGTTGCGCTCACTGGGGACGTACGGGGCGACCAGCTCGGTCACACCCGCCTCGCTCAACTCCCGGGCCACGGCGGCGAGGAAGGCGTGCTCCACCCCTCGCCCGAGTACCCGGCAACTCATCAAGAACGTGTCGAGTACCGCTGACGACCCGCCGGTGTCCTCCCGGGTGATGGCGAGCCCGATCAGGCCGTAGTCACCGAAACGGTCCCGCACGTGCGCGGTGCGGACCCGTACCGCCGGGTCGGCGAGCAGCACCTGCATCTCGGCCTCGGTACGACGGACCGTCGACAGGTTGAACTGGTTGGTGCGGAAGGTCAGTTGAGACATCCGCGGATACTGCTCGGGTGTCGGCGGCGCGACGTCCACCTGCAGATCCAGGCCGGCGATGAAATCGGCGAACGAACTGGCGTTGCGGCGCAGGGCGTCGCGGTCGCCGCGGGCCCGGTAGAAGTTCGTGCGCCTGCGGTCCTCGTCGGTGACGGTGAGCCGGTCCAGCGACCAGACGCGGCCCAGGAAACCGGGCACGGCGTCGCCGTCCTCGGGCAGTTGCAGGGCGAGGATCTCCGGATGCGCCGAGCGCACCGCGGCCACCTCCACCGGGTTGTCGTCGAGGAAGACGAAGCTGTCCAGTCCCAGGTCGAGTTCTGCCGCCAGCGAGGCGATGTTGAGCGCCTTCGGCTCCCAGTTCACGCGGCGTGCGGTGATGTGCTCGGCGCGCAGCGGCATGTCCTCGCGCACCTCCAGCACCTCGGCGACGTCCGCCGCCTCGTTCTTGCTGGCCAGGCAGATCAGAACGCCTTCGCGTTGGCGGGCCACCGCCCACTCCTGCACCGCCCGGTGTGCGGGCTCCAGACGTACTCCGTGCGGCCCGTCCTCCCCGACGACGCCACCCCACAGGGTGTTGTCGCAGTCGAGCACGAGCACCTTGGAGGGGGCAGCCAGGGCGGCGTGTGCGGAACGGGCCACACCGGCTGCCACGGCGACGCAGCCTTCCTGGGTGAAGGGGATGTGCGCCGCCGCGTCACGAGCTTCGTCGTAATGGCTCTCGTCGGACGCGACGATGCCACCGGCCCAGCGTTCCCTCGGGAGCACGTGGACGCCCGGCACATCGCTGAGCGACCGCGCGATCAGTTCCTCGGCGGCGGTCAGTTCGGCGTCCCGGCCCCGACCGCCGGCATGGTCGGGGGAGGGCGGGCACAGCATGACCAGAAGCGGCACCGAGCTGCGCGCCGCGTGCGTACGCACGGCGTCCGCGAACTCCTCGGCGTTGCGGGCGCTTTCGCCCTCCGGCCAGTCCTGGGCCCGGACCAGCACGGTCTTGAGGCCCTGCTCGACGGAGGCGAACACCCCGTCGGGGGAGAGCAGTTCCTGGAACACCTGGGCATAGTCGGCGGGCCGGACCCGCAGTCCCAGCCCCAGCCGGTCGCACCAGTGCTGCAGCGGCTCCAACAGCGGGTCGAGGGTGAACGTGGCGACGAGGCCGAGGTCCAGCGGGCGCTGATCAGCTTCTCCGCCGCCGGCGGCAACGGGTGCCGCGTCACCGGCCGGTTCTGCCGGTGTGGGACCGTCGGTCACCGAGACCAGGGCGCTGCGGTCGCCGTTGGCCGGTGTGCCGTCCTCGGCGAAGGACAGAACATCCACCCTGCCGGGATCGGCGGGTACGGAAAGGGCGCGTACGAACGCCGCGGCGACCGGCTCCACCGCGGCACCACGGTCCCCGCCCAGAGGAGTGGCGGTCATGGCGGTACGCAGCCGGGGCGGACGTGCGATCAGCCAGGAGGCGTCGGGATACTCGACCGCGGCTGCGCGCAGGAGACCCTCGACGGCGAACTTGGCGGTCACGTACGCCGTCCAGCCCGGCTGCGGTTCGGCCGTCCACGCGCTGGAAACCGCCGCGACCCGGCCGCCCCGCCCGGCGACCTCGGCGGCCAGCCCGGCCAGGGGCTCACGGGTGAGCGCGAGGGCGCGGGTCACGTGGTCGGCCGCACGCCCGGAGGTAGCCGGCTCCAGCGGGAGCTCGGCCGGTGTCGGGCAGGCGTTGAGCACCAGCACATCGAGCCCGCCGCGCTCGTCGCGGATCCGCTCCAGGGCACCCGCCACCCATTCGGGGTCGGCGGCGTCCCCGGGCATGGGATGAATACGGCTTCCGGCTGCGCCGATGCGGGCTGCCATGTCTGCCGCGTCCTGGGCGCTGCGGTGGAATCCGGCGTAGACCTCGGCACCCTGCAGCGCGAGGGCCTGGGTGATCGCGGCTCCCAGGCCGCGACTGGCACCCACGACGAGAGCGGTGCGCCCGGCCAGCGGTTCGCCGTCCGGCAGCAGGCCGGTGAGGGCGTCGACGTCACCTGCGGGCACCTCAGCGCGGTGGAACGCTCGCACGGTGGCCTCCGCCCGGACCCCGAGCGCCTCGGCGGTGCCGGACAGCCGCAGCATCCGGAACCGCTCCTGAACATCGGCGACTTCGGCGCTCGCGGTGAACCCTCCGGCGCTACCCGCGTCCTCGAAGAGGAGCTCGAAGTCGGACAGCAGCGCGGATTGGCCAGGCGCCTCCATGCCGACCAGGTAGCTGATCCAAGCCAGGACACCCACCGGAACAGGGCCCAACCCCCGGGCCCGTAGGCCGAGTTCGTCGACCAGTCGCACGACGGCATCCCAGCGGGGTGCGTAGCCGACGCCCACGGACAGCCCTCGGGTGAACTCCGACAGATCCGCCTCGCGCGCCCGCTCGCGCACTTGCGAGTCGCTCGCCTCGGGGTGGGCGCCCGCGTCAGGGCCGGGCCCTTCGCGGAACTCCGCTGTCACCTCGAGCAGGGTGCGCCCGCCGTCGCGCAGCCGGACCTTCGCATGCTCGGGCGAGTCCTCGGTCACCTCGCACGTGTAGTCCTGGTCCGCGTAGACCGGTGCCTGGAACCGCGCGGAGATCCGAACCGGCCTGTGCTCGGGCCGGGGTGCGAGACCGGACAGGGCGAGGAGCGTACCGAGCACCCCGTAGACGACGGGCCCGCCGAAGGCGGTGCGCCGCGCGTAGTCGGCATCGACATGCAGGGGATTGTCATCGGCACTGGCGTGCCGGAACGTCTCGACCACGGCGGCGGTGGCCCGCACTCGGGTCGGCGTCGTCTGGTCTTCCATGATCGCCTCTCGACTCACTCGCTCGTGCGGTTCATGCGGTGGGGGACAGCGTCCGTCCGTGGGCCTTGACCTGGGCGACGAGACCGGTCAGGACCTGGCCGGGGCCGATCTCCCGGAACTCGGCCTCGGGCCGTTCCAGCAGGTACGCCACGCTCTCGGTCCAGCGGACCGGCGACGCGACCTGACGGGTCAGCAGGTCCGCAGGGTCGTCGGTGCCGTAGGGGCGGGCGGTCACGTTCGAGACGACCTCGATGCGCGGCGAGGCGAGCCGGTACTGCGCCAGAAACGTGCCGAACTCCTCGGCGGCCTCCGACATGGAGCGGGAGTGGAAGGCGCCGCCGACGTTGAGCGGTACGACGGCCTTCGCCTCGTCGCCGAAGACGTCCCGCAGTTTCGCGATCTCGCCGCGGGGCCCGGAGACGACCGTCTGCTCCGGGGCGTTGAGGTTGGCGACGTCGACGGTCGGCGCTCGCTCGGCGAGGATCTCGCGGACGCGGCCCGCCTCGACGCCCATGACCGCGGCCATGCCGCCCTCCGGGGCCTTGGCCATGAGCTCGCCGCGCCGGACGACGATTTCGAGGCCGGTGAGGAAGTCGAACGTGCCGGCCGCGAACAGCGCCACGTACTCGCCGAGGCTGTGCCCCGCGACGACGTCCGGCACCTGACCCGTCTCACGGACCGCGTCCAGGTAGGACAGGGCGTTCACCACGTACATCGCGGTCTGGGTGTTGCGGGTGTCGGTCAGCTCCTGGGCCGTGGCGTTGAGGCACAAATCCGTGATGGACCGGCCGAGCACCGAGTCGGCCTGGCGGACCAGATGCGGGAACTTCGGGAACAGCTCCCGGCCGATTCCGGGGCGGTGCGAGCCCTGGCCGGGGAACACATGGATGAGCGTCATGTCCGGGTCTCCCATGGGACGTTGGTCGGCTAGGCCGCTGCGAAGGGCCGGGACGAAGGGTTGAGGTGGGCGGCGCGGGACAGCAGGCCCGCGGCGCCGGTCATGATCAGTCGGGCCAGGTCGTCGGGATGGCGGTCACGCCAGTTCTCCCGATCGGTGCCGCGCAGCCGCTCGTTGAGGGCACCGAGCGCGGGGCCGCAGGGAATCTGGAAGTCGACGCGGCTGTCGGTGTCGCCTTCCAGCGCGACCCGGGTGGCCTTGGCGAAGTACCAGGTGAAGATGAGCGCCATACGGCGCTTGGGGTCGTTCTCGGCCCGCTCGATGACCGCGGGGCGAGTGTGCGCGTAGCGCGCCTTGACTTCTTGCCATACTTCGTCGAAGGGCTGGCCGAGGATGCGGCGCTGCACGTGGTCGGCCGTGTCGGGGTCCAGGTCGTCGAGCGACGCGTGCCGCAGCCACAGCTCGTACAGCTTGTTGGCGCGAGCGGGGAAGAACAGCCCGCGCCGCAGGACCTGGGCCTTCGTGCCCATCTCGAACATGTCGCCCGCCGGCACCAGCGCGGTGTCCTGCACCTGGGCGCGCTGCAGCAGGTCCTTGGCCGCGTCGGATGTTCCTGCTTCGGCCGTGCACTGATTGATGCTGCCGGTCAGGACGAAGTCGGCGCCCATGACGTACGCGGCCGCGGCGGCCTCGGGCGTGCCGATCCCACCGGCGGCGCCGATCCGTACACGTCCGGCCGCCGGGTGCGTTCGTGCCGCCCGGTCCCGGAGGGTCAGCATCGCGGGCAGCAGAGCGATCATCGGTCGCTGGTCGGTGTGCCCTCCCGAGTCGGCTTCGGCACACAGGTCCTCGCACATGGCGACGGAGGCCGCGAGCATCGCCTCCTGGTGTGTGATCCGGCCGGCCGCGGCCAGGTCGCGGACGATCGCGGGCGGTGGCGCGGACAGGAAGGCCTCCGCCACCTCCTGGCGCGAGACCTTGGCCATGATGCGGTTGGGCGTGCGGACGATGCCGTCGGCCGCGCGGTGGGCGCCGGTCAGGCGGTAGCGGACGAGGGCCGGCGTGACCTGTACGAAGGACGCCGCTTCCACCCGCCGTACGCCGTGCGCGAGGAAGATGTCGATGGTGCGTTCCTCACGCTCGGGCCGTGAGGACAGGAGATTGACGCCGTAGGCACGCTGGTCGCCGAGCTCCGTGCGGATGCGCCGCAGCGACGCGGCGAGCTCATCCTCGGTGAGGCCTCCGGCGCCGAAGTAGCCCAGGAGACCGGCCCGGCCCATCCGGATCACCAACTCCACGGAGGCGATGGCCTTGTACATCGACCCCGAGGCGTAGGCGTACGCGACACCGTGGTCCGCACGGAAAGCGGCGCTGCCGAGATCCTCTGGCCGCAGTCCCGAGCCGGGCGATGGGACGGCGGCCCGTGTACCTGACGTACTGTCGGGCGAGTGCACGGAGTCCTCCAGGGCATGGGTGGGTGACGGCGCACTCGCCCGTTACGGGCAGGAGGCCGGGTGAACGGTTGTCGGGTTGCGGTGTTACAGCTGGTCCGGCTCGCGCATGACGAGCCTGAGCTGCTCATCGCGGCGGCGGCCGATGCACACGGCGGCGTGGAATTCGGCCGGCACCTTCACGAAGTCGTAGAGCCAGTGGTCGGGCCGGTCCGCGAGCGAGGGCTTGAGCACGAGCTCGGGCGTGCGGCCGTCGGGGAAGAGGAAGGAGATGTCCTGCAGCGGCAGTGAGATGCCCTGACCACGTGCCTTGGCGTACGCCTCCTTGAACACCCACACGTCCAGGAAGCGGCTCTTCCAGGCACGGGCGGGCAGTTGGCGCAGTTCCTCGATCTCGGGTTCGGACATGACTTGCTGGATCAGGTCGGGCAGAGAGATCCGGGCGTCCCGCTTCTCCACGTCGACTCCGATGGGACGCTCGCGGGTGACCCCGAGCATGCACATGCCGCGTGAGTGCGACAGGTTGAAGTCGAGGTCCACGCCGAGCCGGTGGTGCACGGCGGGCTTGCCGTACTCGTTGAACTCGAATTCCCACGCGGCCGGTTCGATGTCGGCGTACTGGGACAGACAGCGCCGCAGGAGCGACCGCGCCAGCACGAACTGGGCCCGGTCCCGGGAGAAGTAGAACTGATCGGCCCGGTTCCGTTCCTCGGGGGAGAGAACAGCCTCGTGCTCGCGCAGGCTGCGGGAGTCGCCGTCCGGCCCTGCGGAGGACGCGATCCACAGGTGCACGTCGGTTCTGCTCAACGTGACGTGGGGTTCCCTGGTCATGGTCCCTCGGTGCTCTCCGGACTGCGGTGCGGGGTACGACCGTCGCCCTGAAGGTTGGTGGCCGGCGGTGGACGGGCGTCCCCGAGCTGGCGCTCGGGGACGCCGACGGAAGGGGCGGGCCGGATCAGGCGGCCGTCGTCTTGTTGCGGTGCGCCTCGAAGACGTCGAAGACGCCCTCGAGCTTGCGGGAGATGACGCCGTACAGCTCCTCCATGCGCTTCAGGCGCTCGACGCGCTCCTCCGGCTGGTCCTTGAGCACCTCGAGGCCGTGCACGACGGCCGCGTAGAACTCGGGGATCCGGCGGAAAGAGTGCTCGACGGCGTTCGGCCAGGCTCCGTCGTTGAGCGTGATGTAGTAGTCGTCGGTGCCCGGAATCTCCTCTCGGGTGTACACACCCGGCGGGGTGAGCAGGTCGGCGATCCAGTCCACCGGCTCGCGGGGGATGTCCAGCGCCAGGGCGATCTGGTTGGCGCTCTGCTTCGCGGGGGAGCAGATGATCATCCAGCCGATGACATAGCCGCGCTCCCACTCCATCCCGTCGGTGATGTGGTAGTGCTCGGCGATCTTGAAGACGAAGGACTTCTCTGCGTCGGTGAGGGTGGAGCGCTCGGAGATGGCGCCCTCAATCTTTTCGGTCATGCCCCCAAGTATTGGCCCGCAGATTTCCCGGTCAAGATTTCGAAGAATGACGCGATGGGGATTCCGGAAGTGCTTTGTCTTCCGCACTCCTTAGGTGAATCAGCTGCATGAGCAGGCTCGTTGTGGAGGCTTGATGTTCCTCTTTCCTTACCTTTTCATTCCGTTTTACATTTCTGAGTGCTCCTGGTTGCGGGGTTCTGGCCGGAACCTCGGGGACATTTGTCGTGGGGCTGCGTGCCGTATCGGGTGTGTCGGCCGGCACGGTTCGCAAGCCGGAGGCACTTGCCGTAGCGGGTCAGTCGTAGGTGTGCGATCTCGCCGCGCGCAGCCGACGACCGCCCACAGGCTGCTCTGTATGACCACCCACTACAGGCCCCCGGAGGGCGAAGGAACTCCGCAGGCGTACTTTCTCTTCGCCCGCGGAATGAGGCTGGACCGTACCCCGGCGGTCACCGACTTCGCCCACTACAGGGACGGATCGCGGGTGATCGGCTGGTTGCTCGGCGAAAGCGAGGACGAGCTGGACCGCCGCATGCTGCCCGAACGGGTGCCGTCCTCGCTCCGACTCAGGTCACTGGATTCCGGTGGCTCTGGTCACCATGCGTTGATGACCGGCGCGTCGGGTTCGTGCTGCCGCCAGGCCTCGTTGAGGCGCGCGAGCCGGTCCGCGGCGGCGATGCCGCGCAGGGACGCGACCTTGCCGTCGCTGACTTCGAACGCCACGGCGCCCACGACCCGGTCGTCGACCACGGCGAGGACGGCCGGGGAGCCGTTGACCAGCGCGATATGCATCGCGGGAGAACCGCCGGCCAGCCGCCGCTTCGCCGGAGTGGGCTTGAAGCCGGCCCGCACGTAGGAGGCGACCCGCTCGCGCGTCTTGTACCGCAACAGCCGCTTGCCCAGTCCGGCACCGTCCGAGACCGCCGTCACGTCGTCGGTGAGCAGCGCCACCAGCCGTTCGGTGCGCCCCGACGTGGCGGCGGCGAGGAACTCCTCGACGACCCGGCGCGCGGACGCGGGGTCCACCTCGTCGGTGCCGCGGCGCTCGGCGGCGACCCGGAACCGGGCCCGGTGGACATGCTGCTGGCTCGCGGACTCGGTGATGTCGAGGATCCCGGCGATCTCGGCGTGGCTGTACAAGAAGGCCTCACGCAGGACGTAGACGGCCCGCTCGACCGGCGAGAGGCGCTCCAAGAGGGTCAGTACGGCCAAGGACACCGATTCGCGCTGCTCGAAGGTGTCGGCCGGGCCGAGCATCGGGTCGCCCTCGAGGAGCGGCTCGGGCAACCAGGCACCGGCCGCTCGCTCGTGGCGCGCCCGCGCCGAGCGGAGCCGGTCGAGGCAGAGATTGGTGACGACCTTGGTCAGCCACGCTTCCGGCACCTCGACCCGTTCGCGGTCTGCGGCCTGCCAGCGCAGGAACGTGTCCTGCACGGCGTCCTCGGCGTCGGCGGCCGAGCCGAGCAGACGGTACGCGAGCGAGGCCAGCCGGCCCCGGCTGGCCTCGAACCGATCGATGGCTGCGCTGTCCATGCGGAACAGCCTATGCGGCGGCCCTTACACCGGCCCGGTCAGGCGCGGTGGCCAGGCGGCGCTTGCGCTTCGGCATGCCGAAGGTCGGGTGGGCGATGCCCCACCCGGCCCCCTTGAGCACGCCCGACTTGAGCCGCGCGGCGGTTCGGCCGCCCAGGTACCAGGACTTCGACCGGACGTCCCCGTCCACCATCTGGAAGATCGCGTCCCGCCGCCCGAGGCTGATGTGGTTGCCGTGGTACTTCAGCCCGGTGGTCGGGACCTGGCTGCCCGTCAGGCGCGCGATGATCGCGGCGGTCGCCTGCATGTTGGTGAAGCCGGCAGAGGCGCAGGACATGGGCAGCGGCCGGCCGTTCTCGCCGATCGCGTAGGCGCAGTCACCGGCGGCGTAGACGTCCGGGTGCGAGACCGAGCGCATGGTGCGGTCGACGACGATCTGGCCGGTCTCGGCGACCTCCAGGCCGCTGGCGGCCGCGATGGGGTGTACGGCGAACCCGGCCGACCACACGGTCACGTCGGCCGGGATGGACGTACCGTCGGCCGCGATCGCCTGTGTCGGCTCGACGGCTTCGATGCCGGTGTGCTCGTGGACGGTGATGCCGAGCCGGTCGAAGGCCTGGCGCAGGTGACGGCGGGCCTTCGGGGAGAGCCAGGCGCCCAGCTCGCCGCGGGCGGCGAGCGCGACCGAGAGGTCGGGCCGGGACTCGGCGAACTCGGTGGCGGTCTCGATGCCGGTCAGCCCCTCACCGACGACCAGCACGGTGCCGCCCTCGCCCAGGCCGGCCAGGCGCTCGCGCAGACGCAGCGCCGAGGACCGGCCCGTCACATCGAAGGCGTACTCGGCCACGCCGGGGACGCCATGGTGGGCTACGGAGCTGCCGAGCGCGTAGAGAAGCGTGTCGTACGCGAGCTCGCCGTCGCCGTCCTCGCCGGTCACGGCGACGGTCCTGCGCTCGGGGTCGACGCCGGTGACGCGCGCCAGGCGCAGCCGCACCCCGGTGCCCGCGAATACGTCGGCGAGCTTGCGGAACGCCAGGTCCTGGCCGATCGCGAGCTGGTGGAGCCGCATCCGCTCGACGAAGTCGGGCACGGCGTTGACGACGGTGATCTCGGTGTCGGCGGGGGAGAGCCGGCGGGCCAGGTTTCCGGCGGCGAAGGCCCCGGCGTATCCGGCGCCGAGTACGACGATGCGGTGCTTCATGGCGTTGCTCCTGTCTGGTTCGCGTGCCCCTTGAACGAGACGGCGCCCCGATTGCTGACAGGAGCTGGGTGTGACGCGGGTCACCGAACTAAGGCGAGCGGCCGAGCCTCCGACAGGCGCCTGGGCCTGTCTTGGGCAGTCGAAACGGGGCGATGGCCAACTACGGATCGAGATGGCCAAGTATCGGTCGGCGTCACACACGCTGGCGAAGGCGCGGTGCAGGACTTCAAACATCACAAGGGTCACAACCAACGAATTCATCCCACCGGCACGTCAACTCCCTGTGCGGCAAGGTCAGTAGGCGTTGGTCATGCTGAAGCGACTGATGGACCGCCCGGTTCGGTGAGGTCGAATTCCAGGAGTATGAGCCGCTCGGCATGCTCTGCGAGCCCGTCATCTCTGCGGCCATTCACCCGAGTTCGGTGGTCTGTGCCGAAGTTGGCCTGAATGCCGGAAGCCAGCCGTCGCCGGAGCCGCCAGGGGCGCACGCGTCGCCCGTGACGGCCGCACCTTCACGGTCCCCAGCGTTTTCGCGCGGGGTCGCACTGAGGTGAGCCAGGCCGACGGATCTCATCCGTGCCTGATGGCGCGACGGAACGTCGCGGCTGCGGAGTTCCGGTAAGGGGGACAGGTCACGGGGAGACCGGTGCCGTCGTGGGCCGCGCCGGCTGTTCCAAGCCGTGGTTGTTCAGGCGCAGGACCCGCCGGTTGAGCGCCATGAAGGGCTGGATCAGGCCGTCCACGAAGACCAGGAAGCACAGCGTCCCGACGCCGACCGGGCCGCCGAGGAGGAAGCCGAGGCCGAGCAGCACGGCTTCTATGCCGGCCTTGGCGAGCCAGAACGGCCACCTCCAGCGATGCGTCATGGAGATGACGATGAGATCCATGGCGCGTATGCCGATGCCGCTCATGATGATCAGTGCCGAGCCGTAGGCGCACAGAAGGACCGCCGCCGCGAGGGACGCAACGCTTGCGATCCACGACAGGTCGGCCAGGAGCAGCAGGTCGATCAGACTGCCGCACAGGAAGAACGTCACGAAGGGAGCCACGACCGGACGCCGTCGGTTCCACAGGGACCACACCGCGATGCAAACCGCGGCGATGGCTGCCTGGGCGATTCCGATGGTGATCGGGACGTGATCCTTGATGCCCAGCGCGAGAACGTCGAGGGGATCGGTACCGAGCTCGGAGTGGATGAACAGAGTGGCTCCGGCGGCGAAGACGACGCAGCCGGCGAGGTACGTGCCCAGTCGCTTGGCCAGAGCGGTCGGGGGCAGGGCGGTGAACAGGGCGGGCAGGCGAGACATGTGAGGTCCTTTGAGTCAGGGATGACGGCCTGTTGCACTCGCCATGACGTTACGAACCTCAATGCAAGCCAGATATCAGAACATTCGCAGATAAAGCTCAAAAATATGTATGAAGTTCGCAAGGTGAGCGGCGCCACGGAAGAGCTCCGGAGTGCTTGAGCTCCGGATCGGCAGGTTTTCCATGTTCGGTGTATCCTGAACAAATGGAACAGAGTGCACAGGGCAGGGCAGCTGCCACCGAGGAAGAGCTCGCCTTCGTCGAAGAAGCAGCGATCAGCCTTGAGCGGCAAGGGCTGTTCCGCATGGCAGGGAGGGTTCTCGCCTGGTTGCTGATCTGTGATCCGGCCGAGCAGACGGCCGGCGACCTGGTCGAGGTGCTTCAGGCGAGCAAGGGATCCGTGAGTGCCGCCACCCGCTTCCTGGTACCCAGCGGGATGGTCGAGAGGATTTCACGGCCCGGCGAACGCCGGGACTACTACCGCATCAAGGAAGGCGTATGGCCGGCCCTGGCCAAGAGTCAGGCCGAGCACTATCAGTCGTTCGTCGATATCACGCAGCAGGGCCTGCGGATCCTGGAAGGCGCTCCGGAGCGTCGCAAGGAGCGGCTCCAGACGATGCACGACTTCTACGCCTGGCTGGCCAAGGAGATGCCGCTGCTGTGGAAGCGGTGGGAGGAGGAGCAGGGGGAACGAAGCGCGGGTCGGAGCGTGTGACCGGCGAAGCCGTTCCCTCTGAGAGTGTGGTCAGAGGCTTTGTCGTTTTTGTTGGAAACGGTGATGCCCCGTCATGAAGACGGGGCGGTGTTCGGCCTCGTCATCGGCCGCGTTCGTCCGGCAGCGGGATGTGTGCGGGCGAGCTCATACGGCGCCGGTCCCGGACCTCTGCCGTGCGCGGTGCAGTAGTACGAACCTCCGCGCGGCGTCTTCGGCCTCGGCGAGGGACACGAATCCGCGGTCACGGGCCGCAGCCTCCAACTCGGTCGGCCGGCGGACGTGCCAGATGTCAACCAAGTGCTGCCGCACCACGGCATCGGGCAGGTTCCGCGGCGTGCGGCTCGCATCCGTCCGAGCCACCTGTCGGTTGAGTCGGTCCGCAGCGGCCACGGCATCCGCGCTCGACGTCCAGGCGTGGTCCGTGCCCCGCAGCTCGGTGGGGGCGTCGTAGAACGGCGTGGCTCCGGGCGCAGTCCGGAACGAGCGCACCAGCAGCTTCAGCAGACGGCGTTCACTACTGCTGTCGCTCAGCTCTTCCGGCGTCAACCAATATGCCCACGCCGCCCGTGGGAGCCGGTCCTCGGTGATGCCGCATTCGGCTGCCGCCTTCAGCGCGGCGTGGATGAGACCGCGGTCCTCAAAAACCGTGAGGTGACCGGCGATCCGGGTCAGGGCGAAGCGGCGGTAGCGGGTGGGGAAGTCCGGCGCGTACAGCTGCTGGAAACGGAGCACGTCGAGTTCGCAGACCGAGGTGGACCGCTTGTCGCGGACCGCGGGACGGAAGGTGCCGCGCCACCGCTCCAGATACATGGTGCGCGGGACCATCCAGGCCGCAGCCGACGCGGAAGACCCAGCGGGCTTCCTCGGAGCCGCACTGTGTGACAGGGCGAGCAAGGCGTCACGCCGCTTGAGGTCCGAAGCCTCCGGATGGCGGTCAGCGAACCGCCGCAGCGCTACGGCGGATTCGGCCAATGCGGGAGAGAGACGGCGAGCGGCATGCTCGATCGCACCCCACGATCGCTCCGTGTAGTCGAGGGACCGTGCGGCTTCCAGCAAGTCCGCGCCTCGCTTCTCGACCAGCACGCTCTGAGCGACCGCGTTCGAGATCGTCCACCGGACGTTGACGAGTGGAACGGCCATCTGCCGGTGGTCACCTGACGGCAGACGGCCGACTACCACCTCGTCGTCGGCTTCGAGGGTCCCCTGGGCGTACATGCCGAAGACCAGACCCACACCCTCCATGCCGTACGGCCACAGCTCCGCGGCGCGCAGCGCCCCCATGCTGGAAGCCCCGATGACCCGGGTCCCCCCGGCCAGCACGTCGATGATCTCTTTGTGCCTCACGGGCGCGGTCTGGTGGAACACTCCGTCGATGATCACCACGATGTCCTCCGTGGCGGCGTCGAGGGCGAGAAGATCTCCGTGTCGCACTGGGCCGTGCACCACTGCTCCGGGCGCCGCGGCCAGCACCTGCTCGGCCGGCAGTGTGGGGCCGATGAAGACATGGGTGGTCATGAAGGGTCCTCCGGAATGCTCGGGGACGACGACGCGGCGCGGGGACGGGGTATCTCGTGGCGGCTGTCGAACTCCAGTCCTGCGGTGACGACTTTGACCACGCTGAAGTCACTCTCGGTGCTGAGGTCGACGACCACGGGCGGGCGTCCGGTGAGCCTGCGCACCTCCTCCGCGAGCCAACGCGTCTCGTTCGTGTCCTCGACGAAGTCGTGGACGGTCGTGGAGACGTCCTTCCACGGAAGGATCTCTCCTCCGGTGACCGGGCATCCGACCGCGGAGGGTCCGTCGGCAAAGAGGACGGCGGCCAGATCGTCGCGGCTGCCCGCAATCGCTGTAAGCCTGCTTTGTGCCGACTCCGTGACAGCACGGCTCAGCGCCACGGCCGGAGTGCTGTGCACCCCCGATCCCACGGCCAGGGCGGGGAAGTCCACCGACCAGATGTACGTCACGAAGCACGGCAGGCCCCAGCGGTTGGGTACGTCCACGATCTCGATCCATGCCCCCGCCTCGGCGATCCGCGCGAGCACCGCCGCGCAGGCGGGATCGTCCACGCTCGCCGGATCCACATGCCTGCGCTCGGCGACGGGAACCGTGCCCACGGCCGCCGTGCAGTCCCGCTCGATCACCTCGTACAAGGCGTGTGTGACGGCCTCGTCGTAACTGTTGCCGCTGGCCAGTCCGTTGGTCGAGCCGTGCAACATGGGAGGCTGCCATCCGTCGGACATCTGGTAGTCGACCTCAACGTACGCGCGTGGCACCAGTGCCTTCGCCCCGGTCGTGAGGTCGGAGCCGACGATCCAGTCCAGCGGGGTGCGCTCGCTGAGCAGGCTGCCGGGATGCTGCTGCAGATCCTCGACCCCGTATGGAAGATCCAGCTCGCACGCGGGCGTCCGTCTGACCTCGGAGGCTGGGCAGGCGTACTCGGCATGCCACAGCTCCACGGACTCCATGACGGCCGAGACACGGGCCAGCATCAGGGACGAGCCCTTGCCCTGCGAGACGGTGAGGGTCTTGGCCGCCGGGCGCACCGCCATCACGACCGGCACGCCCAGGGTGTCCAGCCCCGTCACGTCGGCGACACGCGTGATGCCGAACCGGCCCCGCTGCCCATCGATGATGGCCCAGGTCTCCTCAGGGCGCCGCACGCGGTGGGTGCCGTCGAAATGAACCTTCTTCACGCGTTCCCTCCTCCCTCTCCAATGCCTGTGCTTCAGCATCGACGGCACCACGGCAAGCAGCGGACAGAGGTACGGAAAGCGAGCGGCAACGGTGGGACAAGAATATGACCCGGAGGGAGGGAATCCGCCATGGACGGCCGCCGGCTCAAGCTCACGTCGCAGGTGCGCATCGCACCGACCACGGAGCCGGGCGCGGACAACGCCCGTTATGGCCTCGATCATTCTGCCGCGGCGCAGGTCCGTGCTCGCGCTGCCGACCTTCTCGCCGACCATCCCTTGTCTCCGGGCGTCGACCTTGGCTGAACGGCGCGGTGCGCTGCGGAACAAGGAAACAGTGATCAGGTTCCTGGGCCGGACGGAGGCACCCGCGAACAATGTGACGTGGTCGGGCCGTTGCTGTGGTGGGTGCGATACGGGGCGGGTCGCCTCCCGCGGTGTCCTGCCCCGTGATCGGGTGGGTACGTCGAGGCCGCTGTCGATGACACGGGCCGTGGGGCATCCGGTGCAGACGAGGGCCCGCCTCCGGCATCGGCCCGGCACTGACACGAACCGGCTCGTGCTCAATGTGGCCCACCGGCGACGACTCGCCCGGTTCTTGAGCAGTGCCGGCCTGGCGGCGCACCCTCCAGGCCATGCAGGTGCTGAGCGCGAACGTGGCGACCGCCGACACGGCAAAGCCGATCCAACGGGTCTCGAACCAGGCCCCGTTGAGTACGGCGAGCCCTACCAGGTAGCACGCCCACAACAGACCGCCCACCGCGGACCAGCGCAGGTAGCGCGCCCGCAGTCCCGGGACAGCGCCGAGCGTCACTCCGAGGACTGTGCGACCGGCGGGGACGAAGCGTCCGGCCAGGGCGGCGCCACCGAGCCGGTCGGCCAGAGCGCTTTGGAACCATCGCGTGGCCGAGGCCACGGCTGCGTGCCGGGCCAGGAGCGCGTCGGCCCGAGAGGAGCCACTCCGCACCAGGGCGATCAGCAGGAGGTCGCCAAGAAATGACGCGGCTGCCACCGCGAGCAGCAGCAGTGCCAGCCAGCCGGTGCCGTGCCCGAGGAACAGCAACGAAGCGGCGATGACCAGGCTACCGCTGGGCAGGAACGGCAGGAACGCGTCACCGATCACCGCGAGAAGGGCGACGGCGGCGACGACCTCGGGCCCAAGGGAGAATCCGACCACTTCGATCTGCATGGATCGAGCGTATCGAACGTTCAGATATTTGTGAACATAGAAAAGAGAGCTCGCTGCTTACGGAACGGTCTCGGGGCGGGTCGGCGAAGCATCGGATTCCTGGTCCGCCGGTGAACTCGTTGCGCTCTACATGCCGCACTCCAGCGGCCGCCGCGGACGGCACATGTGGGTCACTCCCACGGACAAGGAAGAGTTCCTGGACAGCCACCCCGAACCACTGCCGGGCCGGCCGATCTCCCGGCAGTCAGGGGACGCAGACCTTCCCGGACGGGAATCCGAGCGGAACTCACCCGGGCACGCGACGACGAACAGCCCCTCGACGCCTCACTCCGGCAGACACGGCCCGCACCACCTCGCCCACTGCGAAGACATCACCTCCGCTGTCTGCATGGACACCGAAGGACTTCTCCTCGTGCCAGGCGGAGGGTGGGCAGCCCAGCTCAGCGAGGCGGGACGCCAGGACCACCGGGCAGCGCCGGCGGTGGCCGCCCGGGAGGCGGCCACCCGCTACTTGTCACAGGTGCCTGTCAGAGATCGAACTTTCCGTCCCGGGTCTCCGGCAGAGCCAGGACACACACCAGGCTGACCAGGCACAGCCCGCCCGCGTAG
Organism: Streptomyces sp. NPDC002838; assembly: GCF_040295365.1. NCBI lineage: Bacteria > Bacillati > Actinomycetota > Actinomycetes > Kitasatosporales > Streptomycetaceae > Streptomyces > Streptomyces sp. NPDC002838. The sequence goes on along the minus strand of NZ_JBEOVF010000021.1, from coordinate 112,591 downwards.
ACCCCCAGCGCCAGCGGAGATGCCCAGTGGCTGTTCAGCCAGGTGGCGACCAGCGGGGCGAAGCCGCCGCCGAGCGTGTTGGCGAGGATGAACGTCGCGGAGGCACCCGTGTAGCGCAGACGGGCGGGGAACAGCTCCGGCAGGAATGCCGCGATCGGCGCGAACATCAGCGTGAACAGCATCAGGCCGACCGTGAACGCCCCCGCGATGACGAGCCCGTTGCGGGTGTTCAGCGCCCCGAACATGGGCAGTGCCCACACCGAGCATCCGATCGCGCCTGCCAGAATCACCGGCCGTCTGCCGACCCGGTCGGCCAGCCGGGCGGCGGGGATGGTCGTGGCGGCGGCAGCGACGGCCCCCACGCTCGCGGCGGCGAGCATGGTGTTCTGGGAGATGCCGAGGGCCTTCGGCCCGTACGAGAGGCTGTAGACGATCGTCAGGTAGTAGACCGACGAGCCGCCGATCCCGGCGCCGATACCGAGCAGCAGCCGGCCGGGGTGTTCCTTGAGCAGAGTGCCGAGCGGGAATCGGGGAGCGGCACCCGCGGCGCGCCTCCCTTCCGCGAACACCGGCGACTCGGTGACTCTCGTACGCACCCAGAGACCGATGACGATCAGCAGTGCGCTCAGCAGGAAGGGCACGCGCCAGGCCCCGGCCGCGAAGCCGTCCCGCCCGGCGATCGAGAGGGTCGGCAGAATCACGGCGCTGGACAGCAGGAAGCCCAGCAAGGGGCCGACCTGCGGGATCGACGCGAACATCGCCCGGCGGCCCGGAGGCGCGTGCTCGGCGGCCAGCAGCACCGCGCCGCCCCACTCGCCGCCCATGCTGACGCCCTGCAGAAGGCGGAGCGCCACGAGCAGGGCGGGGGCGAGAAGGCCGGCGGTCTCGTACGTCGGCAGCAGCCCGACCCCTACCGTCGCCACGCCCATCAGGAGGAGCGAGATGACCAGCGCCCGCTTGCGGCCCAGCCGGTCGCCGATGGTGCCGAACAGCACCACACCCACGGGGCGGGCCAGGAACGCGGCCGCGAAGGTGAGGAAGGCGGCGAGGGTCTGGACCGTGGCGCTGCCGGACGGGAAGAAGGCCGGGCCCAGGACGAGCGCGGCGGCGGTGCCGTACACCGCGAAGTCGTAGTACTCGACCGTGGTGCCGATGAGGCTCGCGACGGCGACCCGTGACACCGTGCTCGTGTCGCTCGTGTCGCTCGTAACGCTCGGGCGTGTGTCGGGGCGTGTAGGCGGACTGCTGACGGATTCGGACATGGAGCGGCTCGTTTCCGGTTGGACTGTGGCGTCGGATGCCGGTGATCCGCACCACAGCGGGGACGTGGTGCGCAGAAAGGTGACGCCTGGCCGAAAGCCGTGCACGCGGTCGTGCCGTCCTCCGGCACGCCGGAGGCGGCTGCGATATGGGCACTTCGTCGGAGTACTTGCCATGACCGGAGTCCGGCGCTTTCTGACCTGCGCCTAGAGTGGTGGCGTGTCCGAAGGAAACGCCGTGGTGGCGCGCAATGTGCGCCTTCTCCGAGAACAGCGGGGTCTGTCCCTGGCCGAACTGGCCCGGCAGGCGGGGCTGGCGAAGCAGACCCTGTCGAATCTGGAACAGGGGGCGGGCAACCCTACGGTGGACACTCTGTTCTCCATCGCGACCGCGCTCGGCGTGCCCGTCACGCGGCTGGTGGCGGAGCGCGAACAGGTGATGACCGTGCAGCGGGGCGACGAGGTCGTCTGGCAGCGGCACGCGGGCTATGAGTCCCGCTCGCTGGACCACGTCTACGGATCCGGTGTCATCGAGAACTACCTGGTGCGCATCGGCCGGGACCCGGAAGGTGCGGGGAAGCCGTCCGAGCCGCACCCGGTGGGCACCCTGGAGCACCTGTACGTCATCAGCGGCCGGGTGCGCGTGGGCCCCGCGGACGGTCCGGTGGAACTGTCGGCCGGCGACTTCGTCCGCTATCCGGGCGACCGCCCGCATGTGTACGAGTCGCTGGACGGCGAGAGCCTGGTGCACATCGTGGTGAGTGTGCCGCGGGTGCAGCCCGGTACCGGCGCCACGACCGTCGTGCGTACCCATGGCGGCGGTCGGAGCTGAGTGCCGGGGCGGTGTGCCGTCAGTCGGCACGTCTGCTTGGTTCTTACGGACCGAACCCGGGAGCGTGGTGGCCGACGGGCGGGAAACCAGGCGGCCGCTGTGAGAGCGGACCTCGTGCGGGTCAGGCTCCGGAAAGACCGCCGAGCCCGGCCGGTACCGCCTGCCGCGCCTTGGCCGCGGTGACCGCCCGGCCCGCTTCGAAGGCCACACGACGCAGGGCCGGGGCGAAGCGGGCGGGGTCGAAGCGCCGGTCCGCGCCGGCGATGGACAGGGCCGCCACGGGGCGACCGGCGGGCCCCATGATCGGTACGGCGACGCAGGCGAGGCCGAGGAGGGCTTCCTGGCGGTCGTAGGCGATGCCGTCCTGGCGGATGCGGCGCAGGTCGGCCCGGAAGCGCTCGGGGTCGGTGAGGGTGTACTCGGTGCGGGCGGGAAGCCCCGCCTCGATGGCCGCCTCGGCGGCGTCGTGGTCGAACGCCAGGAGGGCCTTGCCGACCCCCGTGCAGTAAGCGGGCAGACGGGCGCCGATCCGGGAGGGCGAGCGGGCCGCCCGGTGGCCGTGGAGCTTGTTGACGTAGACGATGTGCGTGCCGTGGAGCACCGCGAGGTGCACGGTCTCGTGGGTCAGCTCGTACAGATCCGCCAGGTGCGGCAGCAGTCGCTCCTGGAGCAGCGGGGTAGTGGGGCCGTAGGCCCGGCTGCCGATGTCGAAGAGCCGCGCGCCCAGCCGGTAGTCGCTGCCGACCCGCTCGACAAGGTCGTTGCGCTGGAGGATGCCCAGCAGTCGGAAGGTCGTCGACTTGCTCATGCGGGTGCGGCGGGCCAGCTCGCTCACGCCGATCTCCCCGTCCAGTTCGGCGAGGGACTTCAGAAGGGTGAGTGCCTTGTCGACGGCCGTCCGCTGTTCCGGCGCGGTGTCCGGCTCGCAGCCGGGTGCGGGCTCGCTGTGGTGCGAAGGAGGGGAGTGGACTGGCATGGCGGGCTCCGATGACGATCAGGCGACCTCGGCTGAACCATTAAGATGGACGCGCGTCCAATGTATGTGTCCGTTTCCGGCTTGTAAACGGGTTGGGCCCTGCGTGCTCTCCATACCGGCGGGCTCGGTCTCGGCGCTGTTCCACATCCCGGCACGGCGGCTGGGCACGGCGTCGCCGGGCGACGTCTCCTGTGCCCATGCTGCGACACCATGAGCCGTCCGTCGATGTCGGCGCGTACTTCGACCTGGACCGGGGCCTGGTCGACCGGACGATCTTCAGCGACACCGGCCTCTACCGTCAGGAGCTGCGCCGCATCTTCGCGCCGAGCTGGCTGTTCCTCGCGCACGAGAGCCAGTTCGGCAAGCCGGGCGACTTCTTCACCACGTACATGGGCGAGGATCCGGTCATCGTCACGATGGGCCGTGACCGGAAGCTGCGGGCCTTCCTCAATGCCTGCCGCCACCGGGGCATGCGGGTGTGCCGCGCCGACGCGGGCGCCACGAAGGCGTTCACATGCAGCTATCACGGCTGGGCGTACGACACCTCCGGCAAGCTGATCAACGTACCCAACGGCGAGGACTATCCGGCCCACTTCGACCAGGACCAGTGGGGACTGATCGAGGTCGCCCAGCTCGACACGTACAAGGGACTCGTCTTCGCGACCTGGAACCCCGAGGCCCCACCGCTGCGTGAGGCGCTCGGCGGCCTCGCCTGGTATCTGGACGCGATGCTCGACCGGGATCCGGAGGGCACCGAGGTGGTCGGCGGGGTGCACAAGTGGGTGCTGGAGGGCAACTGGAAGCTCGCCGCCGAGCAGTTCGCCTCCGACTGGTACCACGTCAACATCTCGCACGCCTCGGCGCTGATGGTCATGTCGCCCACCGGCAAGGGCCCCAAGGCCGAGATCGTGCAGACGCCGGGACGGCAGTACACCGACCCGCTCGGCCACGGTCACGGCTTCCCCACCCACCCCAAGAGCCGCTTCGACGACCGGGTCGTGCACGACCACTACGACTACGACGCCTTGCGCGAACGCCTCGGCGACGCCCGCGTCGAAGGCCCGATGACCACCGGACACGGCACCGTCTTCCCCAATTTCTCCTACCTGCCGGTCAACGGCAGCATCCGCGTCTGGCACCCCAAGGGCCCGGACAAGATGGAGGTCTGGGCCTGGACGATCGTCGACAGGTCGATGCCGGACGAGGTCAAGAACGCCCAACGGATCTACAACCTGCGGACGTTCGGGCCGACCGGCATCTTCGAGCAGGACGACGGCGAGAACTGGAGCGAGTGCCAGGCCACCGCCCACGGCTTCGTGTCCGGCTCCATGACCCTCAACTACCAGATGGGACTGGGACTTCAGACCGAGGACGGCATCCACCCCGGCACCACCGGCCGCCTCTACAGCGACGGCGCCGCCCGCGGCTTCTACGCCCGCTGGCGCGACCTGATGAACACGCCCGCCTGGCACGAGAAAGTCACCGGGAAATCCACCGAGAAAGTCACTGAGAAGGACACTCCATGAGCACGACCAGCACCGGTATTCACGTCGCCGAGGTGGGCGACATCGAAGAGGGCGAGGCGCTGAAGATCCCCGCCGAGACCACCGGTCACGGCGACGCCATCGCCGTCTTCCACGACGGCGGCGCCTACTACGCCCTCGACGACACCTGCTCCCACGGCCGGGCCTCGCTGGCCGACGGCTGGATCGAGGGCGGCGAGGTGGAGTGCCCGCTGCACAGCGCCCGCTTCTGCCTGAAGTCCGGCGAGCCGCAGTGCATGCCCGCCACCGTCGCCGCGCGCACCCACCGGGTCGAGGTCCGCGACGGCGGCATCTGGCTGCACCCCGGCCAGGAGGCCACCGCATGAACCACCCGCGGCGCATCGCCGTCGTCGGCGCGGGCCTGGCGGCCGTCTCCACCTGCGACGCCCTGCGCGCCCAGGGCTACGACGGGGAGCTCGTGCTGTTGTCCGCCGAGAGCGGGCTGCCGTACGACCGGCCGCCGCTCAGCAAGGACGTCCTGCTGGGCAAGGCACGGCGAGAGGACGTCCTGCTGCGGCCGGAGCAGTGGTACGAGGAGCAGCGCGTCGACCTGCGCGAGGGCGCCCGGGTCCGGGCGATCCGCCCGCACGAGGGTGGACTGGAGCTGATCGACGGAACGGTCGTGGGCGCCGACCGGATCGTGCTGGCCACCGGTGGCACGCCCCGTGCGCTGCCCGTGCCCGGCGGCGACGACCCGGCCGTACACCTGCTGCGCACCTGGGAGGACGCCGAGCGGTTGCGGGAACGCCTGCTGCCCGGCGCCCGGGTGGCCGTGGTCGGCGCCGGACTCATCGGTGCTGAGACCGCGGCCGTCGCGTGCGCCCTGGGATGCCGGGTCACCCTGGTCGACCCGGTTCCGGTACCGCTTGCCGCGGTGGCCGGGGACGACATCGCGGGCGTGCTGCACCGCAGGCACACCGCCGAGGGGATCGAGATGATCACCGCCGGGGTCGAGCGTGTCGAACGTCGCTCCGCCGAGATCCTCATGCACCTCGCGGGGTACGACGGGGTCGTGGCCGCCGACACGGTGGTGGCGGGCATCGGCATCCGGCCGGCGACGGAGTTGGCGGAGGATGCCGGGCTGCGGGTGGACAACGGCATCGTCGTCCAGGTTGGACAGCGCACCTCCCACCCCAACGTCTTCGCCGTCGGTGATGTGGCCCGCCAGGAGGACCATCGCGTACGGCACGAGCACTGGGAGGCCGCCCAGCGGGACGGACAGGCCGCTGCCCTGGGCCTCCTGGGCCGTCCGGTGCCGGATCCGCAGGCGCCGTGGTTCTGGTCCGACCGGCACGGTTGCCGCCTGGAAGCGGTGGGCACCATGGCTGACGCCGAGCGGACCGTGCTGCGGGGCGCGTCTGACAGCGCGGCCTTCATTGTCTTCGGTCTGCGTGGGGACCTGGTGGTGGCCGTGGCTGCCATTGACCGGGCGCGGGACGTGAAGGTTGCCCGGCGTCTCATCGATCGCCGTGTCGTGGTCGACCCCGCGTACCTGGCAGACGAGGGTGTCGACCTGCGTGCGCTGCTCTGATCAGGGGCTGCCACGCGACGCTGTCGCTTTGCTGCGGGGTGTTCGTGGCTGGTCGCGCCCACGCGGCGGAGCCGCATATCGGTACAGCCCGCGCCCGTCAGGGCGTTGCCCGACCCCCTGCTGTGCCATCCACCGGCACACGTGCTCCCCGAACCATCCCCTCCGCGCTGAAATGACACCCGAGCGCGGATCGCAGGAGGCCCCCCGATGAGCATCCACCCCATGGAGTCGACGGCACCCTCGTCCGTCCCGTACGACGACGACATCCGGCTCCACTTCGAGGTGCAGCGGCTCTACGCCACCGAGGCACAGCTGCTCGACCAGCACCGCTACGCCGACTGGCTGGAGCTGTTCGCCGACGACCTGCACTACTGGGCGCCGGTGCGCACCAACCGGCTGCGCCGTCAGCAGGCCCTGGCCGACGGCTCACCCGGCGAGGTGGCGATCTTCGACGAGACCAAGGCGAGTCTGGCCTGGCGGATCCGCCGCTTCGACTCGGGCATGGCCTGGGCCGAGGACCCGCCCTCACGGACCCGGCACCTGATCACCAATGTGACGGTACGACCGGGCGACGAGAGCGGCGAGTACGTCGCCGAGTCGGCGTTCCTCTGCTACCGCAACCGCCTGGAGCGCGAGGTCGACCTGTACGCCGGCGGCCGCACCGACGTCCTGCGCCGCATTGAGGACGGCGGCCTGCTGATCGCCCGCCGCACGATCCTGCTCGACCAGAACGTCCTGCTCGCCAAGAACATCAGCACCTTCCTGTGATGACCGACCGGAGACCCACGTGAGCACTGCACAGACTGAAGAGCCGAAGCTCGTCGAGCACACCGTGCGGACGACGCTCGGGACCGTCGCGGTCAGTGAGGCCGGCGAGGGCCCTGTGCTGGTGATGCTGCACGGCGGCGGCCCCGGCGCGAGCGGGGTGGCCAACTACCACCAGAACCTGGCCGCCCTCACCCCGCACTTCCGGGTCGTGCTGCCCGACCAGCCCGGTTTCGGCGGCAGCTACCGCCCCACGGAGGCGGACCTGGACGCCCGCAGCATCACGGAGATCACGGTCGACGCGCTGCTGCAGACCCTGGACGCCCTCGGCATCGACCGCTTCCACCTGCTGGGCAACAGCCTCGGCGGCGCCGCCGCCATCGCCGCCGCGCTCACCGCTCCCGAACGTGTCGAGAAGCTGGTGCTCATGGCGCCGGGCGGCGGCTGGCTGCCGTTCGGGCCGACCCCGACCGAGGGCCAGAAGGCGATGTTCCGCTATTACAACGGCGAGGGTCCGACGGTGAAGAAGATGCGGGACTTCATCCGCGTCATGACCGCCGAGCCGAAGCGCTGGGAGGACACCGTCCAGGCCCGCTACGAGGCCTCCCTCGAGGAGTCCCACATCGCCTTCTACCACGCGTACAACGCGGCCTTCGCCAAGCGGCACGGCATGGACCCGCTCTGGCAGCGAGTCCACAAGATCAAATCCCCCACCCTTCTCCTGTGGGGCCGCGACGACCGCACCATCACCCTCGACGGCGCCCAGCTGATGCTCAAGCAGATCCGTGACGTCCAACTGCACGTCTTCGGCGGCTGCGGTCACTGGGTGCAGCTGGAGCGGCAGGCCGAGTTCGAGCGGCTGGTCACCGACTTCCTCGGAGCCCGGTGATGGGCGGCTGGCTGGAGGGCGACGTCGCCCTGATCACCGGCGGCGGCGCGGGTATCGGCCGCGCGGTCGCCCTGCGGTACCTGGCCGAGGGGGCGCGTGTCGCCGTACTGGACCGTGACGCGAGGCAGCTGGGCGACCTCCCGGACGGCGTGCTGACCGTCGCCGGTGACGTGCGCTCACCGGACGATCTGCACCGTGCGGTCGAGACCACCATGGAGCGCTTCGGCAAGCTGGACATCCTCGTTCCGAATGCCGGAATCTGGGACTACCACCGCAGCGTCACCCGGCTGACCGGCAAGGAGCTGTCAGAGGCGTTCGACGAGGTCTTCGGCATCAACGTCAAGGGATACGTCCTGGCCGTGGAGGCCGCCTGGCGGGAACTGGTCCGCAGTCGCGGGAACATCGTCATGACCCTCTCCAACGCCTCCTTCCACCCCGACGGCGGCGGCTCCCTCTACACCGCCGGCAAGCACGCCTGCCTCGGCCTGCTCCGCCAGTTCGCCTACGAACTGGCACCGAAGGTCCGCGTCAACGGCGTCGCCGTCGGCGGCATGCGCACCCAGCTGCGTGGCCCCGAGAGTCTGGGCCTGCAGGACCGTACGCTGGCCGCCTCCTTCGCCAAGAACGAGGCCTCGGGTGAGAAGCAGCCGCCGCTCGTCCCCTTGTACGACTCCAGCGTCGAGCCCGAGGATTTCACCGGCCCGTACGTCCTGCTCGCCTCTCGCGCCAACAGCGGCACCGTCACCGGAGCGGTCATCCCCGCCGACGGAGGCATCGCCGTGCGCGGCTTCCGCACCGCCGCCGGCGGCGCCGGCCTGTAACCCTCCGCCTTCCGTACGACAGCCATCGAAGGAGCCGCCGCCATGGCCGCCGTCGACATCAGCCCAGCAGCCGCGCTGCACCGCAGAGCCAAGTACTCCACGCCCACCGCCCTTGTCTACGAGGGCCAGGAGTTCTCCGCCGCCGACCTCAGCCGCACCGCCATCGAGCTGGCCGCCGGACTCGCCGAGCAGGGACTGCGCCGCGGCGACCGGATCGCCTGTCTCGGCTTCAACAGCGTCACCTTCTTCCACGCGCTGTTCGCCGCCGCCCACCTCGGTGCCGTTTTCGTCCCCGTCAACTTCCGCCTCGCCGCGGACGAGGTGCGCCACATCCTCACCGACAGCGGAGCCCACACCGTGGTCGTGGAGGAGGGGCACCGCGAACTGGTGGAGTCGGTCCTCGGCGGCATCCCCACCCGTCGCCACATCCTGGTCGACACCGACCCCGCCTGCCCCGCCGCCGTGCCGAACGCGGCCGTGTGGACGCCGCTGTCGGAGCTGCTCGGCCCCGGCAGGCCCGCCCGGGAGCCGGTACCGTTGCACGACGACGACCTCGGTGCCCTGATGTACACCTCCGGCACCACCGGGCGCCCCAAGGGCGTCATGCTCACCCACGGCAACCTGTGGTGGAACGCGGTCAACGTCGACAGCATGGTGGACACCCGCTCCGACGACGTGAACCTGGCCGCCGCCCCCCTCTTCCACATCGGCGGCCTCAACGCCCTCACCCTGCGCACCCTGCTGCGCGGCGGCACCGTCGTCCTGCGCCGCGGCTTCGACCCCGCCCAGTGCCTGGACGACCTGGTGCGGCACCGGGTGAGCACGTTCTTCGCGGTCCCCGCCATGTACGCCGCCCTCGCCCGCGTGCCCGGCTTCGCCGAGGCCGACCTGAGCGCGCTGCGGTCGGCGGTCGTCGCGGGCGCGCCCGTCCCGCCGCAGCTGATCCACGACTACGCCGAACGCGGCATCCTCCTCCAGCAGGCCTGGGGACTCACCGAGACGGCCCCCTTCGCCACGTACCTGCCCGCCGGGCTGACGCAGGAGAAGGCGGGTTCGGCCGGCGCCCCCATGCCGTACACCGAGATCTGCCTCGCCGATCCCGTCACCGGCGCCAGGATCGTCGAGTCCGACACCCGCGGCGAGATCTGCGTCCGCGGCCCCAACGTCACCCCCGGCTACTGGAACAACCCGGAGGCGACGGGCGCCGCCTTCGACGACGCCGGCTGGTTCCACACCGGCGACATCGCCCATCGCGACAAGGACGGCTTCTACTACATCGTCGACCGACTCAAGGACATGATCATCAGCGGCGGAGAGAACATCTACCCGGCCGAGGTGGAGCGCGTCCTCGCCGCCTGCCCCGGTGTCCTGGAGGCGGCCGTCATCGGCGTACCCGACCCGACATGGGGCGAGACCGTCCAGGCCGTTCTCACCTGTGCACCCGGAACCTCGCTCACGCTGGAAGAGGTACGGGAGTTCGCCGGTCGACACCTCGCCCGCTACAAGCTCCCCACCCGGCTCCGACTCGTCGACCAACTGCCGCGCAACGCGAGCGGCAAGCTCGCCAAGGGCGAACTGCGCCGACTGGTCGAGGCGGATGCCGAGCCGGCCGCCGATACCGTGTGAGCCCGTCATGACCACGTTCCTCGACGTGCAGCCGCCGCCCGAGCCCGTCCTCGGCGACGGCTGGACGCTGCGTCCACTCGCCGACGCCGGTCATGGCGTCCGCGCGTACGCCGCCGTTCCCCGCGGCGGCGGTACGCCGGTCGAACTGCGTCTGTACCGCGTTCAGCAGCATCCCCTGCGGGTCTGCTATCCGTACGGCGCGCACGACATCGCGGTTGGGCTGGTTGTGGTCGAGGACGCCGAGAACATGGCCGGTCGGCTGCTGAGCGAACTCGCCCCCGCGTTGTTCGCCGCCGACCCGCACTGCCGCCGTGTGGTCGCCGCACCGGCCGAGGACGACACCGCCGCCCAGGACGCCTTCGAGGCGGGCGGCTTCCGCCGGGTTGCCGAGTCGGACCTGCCGGGCGGCAACGTCGTCCTGTTCACCGCGGAACCGTCCTGGCTCGCCGACCTCCCCACGGCCTTGGACGACATGCCCCACTGACCCGCTTCCTTCCACGACGGCCTTTCAAGGGGCGCGGAGAACTGCGCGACCAGCCGCGTACAGCCCGCGGCAGACAGAAAGACAACACGTGGCAACCCCTGATCGGGGGGTCTGGGGCGCAGCACCAGAAACAACGGCGCCCGTGCTGCACAGCGGCACACACGCTAGAGCCCAGCTCCAGTTCCCGGTCACCGTAACCCTCGTGCTTGCCGCTATCGCCATCTCCCAGAGCGCCACCGACCCCCTCTCCGGGCTCGCGCTGCGCGACGACGTACCGGAGCCCGCACCGAAGCCCGGCTGGTCCCGGGTCCGTGTCGTGGCCTCCTCGCTCAACATGCACGACCTGTGGACCCTGCGGGGCGTCGGTCACCCTCCCGAGCGGCTCCCGATCGTCCTCGGCTGTGACGCGGCCGGATACGACGAGGACGGCAACGAGGTGATCGTCCACCCGGTGCTCGGCGACCCGGACGCCGGCCGCGGCGACGAGACGCTGGACCCGAACCGGGCGCTGCTGTCCGAGCAGCACGACGGTGCCTTCGCCGAGTACGTCACGGTGCCGACCCGCAACCTGGTTCCCAAGCCCGCGTGGCTGTCGTTCGACGAGGCCGCCTGTCTGCCGGTCGCCTGGACCACGGCCTACCGCATGCTGTTCACCCAGGCCCGGATCACCGCCGGCGACCGGGTCCTGGTGCAGGGCGCCGGCGGCGGTGTCGCCTCCGCCGCGATCAAGCTCGCGGTGGCCGCGGGCGCCGTCGTCTACGCCACCAGCCGCAGCGAGGACAAGCGCGCCGAGGCCCTCGCCTGGGGCGCCCGGGCCGCGCTGCCCACCGGCGAGCGGCTGCCCGAGAAGGTCGATGTCGTCATCGAGACGGTCGGCGAGGCGACCTGGTCGCACTCGCTGAAGTCATTGCGGCCCGGCGGCACGGTCGTGATCGCCGGCGCCACCAGCGGCACCAACCCGCCCGCCGACCTGGGCCGCGTCTTCTACCTCCAGCAGCGCATCCTCGGCTCCACCGGCTGCACCCGCGCCGAGCTGGTGGCGATGCTCCGCATGCTCGACGCGACCGGGGTCCGTCCGGTGATCGACCGGACCCTTCCGCTCACGGACATCCACAAGGGATTCCAGCTCATGATCGACGGCGGGCTGACCGGAAAGCTGGTCATCCACCCGTCGGTTCCCCGCCCCCAGCCCCAGCAGTAAGGAACGCCCATGCCCGCAGCAGCCGTCGGGCTGTCCCACTCGCCCCTCATCGGCAAGAACGACCCGGACCCGGAAGTCCTGGCCCGCGTCGACGACGCCGTCGACACCGCGAGGACCTTCATCCGCGGCTTCGCCCCGGACCTGGTCGTGCTCTACGCACCCGACCACTACAACGGCTTCTTCTACAAGGAGATGCCACCGTTCTGCCTGGCCACCGAGGCACACGCGGTGGGGGACTTCGGGTCGCAGGCCGGACCGCTGTCGGTCGACCCCGCCGCGGCGAAGGCGCTGGCCCAGGGCGCGCTCGACCGCGGCATCGACCTCACCGTCTCCGCCCGGATGACCGTCGACCACGGTTTCGCACAGCCGCTCGAGGTCCTCTTCGGCGGCATCGACCAAGTGCCGGTCGTGCCCGTCTTCGTCAACGGCGTGGCCACGCCGCTGGGTCCGGTGAGCCGGATCAGGGCGCTGGGGACCGCGCTCGGGCAGGCGTCCGGCGACCTCGACCGGCGGGTGCTGTTCCTCGCCTCCGGCGGCCTCTCGCACGATCCGCCCGTACCGGTGCTGGACGGGGCGCCGCCCCGAGTCGCCGACGCGCTCATCGAGGGCCACTCGCCAACCCCCGAACAGCGCGCTCGCGGGGAGCAGCGGGTCGTCCAGGCGGGCCGCGACTACGCCGCCGGGTCGAGCGCGATGACCCCGATCAACCCTGACTGGGACAACCGTCTCCTCGACCACCTCGAACGCGGAGAGTTGGCGGAGTTCGACTCCTGGACCGTGGAGGAGATGGCCAAGGAGGCCGGCGGTTCCGCCCACGAGGTCCGCACCTGGATCGCCGCCTTCGCCTCCCTCGCCGCCACCGGGCCGTACGAGATGACCTCCCGCTTCTACGAGGCCATCCCCGCATGGATCGCCGGGTTCGCCGTGGCCACGGCAGAGGGGCGGTAACCGGCATGACGCACAGGTCGGTTGACACCCAGGCGGTGGCCCGGTCCGCCGCCCTCCTCGCCGCCGCTCTGGACGAGGGCCGGCCCGTCCCGCCCGTACGGGACCTCCTCGGCGAACACGACATCGCCGCCGCCTACGCCGTACAACAGGAGCTCACCCGTCGCAGGCTGGCGGACGGCGCGGTCGTCGTGGGCCGCAAGATCGGCCTGACCTCACCCGCCGTACAACGCCAACTCGGCGTCGATCAGCCCGACTTCGGCGTGCTCTTCGCCGACATGGACGTCTCGGGGCTGCCAGAGGTGCCGTCCGGGCGGCTGCTCCAGCCCAAGGCCGAGGCGGAAATCGCCTTCGTACTCAAGGAGGACCTGGCCGACGGCGACCTGACCCCGGCGCGGGTACGGGCCGCGGTCGATCACGCGGTCGCCGCGCTGGAGATCGTCGACAGCCGCATCGCCGACTGGGACATCTCCCTCACCGACACGGTCGCGGACAACGCCTCCAGCGGACTGTTCGTGCTCGCCGAACACCGGCTCACCCTCGACGAGTTCGAGCCCCGCGAGACCTCCATGCGGCTGTACGCCGACGACGTGCTCGTCTCCGAGGGCGCCGGCGCCGCGTGCCTCGGCGACCCGCTGAACGCGCTGGCCTGGCTGGCCCGCACAGCACGGGAGTTCGGCGAGCCGCTGCGCGCAGGCCAGGTCGTCCTGTCCGGCGCGCTAGGCCCCATGGTCCCCACTCCGCCCGGAACCCGGATCCGCGCCGACATCAGCTCGCTCGGCGAGGTCAGCGCCGTATTCTCCGAAAAGAGCAGCGCATGACGAAGACCAAGGTTGCCATCATCGGGTCGGGCAACATCGGCACCGACCTGATGATCAAGATTCTGCGTCTGTCGGACACTCTGGAGGTCGGTGCCATGGTCGGCATCGACCCGGCGTCCGACGGCCTCGCGCGCGCCGCCCGCCTCGGGGTCCCCACGACCTACGAGGGCGTGGAAGGCCTGATCTCGATGCCGCACTTCGACGACATCGAGATCGTCTTCGACGCCACCTCGGCCAAGGCCCACCTGGCCAACGCCCACAAGCTGGCGCCGTACGGCAAGAAGCTCATCGACCTCACGCCCGCGGCCATCGGCCCGTTCGTCGTGCCGCCGGTCAACCTGGAGGAGCACCTCGATGCGGGAGCCGACAACCTCAACATGGTCACCTGCGGCGGCCAGGCGACCATCCCCATGGTCGCGGCCGTCTCCGCGGTGACCGACGTCCACTACGCGGAGATCGTGGCCTCCATCTCCTCCAAGTCGGCCGGGCCCGGCACCCGCGCCAACATCGACGAGTTCACCGAAACCACCTCCCACGCCATCCAGACGGTCGGCGGCGCCGCGCGCGGCAAGGCGATCATCATCCTCAACCCCGCCGAGCCACCGCTGATCATGCGGGACACCGTGTTCTGCCTCACCGGTGACATCGACGAGGACGCCGTGCGCGCCTCCGTCAAGGAGATGGCCGATCGGGTGGCCCAGTACGTGCCCGGCTACCGCCTCAAGCAGGAGGTGCAGTTCGCCCCCGTCGCCGAGGACGAACCGGTGCACACCCTGGTGCCGGACGGCGCCGGTCCAGTAACCACCCGGATCTCGGTGTTCCTCGAGGTCGAGGGCGCCGCCCACTACCTGCCCGCTTACGCCGGGAACCTCGACATCATGACGTCGGCCGCGCTGCGCGTCGCCGAGTCGGTCGCCCGGCGCGGCGCCCTTCCCGTGGAGGTCCACCGATGAGCCGCAGCCTGTACATCCAGGACGTCACCCTGCGCGACGGCATGCACGCCATCCGGCACCGCATCGACCCCGCCGACGTGGGACGTGTCGCGGCCGGCCTCGACGCGGCGGGCGTCGACGCGATCGAGGTCGCGCACGGCGACGGCCTGGCGGGTGGGTCGTTGAACTACGGCCCCGGCAGCCACACCGACTGGGAATGGATCGAGGCGGCAGCGAGCAACATCACCCGGGCGGTCCTCACCACGTTGCTGTTGCCCGGCATCGGCACGATCGCCGAGCTCGAACGCGCCCACGCCCTGGGCGTCCGCTCGGTCCGCATCGCCACCCACTGCACCGAGGCCGACATCTCCGCCCAGCACATCGCCAAGGCCCGCGATCTCGGCATGGACGTCTCCGGCTTCCTGATGATGAGCCACATGGCCCCGGCCGCCGAACTCGCCGCGCAGGCCAAGCTCATGGAGTCCTACGGCGCCCACTGCGTGTACGTCACCGACTCCGGCGGCCGGCTCACCATGGACGGCATGCGCGAGCGCGTCCGCGCCTACCGCGACGTCCTCGACCCGGCCACCGAGATCGGCGTGCACGCGCACGAGAACCTGTCGCTGTCGGTCGCGAACAGCGTCGTCGCGGTGGAGGAGGGCGTCACCCGGGTCGACGCGTCCCTCGCCGGGCAGGGCGCGGGCGCGGGCAACTGTCCCATCGAGGCCTTCATCGCAGTGGCCAACCTGCAGGACTGGAAACACGGTTGCGATCTGCTCGCCCTCCAGGACGCCGCCGACGATCTGGTACGACCACTGCGCGACCGCCCGGTCCAGGTGGACCGCGAGACCCTCACCCTCGGCTACGCGGGTGTCTACTCCTCCTTCCTCCGCCACGCCGAGATCGCCGCCGAACGCTACGGCGTCGACGCCCGCGCGCTCCTGCTGGAGGTCGGCCGCCGGGGCCTGGTCGGCGGGCAGGAGGACATGATCGTGGACATCGCCCTCGACCTCGCGTCGGGCAAGGCGACCCCGGTGCGCTGAGCCCCGAGGGATCCGGCGATGATGCGGACCGGCCGCTTCGGCGGGGAGAGGCGCCCGAGCGCTTGCTTGCCGTGCCTCAGGCGAGATGGCTGGTGAACCGTTCGAGCATCAGCTGTGGCGGTGGCCGACGGTTCCCTCCAGCTGCATGGGTAGCCCAGGGTGAACCTGCCGACGTCAGGGTGGCGGTAGGCCGTACGTCCGTGTGCGCGCGTTCTGACGTCGTAGCGTTCCCACAGCCGGGTCAGGTCCGGGTCGGCGTCGGCCAGGGCGCGCAGACGGGCGAACAATCGCAGCCCGCCCGGGGTGTGAGCCAGTAGGCGGCTCGGGCGCCTGCTGGGCCGCACGTGCCGCGAGGCCGCGCAGGTGCTCGTGCTCGTCCTCTTGGAGTAGCAGGGCACGGGCCAGCGCGTCGATGACGGACACGCTCGGACGGGTTTCCTTGCCCCGGGGAGCCGCGCGCTGGGGGCGCCGTAGGAGGGCGACGGCCGGATGCTGCTGCTTCAGGTGTTCTGTGGCTGGTCGCGGCGCGCGAGGTTGTTCAGGCGAAGGGCCGCGGTGAGTGCGCGGTCCCAAGCGGGGTTGACACATGTGAGAACACCTTTCGTCGATGTCGGCGTGCACCCGCGTCACCCGGTTCACAGCGACGCGGTCTCCGACGCGGTCGCCCACGTGAACCCGTCCGGGTCGGTGAACGGCCCGGCATCGCTGCCGATCCTGAGCCGGTGCGAGCCGGTGCCGTCGGGAGAGACGCCGGCGACCTTGGCCAGGGCACGGCGCTTGTACAGCGCCAGCTTGACGGGACCCGACCCGGTGGCGAACTCGACGTACTTGCTGCCGAAGCTCTTCGCCACCGCGAGGCCGCGGTCGACGTAGAACCGCTTGCTCTCGGCCATGTCCGCGACTCCCAGCAGGAGCACGATCTCGTCGATCTGTCGGGTGGCCGGGCCGGTGTCCTTCTTCGACGACGATGCGACCTGCCAGACCGTCCCGTCCGGGGCCTGTACGACGCCCCCGTAGCCCCAAAGCGACTTGGTGGCGGGCTTCAGCGTCGCGGCGCCGGCGTCCACGGCGGCGTCGATGAGGGCGTTGACGTCGGCCGGCTGGGAGACCACGAGCGACAGCGTGAACCCGCGGAAGCCGGTTGTCGGTGCCTCCGAGGCCCGCAGGCGTATCTGACTGCCCAGGCCGAAGGCGGTGGTGTAGAAGCGGGTGGCGGCCGTGGGGTCGGCCACCTCAAGGGTGACGGATTCGATGGAAGTCATGACGATGACGCTAGGTGCGGCTCCGAGACTCGCGCTTCTCGATTCCTGACCAGAACGGAGACCCAGCAGAGCAGCAGGCCGATGACGTTGACCCCGGGGCTTCGCACAATGCGGTTCTCAAAAGGGAGGGGCCCGCTCTCCAAGTTATCTTGCTCGGGCGAAGGGCCGTCTCATCAGCCCAACAGGACGTCACAGGCAAGGAATTGAGCAGACCACCGACCAGGGCGCCCGACACCGCCCGCAAGCGCGGCGACATCGTGATGATCACCGACGAGGAATGCGACGTCACCGAGGAATGGATGCGTGGCTGGAACGACGCCAAGCACCTGCTGGGCTTCCGCGTCTTCGGCGTGGCCATCGGCGCCCCGCGCGCCGCCGAAGCCGAATCGGTCCTGGACGCCCGGTGCGACAACCTCCGCTCCATCGAGGACCTCACCGACGTCCACGCCGCCGCCGACCTCTTCCGCGTGATCTGACCCGAGCGGCGGCAGGTGGAATGCGGATGAACGCCGCCGCGCGGACTGGGATCCGCGCGGCGGCGGTTTGGTCGGCCCCTGGGACCGTAGGGGGGCCGACACCTTTGCACACCGAACGGCCCCGCGCAGGACCGTTCCACGGTGCTCAGGGCTGACTGGTGAGGTATCCGCCCATGGAGGTGAAGTACTCGGTCGCACCCAACTCCCGGCCGTCTTCCGTCCGTACGCGCGTGATGGCCAGGCCGTGGTTGCGGCCGGTACGGGCGTCGGCCCCGGCGACGATGACCACGCCCTCGCCCTCCCGGTAGAAGATCCGGCCGGGCGTACCGCCGTAGCGGCCCTGGGACACCACGGCGGCGAGGACCTCAAGTCGCTTGCCCTTGTGGAAGGTGAAGGCGCTCGGGTAGGGGTCGGACTGGGCGCGGATCAGGCGCTCGAGGTCCTCTGCGGGCCAGTTCCAGTCGATACGGCTGTCCTCTATGGACCGCTTGTGGAAGAAGCTCGCCCGGGACCGGTCCTGCTTGGTGAACTCCGTCTGCCCGGCGGCGATGAGGTCGAGCGCGCCGATGGTGACCGGGGCGATGAGGTCGACGGTCTTGTGGAAGAGGTCGGTGGCGGTGTCCGCCGGTCCGACCGGCACCGCCTCCTGCCGGACGATGTCGCCGGCGTCGAGTTCGTCGTTCATCATGTGCGCGGTGACGCCGACTTCGGGCTCGCCGTTGATCAGAGCCCAGATCAGCGGGGAGAAGCCGGCGTACTTCGGCAGCAGCGCGTCGTGCACGTTCAGCGTGCCGTGGCGCGGGAGGCCGTAGATGCGCGGGGGGATCCACGTCCGCCAGTTGTTCGCCACGATGATGTCCGCGTCGGCCTCCTTGAGGCGCTCGAACAGCTCGTCGTCGTCAGGGCGGTTGCGGATCAGTACCGGGACGCCGTGCGCTTCGGCGAGGTCGGCGACGGAGTCGCTCCAGATCTTCTCGTACGCGTGCTCGCTCTTGGGGTGCGTCACGACCAGTACCACGTCGTGTTCGGAGTCCAGGAGGGCTTGCAGGGTGCGGTGCCCCCACGTCTGGTAACCGAACATGACGACCCGCATGGGGTTCCTCCTCAGCGTAGGGACTGCCGCCAGCAAGTAAAGCAAGGCTTACCTTAGCCCGCAACGGGTGCGTAAAGCGCATCAGTTGGGGCGGGTATCGGTACTCGGTCGTCCGTTTTGCCCTGTCGACACCCTCACGGGTTTAGCTTAGGCTCACCTAAGTTCCGTGGTGTGCTGCTCTGTCGGCTTGCCCACCTTTCGTACTTCCCCGCGGCTGCCAGGCGGCTGCCCCGCACGATGGGAGTGACATGTCACAGGTTCTTCCTGGTGACGCACCACCGGTCCACGACCTCATTGGCATCGGCTTCGGACCGTCCAATGTGGCCATGGCGATCGCACTCAGCGAGCACAACGCACGCGTCGGCGAGCAGGAGGCGATCAGCGCCCACTTCTTCGAGCAGCAGCCTCGCTTCGGCTGGCACCGCGGCATGCTGATCGACGACGCGACCATGCAGGTGTCCTTCCTCAAGGACCTGGTGACGCTCCGGAACCCGGCCAGTGAGTTCAGCTTCCTCTGCTACCTGAAGAGCAAGGGACGGCTGATCGACTTCATCAACCACAAGAACCTCTTCCCGCTGCGGGTGGAGTTCCACGACTACTTCGAGTGGGCCGCGGCCAAGGTCGAGGACATGGTCTCCTACGGCCACGAGGTCGTCGGTGTCGCGCCTGTCATCCGCGACGGAGCCGTGGACCACCTGGAGGTGACGGTCCGCGCGGGGGAGGGTCTCGCGGTCCACCGGGCCCGCAACCTCGTCATCGGTACCGGGCTGCGTCCCCTCATGCCGGAGGGCGTCGAGCGCGGCGAGCGCGTCTGGCACAACTCCGAACTACTGGCGAAGGTCGACGAACTGGAGGGCACCTCACCCTCTCGGTTCATCGTCGTGGGCGCCGGGCAGAGTGCCGCCGAGAACGTCGCCTACCTGCACCGCCGCTTCCCCCAGGCCGAGGTCTGCGCGGTCTTCTCCCGCTACGGCTACAGCCCCGCCGACGACAGCAGCTTCGCCAACCGGATCTTCGACCCGGAGGCGGTCGACGAGTACTTCGCCGCGCCCGAGAACGTCAAACGCCGGCTGATGGACTACCACGGCAACACCAACTACTCCGTGGTGGACATCGACCTGATCGACGACCTCTACCGGCAGATGTACCAGGAGAAGGTCCTCGGCACCGAGCGGCTGCGCTTCCTCAACGTGTCCCGGCTCGCCGACGTCAAGGAGACGCCGGAGAAGGTCCGTGCCACCGTGAAGTCCCTCGTCACCGGCGAGGAGACCTTCCTCGACGCGGACGTCGTGGTCTTCGCCACCGGTTACAGTCCTGCCGACCCTCTCGGCCTCCTCGGCGAGGTCGCGGACCGCTGCCTCCGTGACGACGAGGGCCGCGTCCGCGTCGAGCGCGACTACCGCGTCGCGACGGACCCCGGCCTGCACTGCGGCATCTATCTGCAGGGCGGTACGGAGCACACGCACGGCATCACGTCGTCCCTGCTCTCCAACACCGCCATCAGGGTCGGCGAGATCCTGGACTCGCTCCTCGACCGAGGCCGCAAGTCCGCTTCCGACGAGGCCCGGACGGTCGCCGACGGAACCGGCAGCACCGCGCGTTAGCTCCGCACAGCCCCGCGCCCCTTAGGGCGCTGCCGTTCCCGTTGATCAAAGGGATAACGTACGTCGACATGGGCACGATTGCAGTTGAGCGCCCCGCGCCCAGGGGCACAACAGAGGCCCGTCGGCGGCGGGTTGTGGGCTTGGGCACGCTTGTGGTGATCCTTGTGATCGCGGCGGCGGTGTCGTTGGCTGTCGGTGCGCGCGCGTTGAGTCCTGCCGAGGTGTGGCACGGGTTGTTCGCGGCGCCGGACTCCGACCAACGGCTCACCGAGATCAGGCTCATCGTGGAGACCGTGCGGGTGCCCCGGACGGTGCTCGCGATCGTGGCGGGTATCGCCCTGGGAGTCGGTGGGGCGTTGATCCAGGGGTACACGCGCAACCCGATCGCCGACACCGGCTTGCTGGGGGTGAACGCCGGCGCCTCGTTCGCCGTGGTGTCGGTGATCGCCGTGTTCGGGTTCTCCAACCCGTTCCAGTACGTCTGGTTCGCCTTCCTGGGGGCGGCGGTCGCCGGAGTCGTCGTGTTCGGCCTGGCGAGCATCGGCCGGGGGGCCGGCAACCCGTTGACGCTCGCACTGGCCGGGCAAGGGATCACGGTGTTCCTCGCGGCGATGACCACGGCGGTCGCGCTGTCGGACAAGGAGTCGCTGAACGCGCTGCGGTTCTGGAACGCGGGCTCCGTGGCCGGTGTCGGATTCGACGTCATCTGGCCGGTGACCGCGTTCATCGCGGTCGGGCTGGTGCTGGCGCTGTCCATGCTGCCCTCCCTCAACCTGCTCAACCTGGGCGACGACGTGGCGCGGGGGCTGGGCGTGAACATCGCGCTGAGCCGGACCATCGGCATCGCCGCCATCACCCTGCTGGCGGGCGCGGCGACGGCGGCTTGCGGCCCCATCGCCTTTCTCGGGCTCATGGTGGCCCACGTGGCCCGGTACCTGACCGGGCCGGACTATCGCTGGCTGGTGCCGTACGCGGGTCTGCTCGGCGCCGTCGTGCTGCTGGTCTGCGACGTCGTGGGGCGCTTGGTGGTGCGGCCGGGTGAGTTGGACACGGGTGTCGTCGTCGCTCTCCTCGGCGCCCCGTTCTTCGCGGTTCTGGTGTGGCGCGGAAAGTTCAAGAACGCATGAACGTAACTGACGTGAAGCCGAACGGGGCAGACGTGAAGCCATCGGTGGCGCCGGGCGTGCGGGTCGGAAACGTGTCGTTCGTATGGCGGCCCTGGCTCGTGTGCGTCACGCTGCTGCTGGCGGCGGCGACCTTCCTGCTGTTCTGCGTGTCCATCGGCGTCGGGGACTTCCCCATCGGTCTGTCCCGGGTGATCGCCACGATCCTCGGCCGGGGTGAGCAGGTCGACGAGTTCGTGATCATGGACTTGCGGATGCCGCGTGCCCTGGCCGGTCTCATCGTGGGCATCGCGCTGGGGGTGTCCGGGGCGATCACGCAGTCCATCGCGCGCAATCCGCTGGCCAGCCCGGACATTCTGGGGATCACCAGCGGCGCCAGCGCGGTCGCGGTGTTCGGGGTGACGGTGTCGGGCGGGACCGCCGCGGCGATCGTCGGCTCCGTGGGCCTGTCCGCGGCGGCGCTCGCGGGCGGTCTCGGTACGGGGCTGCTGGTGTACTTCCTTGCGTGGCGGCGGGGGATCGACGGCTTCCGGCTCATCCTCATCGGCATCTCGGTGAGTGCCGTGATGGAGGCGATCACGGCCTGGCTGCTGGTCACGGCCGACATCAGGGACGTGGCCCAGGCCCAGGCGTGGTTGGTCGGCTCGCTGGACAACCGCTCGTGGGGCGAGGTCCGGATCGCGCTCTGGGGCACGCTCGTCCTCATGGTCGTCGTGTCGTGTGTCGCGTTCCAGTTCAAGCCGATGCACTTCGGCGACGAGGTCGCCGCGGGCCTGGGCGTCCGGTACGCGATGGTGCGGGCGGTCTTGCTGTTGTGCGCGGTGCTGCTGGCCGGTGTGGCGGTGAGCGCGGCGGGCCCGGTCCCGTTCGTCGCGCTGGTGGCGCCACAGGTGGCGCTGCGTCTGACGAGGTACCCGACGCCGCCGATGGTGGCCTCCGGCATGGTGGGAGCGCTGCTGCTGATCGGCTCGGACCTGGTCGCGCGCACGGCACTGCCGATCAGTCTCCCGGTCGGTGTGGTCACCGCCGCGATCGGCGGCCCCTTCCTCGTCTATCTGCTGGTGCGGGCCAACCTCAGATAGCTGATACAAAGTTAGGCAGACCTGAATGAGGGGGCCTTGTGGTCGCTCAGCACATCACCGAGATCGAGTCAGGGGTCGTTGAGGCCTCGCGGCTGGCAGCCAGGGGCGTCACGGTCGGGTACGGCGGCCGGATCGTCATCGACGACCTCGACGTGGCGATTCCGCCCGGGGTGATGACCACGATCATCGGCCCCAACGGCTGCGGGAAGTCGACCCTGTTGCGGACCCTGTCACGGCTGCTCAAGCCGGCCAAGGGGACGGTCGTGCTGGACGGCGAGGACATCGTCAGGCTCAGGACCAGGGACGTGGCGAAGAAGCTCGGCCTGCTGCCCCAGGCGCCGGTCGCGCCGGAGGGGCTGACGGTGGCCGACCTGGTCGCCAGGGGCCGCCACCCGCACCAGAGTTGGCTGCGGCAGTGGTCGTCGGACGACGCCGCCGTCGTGGAGCGCGCGCTGGCCATGACCGGGGTGTCCGACCTCGCCGACCGTCCGGTCGACTCCCTGTCCGGCGGACAGCGCCAGCGCGTCTGGATCTCGATGACCCTGGCCCAGGGCACCGACCTGCTGTTGCTGGACGAGCCGACCACCTACCTGGACCTGTCGCACGCGATCGACGTGCTCGACCTGGTGGACGACCTGCACGAGTCCGGGTGCACCGTGGTCATGGTGCTGCACGACCTCAATCTGGCCACGCGCTACAGCGACAACCTCATCGTGATGAGGGAGGGGTCGATCCTGGCGCAGGGGCACCCGCGCGACGTGATCAGCGCCGAGTTGCTGCACGAGGCGTTCGGACTGCGCGCCCAGGTGATCGACGACCCGGTGGGTGACCGGCCGCTCATCGTGCCGATCGGTCGCACGCATGTCCAGGTCGAATAGGCCTCGATAAAGAGGAAGTTAGGCTAGGCTAGCCTCACTTTGGCGCGATAAGGTTTGCCTGCCCTTAGACGGGGGCGTAGTGGACAGCGCGAAAGCAAGGGGTTTACGGATGCTCCTCCATCGAACGACGCTCAAGAAGCCCTGGCGGCGGTTGGCGGCGATATTGTCCGCCGCGACGCTCGGCGTCGGACTCCTCGCGGGATGCGGTGATTCCGACTCGGCGGACCAGTCGAGCGACAACACACCGGCTGCCGCCGCCGGCGCGTTCCCGGTCACCGTGGAGCACGCGTTCGGAACCACGAAGGTCACCAAGGCTCCCCAGCGGGTCGTCTCCGTCGGCTACACCGACGACCAGACCGTCCTGGCCTTCGGCATCAAGCCGGTCGGCATGGTCGACCAGTACCCGAACCCGGCGGGCCGGACGCCCGACATCAACACCCAGTGGCCCTGGGTGAAGGACAAGTGGGGCGACACCAAGCCCGAGGTCATCATGAAGAACGGTGACTCCGGCCCCAACTACGAGAAGATCGCCGCCCTGCGCCCGGACCTGATCATCGCGGTCTACTCCGAGATCGACCAGGCCGCCTACGACAAGCTCTCCAAGATCGCTCCGACGGTCGGCCGTACCAAGGCCGAGAAGGAGCCGTTCAGCGCGCCGTGGCAGGACAACGCGCTGCACATCGCCAAGGCGCTCGGCAAGGCCGAGGAGGGCGAGAAGATGGTGGAGGACATCCAGGGCAAGCTCGACGCGGCCAAGAAGGCGCACCCCGAGTTCGCGGACCAGACCGCTGTCGCGCTGTCCTGGTACGAGGACTCGGTGGCGCCGTTCACCTCGACCGACGTGCGCGGACGGCTGGTGTCGGGCATCGGCTTCAAGTACCAGACCGAGATCGACAAGGTCGCGGACGGCAGCTTCTACACCAAGCTCTCACCCGAGCGCATCGACCTCGTCGACGTCGACCGCATCTTCGTCATCAACGACAAGGCGGACACGGAGGCGTTGAAGAAGTTCAAGCTGTTCGCCAACCTGGACGCGGTCAAGAACGGCAAGGTGTCGTACCTGCTGGACAGTGAGGGCCCGGCGGTCGGCGCGGCCATCTCCCAGGGCACCCTGCTGTCCATGCCGTACGCGATCGACGAGCTCGTCAAGTCGGTCGGCTAGGTGTGAGCACGACCGACACGCGCGTCGCCCCGGCGACCCTGCGCACGGCGACCGGACGCGAGGCCACCCGATGGGTCGCGGCGCACTGCCGCGAGGTGCCATGGCTGACGGTCGCCACCGTGCTCACCACGGTGGCCGGGGCGGCGCTCCAGGTGCTCCCGGTGCTCCTGCTCGGCCGCGTGGTCGACGGGGTGGTCGAGGGCGAATCGCGCTCGATCCTGGTCACGATCGGGGTGTTGATGGGTGCCGCCGCGCTGCTCGGCGCGGCGGCCACCGCGGTGTCGACGTACCTGATCGGGCGGCTGGGCGCGGATCTGCTCGCGCGGCTGCGCGAAGGCGCCGTCCGTGCGGTGCTCGGGATGCCGAGCGCACGGATCGAGCAGGTCGGCCGGGGCGACGTGCTGTCCCGGGTCGGTGACGATGTGGCCGTCATTTCCAAGGGCATCCGCACGGCCATTCCCACGGTGTTCTCGGCGGGAGTGCTGGTCGCCATCGCCACGGCCGGCATGTTCGGGCTGGACTGGCGGCTCGGCCTGGCGGGCGCCGGCGCGCTTCCCGCCTACGCGTTGGCCCTGCGCTGGTATCTCCCCCGGTCCGCCCCGCTCTACCGGAAGCAGCGGGTGGCCCAGGCCGACCGCGCGCAGGCGTTGATCAGCGGTCTGAACGGGATCGACACGGTCCGGGCGTACCGTCTGGAGGACGCCTTCCGCGAGAAGGTCACCAGTGAGTCGTGGCGGGTGCGCGATCTCGGCATCGAGGTGTTCCGGTTCTTCGGCCGGTTCGTCGGCAGGGAGAACCGCGCCGAGTTCATCGGGCTGGTCCTCATCCTCGTGGTGGGGTACGCCCTGTTGGAGGCCGATGCCGCCAGCCTCGGCGAGGTGTCGGCGGCCCCGCTGCTGTTCCACCGGCTGTTCACCCCGCTGGGCCTGATCATGTTCACCTTCGACGAGGCGCAGAAGTCGGGCGCGAGCCTGACCCGGCTGGTCGGGGTGCTGGCGGAGGACGCGGAGGACCGGCTGGTGGGCGACGCGGCCGTCGAGTCGGCGGGCGCCGGGCCGTACCCGGTGACGGTGGAGGGGCTGACGTTCAGTTATCCCGGCACCGACGAGCCGGTCCTACGGGACGTCAACCTGACGATTCCGGCCGGTGGTTCGCTTGCCCTGGTGGGGGCGACGGGCGCGGGCAAGACGACCCTGGCCGCGCTCATCGCGGGCATCGGGACCCCGCAGGCCGGGTCGGTGCGCGTCGGGTCGACCGACCTCGCCGGTCTGGACGAGGCCGGGGCGCGTGCCTTGGTGAGCATCCTGACGCAGGAGACGCATGTGTTCTCCGGTCCGCTCGCCGACGATCTGCGGCTGGCCGGGCCGGAGGCGACCGACGCCGAGCTGATGGACGCCTTGCGTACGGTCGGCGCCGACGGGTGGGTCGACGCACTGCCCGAGGGGCTGAACACCATGGTCGGCGAGGGCGGCGAGCGCCTGGACGTCACCAAGGTCGCCCATATCGCCCTGGCCCGGCTGGTGTTGGGCCGGTCGCCGGTGGTGGTGCTCGACGAGTCGACGGCGGAGGCGGGCAGTGAGGGCGCCGCCGAGCTGGAGCGGGCCGTGCTGGCGGCGTGCTCGGGCCGCACCACGTTGTTCGTGGCGCACCGGCTGACCCAGGCGATGGCGGCCGACCGGATCGCCGTGCTGGATGCGGGACGCGTCGTGGAGCAGGGAACTCACGACGAGTTGGTGGCTCTGGGCGGCCGGTATGCGCGACTGTGGCGGGCTTGGCGAGAAGGCAGTTAGGTAACCCTAATTTAGGTTAGGCTAACTTTCATATCTGGAAGGGGTGTTGAGTCTTCGATGAGGGAACCGAGCGCTCGTCTCGTACTGCTTTCTCCCGCGCGCCTGGCCGACGTGCGCCGGCGAACCGGCGACTATTCCGACCGCACCATCGCCGAAGCCTGCGCCATCGGGCTGTCGTACTGGGCGACGGGTCTGAGTCCCGACGGCATCGACCTCACCCCCGGCACTCTGTTCGCCGACGTCCTCGGGTGGGTCGACAACGGCGGGGCCGCGCCCGGCGGTTGGGAGGTCGGCGCGGACGACCTGAGCATCACCGTCCCGGAAGGTGTCGTGCCGGCCGAAGCGCAGCTCGCGCTCGACGACCTGGCCGACTTCCCGGACCGGTCCATCGGCACCATCGGCCCGTCGAGCGTGGCGGCGAGACTCGAGGCCCTGGCCGAGTGGAACGACACCGAGGCCGACCGGGTCCGCCCGACCATCGTGGAGATGTTCCGCGAGCAGGCGCGGACCAGGCCGGACGCCGTAGCCATCGTCGACGAAGACCGGTCGCTGACCTACCGTCAGACGGCTGATCTCTCCAGCCAGTTGGCCCATCATCTGATCGAACGCGGACTCGCCGCCGAACAGGTCGTCGGCATCTCACTGGGCCGCTCCGCCGACATGGTGATCGGGTTGCTCGCCGTGCTCCAGGCGGGATGCGCGTTCGTGCCGCTCGATCCGCGGTGGCCCGCCGCGCGCCGGGCCGTCGTCATCGAGGACGCCCGGGTCGTCGTACAGCTCAACGACTCGGGCGAGCACGACCCGGCCGAACCGGAAGCCGTGGCCGTCGACCTCGGCGACTGGAGGTTCGGTTCCTACCCCACCGAGGGGACCGGGGTCACCGTCCTCGGCGACGCCCTGGCATACGTGATCTTCACGTCCGGTTCGACCGGGCGGCCCAAGGGCGCGATGATCCGGCACGAAGCGATCAGTGAACGCCTGCTGTGGCAGGTCAACGAGATCCTCGGCTTCGGCCACGACGACGCGTCGCTGTTCAAGGCACCGTTGTCCTTCGACATCTCCATCAACGAGATCTTCCTGCCGCTGGTGTCCGGCGCCCGGCTGGTGGTCCTGCGGCCCGGCGGCGAACGCGACCCGCACCACCTGCTGAGCGTGATCGCCGAGCAGCGCGTCACCTTCACCTACCTGGTGTCGTCCATGCTGGACGTACTGCTGGAGATCGCCGGCGACTCCGGGCGGCTGAACAGCCTGCGGCACGTGTGGTGCGGCGGCGAGGTGCTGACCCCGGAGCTGTACGAGCGGTTCCGCACCAAGCTCGACATCCCCATGTACCACGGCTACGGCCCCGCCGAGACGACGATCGGCGTCTCGCACGTCATCTACCGGGGTGCGGCGGAACGCCTGTCGACGTCGATCGGCAAGGCCAACCCCAACACCCAGCTGTACGTCCTGGACGACGCGTTGCGCCCGGTCCCGGTCGGGGTGGGCGGCGAACTGTACGTGGGAGGGTTCCTCCTGGGGCGCGGGTACGTGGGCGCGCCCGGCCTGACGGCGTCCCGCTTCGTGGCGAACCCCTTCGCCGCGGACGGGTCCCGGCTGTACCGGACCGGCGACCTCGCGCGGTTCGCCCCGGACGGCTCGCTGGACTTCCTCGGCCGGGCCGACAACCAGATCAAGATCCGCGGCATGCGGCTGGAGATCGAGGACGTCGAGGTCGGTCTCGCCGAGCACCCCGGGGTACGGCACACCTGCGTCGTCGCCAAGAAGAACGCGGCAGGCGGCACCTACCTGGTGGGATACGTGATCCCGGCCGCCGGGAGCGAGGACCTGCGGGCGGACGCGGTCAAGGCGTGGGCCGTCGAGCACATGGTGGAGTACATGGTGCCCGCCCACATCGTCGTGATGAAGGAGTTCCCGCTCACCGCGAACGGCAAGCTCGACCGGAACGCGTTGCCGGAACCCGCGATCCGGACGGGCTCGCTCATACAGCCCGCCACCGAGAACGAGCGCAAGGTGTGCGCGGCGGTCGCGGCGGTGCTGCGGCTCGAAGAGGTCGGTGTCGACCAGGACTTCTTCCAGCTCGGCGGCGACAGCATTCTGGCGATCTCACTGCTGAGCGCGCTGCGCGACGCCGGTCTCTACGTCACGGCACGGCAGATCTTCACCAACAGCACCGTGGGGGCCCTGGCGGCGGTGGCGAGCCGTGAGGACGTCTCCACGGTGGACCACCGCGACGTCGCGACCGGTTCCGTCGTGGGATCGCCCATCGTGCAGTGGCTCGGCGAGACCACGGACGCCATCGACGGCTTCGTACAGTCGGTCGTACTGAACACCCCGGCGGACCTGACCGCCGACGCTCTCGACGCGATCCTCGCCGCCGTGGTCCGGCGGCACGACATGCTGCGCGCCAGGCTGGTGCGCGGCGACCGCTGGAGCTTCGACATCCCGGAGGCCGACCAGGCCGCTGCGGGCTGGCAGGAGAGCGACCGCCCGCTCGACGAGTGCGTCGCGCTCGCCACCGACGCACTGGACCCGGCGGGCGGCGTGATGCTGCGTGCCGTCTGGCGCCGCGAGGCACGGCAACTGGTCCTGGTCGCCCATCACGTGGTGATCGACGGTGTGTCCTGGCGGGTCCTGATGGAGGACCTGGCCACCGCCTGGCGGCAGTTCGCCTCGGGCGCGCCGATCGAGCCGCCCCCGGTGGGCACGTCGTTCCGGCGCTGGACGCAGTTGCTGGAGCGCGCGGCGTTCGACGCGGACAGTGCCTACTACTGGCGTCCCCTGCCGGGAGTGGACCAACCGGTGGGCAGGCGCCCGCTGTCCGAAACCGACACCGTCGCGCGGGAGCGGGTGCGGACCGTCTCGGTCGGCCCCGACGTCACGGCCGCGCTGCTGGGTGAGATCCCCGCGAAGTTCCACGCGGGCGTCAACGACGTACTGCTGACCGCCCTCGCCGTCACCCTCGCCCGCTGGCGCCGCGACCTCGGGCAGGACCAGACGTTCGCGCACATCGAACTCGAGGGCCACGGCCGCGAAGGACAGTTCGTGGCGGGCTCCGCCGGCTTCGAGCCGGAGCTGTCGCGGACCGTTGGCTGGTTCACCACCCTGTTCCCGGTGACCGTGGACCCCGGCGCGGCGGCCGACTTCACCGCGCCCGAGTACCTGGCCACCGCGCTCAAGGCGGTCAAGGAGGACCTCGCCCGGGTGCCGGACAACGGCGTCTCCTACGGCGCCCTGCGGTACCTGACCCACACCGAGTTCGACGCACCCGCCCCGCAGGTGCTGTTCAACTACCTCGGCCGCTTCGACGCGGGCGCGTCGGAGGACTGGCAACTCACGGGAACCACAGGTCAGTTGGGCGAGAAGCGCGACCCGGGGATGCGCCTGCCGCGCCCCCTGGAGTTCAACGCGATCGCCGAACCCGCCTCGACCGGCGGGTACGAGCTGGTCACGAACATCTCGTGGCCTGACGGGATGTTCACCGACGAGGACATCGCGACTCTCGGCGAGTACTTCCGGGGGGCCTTGGCGGGGCTGGCCGCGCTCGACCGGGGCGGCCACTCTCCCAGTGACTTCGGCCTGGTGCCGCTCACGCAGGCCGATGTCGACGCCCTGGACGGCCCGGCCCTTCGGGACATCCTGCCGTTGACCCCGTTGCAGGAGGGCCTGTACTTCCACTCGGTCTTCGACGACGACTCGGCGGGCAGTTACGTCGAGCAGCAGCTGTTGACGCTGGACGGCGAGGTGGACGCCGACCGGCTCGCGGCGGCGGCCACTCGGCTGCTCACGCTGTACCCGAACCTGGCCGCGCGGTTCGTGGCCCTCGCCGACGGCCGTGTGGTCTCCGTGCTGGAGAGCGGCGTGGAGGCGCCCTTCACCACGCTGGACCGCCCCGGCATCACCGACGACGAGATACGTGACCTGGCCGAGCGGGACCGCCGCGCCGGATTCGACCTGGCCACCGGCCCGCTGATGCGCTGCACACTCATCCGCGCGGGCTCCGGCCGCACCGTCCTGGTGCAGACCGTGCACCACATCATCGCCGACGGCTGGTCGGTACCGCCGATGCTCCGCGCGCTGCTGGCCGAGTACCACGCGCCAGGCACCGTCTACCCGGTCGGCGGCTTCCCCGACTACGTGCGCTGGCTCGCCGGACGCGACGACGACGAGAGCGACCGGGTATGGCGTGACCAGCTCGCCGAGCTGCCCGGCCCCTCGCTGGTCGCCGAGGGACACACCCCGTCCGACCGGTTCGCCGACACCGCCGTGGAACCGGACAACGACATCGACGCGGCCGCCCGGTCGGCCGGCGTGCCGTTGAGCGTGGCCGTGCACAGCGCCTGGGCGGTGACGCTGGGCGGCATCCTGCACGGCACGGACGTGGTGTTCGGCTCCACGGTGTCCGGGCGCGACGCGGAGGTGCCCGGCATCGAGAACATGGTGGGTCTGTTCATCAACACGATCCCCGTGCACGCCCGTTGGACCGGTGCCACCACAGCAGCCGACCTGCTCGCCTCGGTGCGGGAACACCAGAGCGCGGTACTGCCGCACCAGCATGTCTCGCTGGCGAGAATCGGCCGCCAGGCCGGCGCCGGCCCCCTGTTCGACACCCTGGTGGTGTTCGACGTGGCGACCGATGCCGACGGTCTGCGGCGGCCCGGCGACACGCTGGTCATCACCGACATCGTGAACGAGGGCGCCCCGCACTACCCGTTGACACTGGTGGTGGAGCGCTCACTCGACGGCCGCCCGCGCTTCAACCTCATCTACGACGGCGAGCTGCTGCGGGAGACAAGCGCCCGGGCGATCCTGCACACGTTCACCCGGACCCTCACCGACCTGCTCACCCGGCCGGACGCCCTGATCGACGACCTGGCGCCCGAGGGCGACCGACGTCCCGGGCGGATCACCCCGACGACGTTGGGCGGACTGTTCGACGCCGCCGCGCACCGCGACCCGGCCGCCACCGCCGTCACCCAGTGCGGTCTCGACGGCGGAACCCGGTCACTGACCTACGGCGAACTGGCGGACGCCAAGAACGAGTTGGCCTCGGCCCTGCGCGCGGCCGGTGTCGGGCCGGGCAAGCGGGTCGCCGTCGCCGTCCCGCGCTCCGTCGAGCAAGTCGTCGCCCTGGTCGCGATCGTCAGCGCGGGCGGCGCGTACGTGCCGCTGGACCTGGCGTATCCGGACGAACGGCTGGAGTACGTCCTCGCCGACGCCGCTCCGCAGGTCGTGCTCGTGGACCGTGAGCAGCGGGACCGCTTCACGGAGCTGCTGGCCCGGGCGGGCGTGTCGGCCCGCCTGCTCGTGCAGGGGGACGAGCTGCCGTCGGCCACCACCGAGCCGGGGCCCGGGGCCAGTTGGCACGACCCCGCGTACGTGATCTACACGTCCGGATCGACCGGCAGACCCAAGGGCGTCGTCGTCCCGCACTCCAGCGTGGTGACCCTGCTCGCGAACACCCAGCCCGACATGTCCTTCGGCCCGCACGACGTGTGGGTCCAGTTCCACTCCTTCTCCTTCGACTTCGCCGTCTGGGAGTTGTGGGGCGCGCTGGCGCACGGCGGCGAGCTGCTGGTGCCGGAGTACGGGCTGACCCGCTCCCCGGTCGACTTCCACCGGCTGGTCCGCGAGCGCTCAGTGACCGTGCTCAACCAGACCCCGTCGGCGTTCTACCAGTTCATCGAGGCCGACCGTCATGCCGGCGAGCCGCTGCCCGCACTGCGCCGGATCGTCTTCGGAGGCGAGGCGCTGGATCTCGGGCGGCTGCGCGGCTGGGTCGAACGGCACGGCACCGGTTCGCCCGAGCTGGTCAACATGTACGGCATCACCGAGACCACCGTCCACGTCACCCACCGGGTGCTGACCGACGAGGACTTCGCCTCCGGCGACGACGTCAGTCCGATCGGCGGTCCGATTCCCGGCCTGGTCACCTACCTGCTCGACGACCGGCTCCGGCCGGTGCCGCCGGGCCGGGTGGGCGCCATCTACGTCGCCGGCGACCAGGTGTCGCTCGGCTACCTGGGCAGGCCGGGGCTCACCGCGGGCCGGTTCGTGGCGAACCCGTTCGCGGGCGACGGCTCCCGCATGTACCACACGGGCGACCTCGCCCGCCGCACGCTCGACGGCGAGCTGGAGTTCACCGGCCGCGCCGACGACCAGGTCCAACTCAAGGGGTTCCGCGTCGAGTTGGGCGAAGTGGAGTCCGCGGTCAGGGAACTCGACGGCGTGGTCGATGTGGCCGTGACCGTCGCGGACAGCGGCGACCACCTGGTCGCGCACGTCGTGGGCCGGGTACCCGGCGACTTCACCGGCCTGCTGTCCGCGAAGCTGCCCGTGCACATGGTGCCGAGCCGGGTGCTGCCGGTCGACGCCCTGCCGCTGACGGTCAACGGCAAGTTGGACCGCAAGGCCCTGACCGAGCGTGCCGCACAGGACGACACGCCGGTGGCCACGAGTGACTCCGCGCTGGCCGCACTGGTCGACATCTTCGCCGAGACACTGCCCGGCTCCACCGTGGACGGCGACACCGACTTCTTCCGGGCCGGGGGCGACAGCATCGTCGCCATCACCGTGATCAACCGGGCCAGGGCACTCGGCCTGCCGATCGCGCCACGAGACGTGTTCCTGCTCAGGACACCGCGCGCGCTCGCCGAAAACCTGGCGACAAGCACACCGCAGGCCACGGCGGCGCTCGCCTCCGCCCGCCGCGAGGACGGCCCGCTGACGCCGACGCCGATCATCCTGCGCCAGCGGGAACTGGGCGGCTCGCTCGCCCGGTTCGCCCAGGCCAGGACGCTGCCGGCCCCCGAGGGCACCGGGTTCGCCGACGCCGAGCGCGCCGCGAACGCCGTCGTGGCCGCGCACCCGGCCCTCCGGTTGCGGTCGCGCGTCGAGCACGGAGTGTGGGCCCTGCGCACCGAACCCGCCCGCGAGGTCACCGTCGTACGGCCGGACACGACGACCGATGCGACGACGGCGGCGAACGAGGCCGCCGGACGGCTCGATCCCGAGTCCGGGGACGTCATCGCGTTCTCGTGGCTGGAGGCGAGCCGGACCCTGGTGGTCACCGTGCACCACCTCGCCGTCGACTCGGTGTCCTGGCTGGTCCTGCTGGACGACCTGGCTACCGCCCTGCGCGGGGAGACCCTGGCACCGCCGACGACGTCGTACGCCGAGTACGCCGAAGCACTGGCGCTCCAGTCCACCCACGCGATCGACGACCTCGGACACTGGGTCACCACCCTCCAGGCGCCCCCGTTGCTGCCCGAGGTCGATGGGCTGCGCGAGACCACGGTCGTACTCCCGCCCGACATGAGCGACCGCGTGACGCGTACCGCGCCCGCCGCACTCGGCGTCGGTCTCACCGAGTTGCTGTGCGGCGCGCTGCGCACCGCGCTGACCCACATCCAGCCGTCGCCCACCGATCTCGCGATCGAGTTGGAACGGCACGGCCGCGTCCCGGTCCTTGAACACCACGACTACACCCGCACGGTCGGCTGGTTCACCGCCATCGCGCCCGTGCGGCTCACCGCGCACACCGACCCCGTCGCCGCGGCGCGCGAGGTCTCCGAACGTCAGCCGGACGAGTGCGCGCACGTCGCCTACGGCCAGCTCAGGTACCTCAACCCGCAGACGGCTCCGCTGCTGAACGCCCGCCCGCAGGTGCTGTTCAA
This sequence comes from Streptomyces sp. NPDC002838, assembly GCF_040295365.1. Lineage (NCBI taxonomy): Bacteria > Bacillati > Actinomycetota > Actinomycetes > Kitasatosporales > Streptomycetaceae > Streptomyces > Streptomyces sp. NPDC002838. Next base: position 78,775 of record NZ_JBEOVF010000021.1, on the reverse strand, counting down.
CTACCTCGGCCGGGGCAGCGAGTCCCAGGCGGTGCACCTCACCGGCGGCGATCAGGGCAGCCCGTACGCGGTCGAGGTCAACGCGTGGCTCGACGAGGCCACCGGAAGCCTGCACGCGGCCTTCACCCTCGCCGAGGGCATCCCCGACGAGATCACCGAGCACTGGCGGGGCGCACTGGAACGCATCGCGGACGCCTCCACGACGGCCGAGCGTACGGCACCGGTCACCCCGCTCCAGCGCGGCCTGTTCTTCCAGGCCCAGATGGCGGGTACGGCCGGACACTACGTCGCGCAGAGCTGGTTCACCTTCGACCGGCGTCTGGACACCGACACGCTGGCCGAGGCGATGGCGTACGTGATCGCGCGGCATCCGGTCGTGGGCGCCGGCTTCACCACCGACGACGACGGAAACCCGGTCCAGGTCCTCAAGGCCGGCCGGCGCGTCGACGTCCGCACGGTCGAACTGGCCACAGAGGCGGACGTCGAGGCCCTGCGCGCCCGGGACCGCGACACGGGCTTCGACCCGGGTGAGCCGCCGCTGGTCCGGCTGACCGTGGTACGTCTGCCCGACGACCGCGACGGCCTGCTGCTCAGCTACCACCTGCTGCTGTGGGACGGCTGGTCCCGCGAGATCGTGCTGCGGGACCTGTTCGACGCCTATCAGGCCGTCCTCGCGGGAGAGCCGCTCGACCCGGCCCCGGCCACGCCGAGCTTCGAGGACCACGCCCGGGCACTCGACGCCAAGGACCCCGCCGTATCGGAACGCTTCTGGGCTGAGCACCTGGCCGGCCTCCCCGGCCCGACGCTGCTCGCCGGACCGGGGCCGTCCCTCTCGGACGACCTGCCGCGCGCGCTCGTGCACACGCTGTCCGCCGAACAGTCGGACCTGCTGAGGGAAGCGGCCAGGGTGCACGGCGTCACGCTGAACTCGGTGCTGACCGGCGCGTTCGGCCTCCTCCTCGGCGCACACACGGGCCGCGGTGACGCCGTGTTTGGCGTGACCGTCTCAGGCCGGGAGGGCGAGGGACTGTCCGACATCGTCGGCGTGCTGCTCAACACCGTGCCCATGTGGACGCGGGCACGGCCGGACGACACGGTCCGCGAGTACCTGTCGGCCGTACAGACGGCCAGGGTCGAGGCGATGGAGCACGAGCACCTCGGGCTCGGCGAGATCCAGCGGGCCAGTGGGCACGACACCCTGTTCGACAACCTCTTCGTGCTCCAGAACTTCCTGGACATGGACGCGTTCGCCGAGATGAACGCCAGGCACGGCATCACCTCGGTGAAGGCCGATGACTCCACGCACTACCCGTTCACGTGGGTCGTCACGCCCGGTGACCGGCTCACGGTCAAGCTGGAGTACCGAGACGAGGACACCGAGAACGCCCGGCGCCTCGTCGACGACTACCTGAGCGTGCTGGAAGACCTCGCCCGGTCGACCGGGCCGGTCGGCGCGCTGCGGGGTCTGGGGCCGGAGCCCGTTCCCGGCGAACGCACGGACGTCGGCACGGACACCGTCGTCGACCGGTTCGACCAGGCGGCGGACCGCGACCCGGAGCGTGTCGCGCTCGTCGCCCACGGCGAGACCATGACCTTCGCGGGGCTCCGGGACCGCAGCCGCGCGGTGGCGGGCGTGCTCGCCGGGCGCGGCATCGGCCCCGAGACGACCGTGGGTCTCGCGATCCCGCGCTCCCTCGACTCGATCGTGGCGCTGTTCGCCGTGCTGCGCGTCGGCGCCGCGTACGTGCCGCTGGAGCTGGACCACCCGGACGAGCGGATCGCCGCGATCGTCGACGACGGCCGCCCGGACGTGATCCTCACCGTGAGCGCCGTGTCGCCCCGGCTGACCCCGCTGACCGGCGACCTGATCGAGCTGGACCGCCCGCTGCCCGAGGCCGAGCCGTTCGTGACGTTCGCGCCGGACGACCCGGACCGCCTGCGGCACCCCGCGTACACGATCTACACCTCCGGGTCGACCGGGAAGCCCAAGGGCGTGGTGACCGAGTACGCCGGGCTCACCAACATGCTGATCAACCATCAGCGCCGGATCTTCGAGCCCGTGTTGGCCGATCACGGCCACCGGGTCTTCCGGATCGCGCACACCGTGTCGTTCGCGTTCGACATGTCGTGGGAGGAGCTGCTGTGGCTCGCCGACGGCCACGAGGTGCACATCTGCGACGAGGAACTGCGGCGCGACGCGCCCCGGTTGGTCGAGTACTGCCTCGAGCACGGGATCGACGTCATCAACGTGACCCCGACCTACGCGCAACAGCTCGTCGCCGAGGGGCTGTTGGACAACCCGGCACGGCGGCCGGCGCTGGTGCTGCTGGGCGGCGAGGCCGTCACCCCGACGCTGTGGCAGCGGCTCGCCGACACCGAGGGAACGGTCGGCTACAACCTGTACGGACCCACCGAGTACACCATCAACACCCTCGGCGTCGGCACCTTCGAGTGCCAGGACCCGGTGGTGGGCGTGGCGATCGACAACACCGACGTGTACGTGCTCGACCCATGGCTGCGGCCCCTGCCGGACGGAGTTCCCGGTGAGCTGTACGTGTCGGGCATCGGCATCGCCCGCGGCTATCTCGGACAGCCGGCCCAGACCGCGCACCGCTTCGTCGCGTGCCCGTTCGGCGAACCCGGCGAGCGCATGTACCGCACCGGGGACCTGGTGGTCCGCCGGCCCGACGGGAACCTGATGTACCTGGGCCGCACCGACCAGCAGGTCAAGATCCGGGGGCACCGGGTCGAACTCGGCGAAGTGGAGGCCGTGTTCGCGGCGCACCCGGCGGTGCGGTTCGTCGCCGCGGTCGCCCAGCCCGACCCGCAGGTCGACGGGGCGTACCGACTCGCCGCCTACCTCGTGCTGGACGGCGCCGACCTGGCCGCGGTCGCCGCCGAAGTGGGCGCCGGGCTGCCGGACTTCCTGCGCCCGACGCACTACGCCCAGGTCGACAGCATCCCGCTGACGGTGAACGGGAAGGCTGACACGAAGGCGTTGCCGGAGGCCAAGCCGCTGGGCGCGCTGACCACGGCGGGGGAGCGCGGACCGGAGACCGAGACCGAGTCCGTCGTCTGCGAGTTCTTCGCCGAGGCACTGGACCTGGACGACGACGAGGTGAGCGCGGTGAGCGACTTCGTGTCCCTCGGAGGGCACTCCATGCTGGCGGTGCGGCTGATCGGGCTGCTCCGCCGGGAGTACGGTCCTGTGATCACGATCCGCGATCTGTTCACCCTGCGAACCCCGGAAGCGATTGCCCGCCACCTCGATGACAACTCCTGACACGCAGCGGCCCCGACCGGGGTCCGACATCCTCCGGACCGCACTGCGTCGCAACGTCGGCGCCATGGCCTGGGGCACCGCCCTCATGGGCCTGTACCAGGCGGGGGAGACCGCCTTCCCCATCGCGCTCGGCCTGATCGTCGAACACACGATGCGGGATCGCAGCCTGGGCGCACTCGCCCTGTCGATCGGCGCGCTGGCCGTGATCATCACGACCGTGTCGCTGTCGTGGCGGTTCGGGATGCGCGTCCTGCAGAAGGCCAACACGACCGAGGCGCACCGCTGGCGGGTGCGGGTCGCGGCCTGCGGCCTCCAGCCGGTGGCCAGGGACGTCGACCTCAAGTCCGGCGAGGTGCTGACCATCGCCACCGAGGACGCCGACCAGACCGCCGACATCATCGAGGTGGTGCCGCTGCTGATCAGCTCGCTGGTCGCGGTGCTGGTCGCGGCGGTCGCGCTGGGCCTGGCCGACGTCCGGCTCGGCCTGCTGGTGATCGTGGGAACCGTCGCGATCCTGTCGACGCTGAGCGTGCTGTCGAAGCGGATCGGCGCCAGTACCCAGGAACAGCAGGCCCGGGTGGCGCGGGCGGGCGCGAAGGTCGCCGACCTGATCATCGGCCTGCGCCCGCTGCACGGCTTCGGCGGCAACCACGCGGCGTTCCGGTCCTACCGGAAGGTCAGCACGGAGGCCAAGCACCAGGCGATCACCGTCGCCAAGGTGAACGGCGTGTACGCGGGCACCGCGCTGGCCCTCAACGCGGTCCTCGCCGCCGCCGTGACCCTGACGGCGGGCTGGCTGGCGTTCGACGGCCAGATCAACATCGGGGAGCTCGTCATGGCCGTGGGGCTGGCACAGTTCATCATGGAACCGCTCAAGCTGTTCTCGGAGATGCCGAAGTACGTGATGATCGCACGCGCGTCGGCCGAGCGGATGGCGCTGGTGCTGACCGCGCCGCCGGTGACGGTTCCGGGGGAGAAGCGCCCCACCGCGGGCGGAGACCTCGAGGTCGACTGCGTCCGCCACGGCGTCCTGCGCAAGCTGAAGTTCCAGGTGGCCGCCGGTGAGTTCGTGGCGATCGCCGCCTACCAGCCGCGCGCGGCGGCCGACCTCGCGTCGATCCTCGCCGTGAACGTCCCGCCCGACGCGTACGAGGGAGTGGTACGGGTCAGCGGGCGGGAGCTCGCGGACCTGTCGATCGAGGCGGTCCGCGAGCACATGCTGGTGAACCCCTACGACGGGGAGATCTTCGCGGGCACCCTCCGCACGAACATCGACCCGTCGGGCACCAGCCGGACGGTCCCCGAGGCCGTCGAGGCGTCCATGCTGACCGACGTCGTCGCCCTCCACCGCGAAGGACTCGACTACGGCGTCCGCGACCGCGGCGCGAACCTCTCCGGTGGGCAGCGCCAACGGCTGTCTCTGGCCCGCGCGCTCGCCGCCGACACCGACGTCCTCGTCCTGCACGACCCGACGACAGCCGTCGACGCGGTCACCGAACAGCTCATCGCGCGCAACGTCGCGAAGCTGCGCCGGGGCCGCACCACCATCGTGATCACCAGCAGCCCGGCCCTCCTGGACGCCGCCGACCGTGTCCTCGTCCTGGACGACGGCGTCATCACCGCCGAGGACACCCATCGCAACCTCCTCGCCAACGACGAGGCCTACTGTCTGGCGGTGGCCCGGTGACCTGACCTGCTAACCGAGTGCCCAGGCGACATCCCTGAGCAGGGCGTGCCGCCAGCCCGCTCGGTCGTGGTCCGCGGCCGACCGCGAGACCCGTACGGTCGCACCGGCCTGTTCGGTGAGGGTCTCGGCCAGTTCGCAGTGGGGCAGCATCCGCGTCTCGTGTTCCCCCACGTCGAACGCGACCCGTAGACCGGACAGGTCGGGGCGCTCTCGCAGGCGCGCGGCGATGGCGCCGCCGACCGGGCCGCCCAAGGGGTCCGCCAGGTCCATGGCGTCGGGTGTCCACCAGAACGACCCTGACTGGCAGGCGACTCGGGACACCAGGTCCGGGAACTCCAGTGCCGCGTACAGCGCGCTCAGCCCGCCGAGGCTCTGCCCGGCGACCACCAGCCGGTCCCGGTCGGCGGGTACGCCGGATTCCGCCACCAGCGGCAGCAGTTCGTCCCGGATCGCCTCCCACAGCTCGGGCCTGCACGCGAACTCGGCCGCCCTGTCCTTGGTCGGAAGGAAGACGAGTGTGACCGGGGGCATCTCGCCACCGGCGACGGCCGAGTCGAACGCGGTCGTGGCCGGGTGCAGGTACAGCCAGTCGTCCCCGTCGAGCAGCAGGACCACCGGTCCACCGCCGCCCGCCGGGTGGACTCGCACGGTGCGCCGCCCGCCGAGCCGCTCGCTCGCCCAGCGGATCCGGGTGCCGGGGAGGGGCAGGACGTCGTCGGCACCGACGACGGGCCAGTGCGGCTGGTCGGGCGCGTCCGGGGTCGCGGCGATGGACCGGTCACCGCCCGCACCGACCGGGTTGAACGGGTCGGCGTACTCCGCGTCGCCCGCGAGGAACTGGTACGTCACCCGCAGCCGCGCGGGCATGCGCACCTCGGCGTACCAGCAGTCCGTGTCGCCCCATCGGCGCAGGGGGACCGGCTCCGACCAGCTCTCGAAACCGATGCTCGCCGCTTCGGACCCGCGCCGCAGGAACAGGGTCACCCAACCGTCGCCGTCGGGTATCGACACGGGCGTCCTCGCAGCCGCCCAGAACTCTTCGGTGCCGGGTGCGCCGGGCAGTCCGAACGCGACGAAGGTGTCTTCCCCCGCCAACCTCATGAACGTCTCCTTGTGGAGCGGAAAGTGAGAAGGCTAAGCTCATTTTCAATTAGGCGAGCCTAACCTAATTCATCAGGAGGCACCGCGCATGAGCACCAACCCCTTCGACGACGCCGACGGCCGTTTCCTCGTCCTCGTGAACGACGAGGGCCAGCACTCGCTCTGGCCGTCCTTCGCGGACGTGCCCGGGGGGTGGACGGTCGTCTTCGAGGAGAACAGCCGGGAGGCCTGCCTGGAGTTCGTCGAGGCCAACTGGACCGACCTGCGCCCCCGTTCCCTCGCCGAGTCCATGGACGCCTGACGCCCGATGCTCAGCACGAGACTGACGAACGCCCGCTTCCTCACCATGGACCCCGACCACCCCGTCGCCCATGACCTGGGCATCTGGCGGGGCCGGATCGTCGGTCTGGACGAGGCCGTGACCTCCCTGCCCGCCCGCGAGGTGATCGACCTGCAGGGCGCCACGGTGCTGCCCGGCTTCATCGACGCCCATGTGCACCTGGCCTGGACGGGTTTCAAGGAGAACACCCCGAGCATCGCGGGCCGCACGCGGATCGACGACGTGCTCGCCGTCGTGGAGGAAGCCGTCACCCGGAAGGGCTCGCCCGGCGCCTGGGTGAGCATCGTCGGCTACGACCAGCGGGCCCTGGGCCGCCACCTGACCGCCGCCGAACTGGACAGGGTCAGCCACGGCCACAAGGTGTTCATGATGCACGACTCCGGGCACGGCTGCGTCGTCAACTCCGCCGTGCTCGACCTGCTCCCCGCCGACATCCCGCACGACAACGGCTTCCTCGCCGAGGGCGCCATGGGGGCCGCCCGCGCACTGCGGCTGCCGCACTCCCAGGAGGATCTGGCCGAGGCGATCGGACGGGCCGCCCGCACCTGTCTGGCCGAGGGCGTCACCGCCTGCGCCGAGGCAGGCATCGGCGGCACCCTCTTCGGCCACAGCCCGGTCGAACTGGGCGCCTACCAACTCGCCCGAGACAAGGGCCTGTTGCCGCTGCGCGTGCAGCTCATGGTGTCCGCGGACCGGCTGCGCCCGGTCGCCGCACACGAGACCGACGGCATTCCCCGGGCCCTCGGCCTCGGCCTGCGCACCGGGTTCGGCGACGACTGGCTCTCCGTGGGAGCGCTGAAGATCTACACCGACGGCGGCATGATGGCCCGGACCGCCGCGCTGAGCGGTCCGTACGAGGGGTTGGACCACGCCGGGCAGTTGCAGGACGACCCCGAAGTGCTCGCGGACACCATCGTGGACGGCCACCTCGCCGGATGGCAGCTCGCCGTCCACGCCATCGGTGACCGTGCGGCCGACATCGCGCTGGACGGCCTGGAGCGGGCCCAGCGCATCCGGCCGCGCCCCGAGGCACGGCACCGCATCGAGCACGCCGGGCTGATCCGCCCCGACCAACTGGCCCGATTCGCGCGGCTGGGTGTCAGCGCGGTCGTCCAGCCCAACTTCCTGCGCTACTTCGGCGACGACTACGCGTCGATCATGGGAGAGGAACGGGCCCCGTGGCTGTACCGGGGCAGGGGCTTCCTGGACCACGGCATCACGCTGGTGGGCAGCTCCGACCGCCCTGTCACGGACGGTGCACCGCTGCGGGCCATCCAGTTCATGGTCGAACGCGCCTCCCTGTCGGGCCGGTCGATCGGCCCGGACGAGGGCATCACCGTCGACGAGGCCCTGTCCGCGTACACCGTGGCCGGCGCGTTCGCCTGCCACTGGGAGGACAGTGCGGGCAGCCTCACCCCGGGCAAGCGCGCGGACCTGGCGGTACTGGGCGACGACCCGCGGCGCGTCGACCCCTCGCGGATCGGTGACATCGAGGTCGTGGCGACGTACGTCGACGGCCGTGAGACAGAGAAGGCCGCACCGTGAACAGGTCGGAGGACACCATGCTTGCAGAGGCTGTCGAGAGCTACGCCTACCTCTGGAGGGACGACGAGCACCAGCTCCGGTGGGTCATCTGGAACACCGCCGCCGGCGCCGAGGTCTTCGACCGGGAGACCAACTGCCCCTTGCCCATCGACGACGAAGAGATCCGGCGCGAGGTCCTGAGCCGGATGCGAGCGGCAGGTGTACCCGAGGGCGACGACTATCCGGGCCATCCGTGTGCGTAGCACAGGCTCCCGCCCTCCGATCACGCCCGACTCAGCGTGTGATCGGCGCAGTGAGAACGTCCAGCACAGGTCCGCCGGCGATTCCGAGACCGAGGGAGACCGCCGTAGCGGCGTACGCGACGACACGCGCCGTACGGTCACTGTCGGCAGGCTGCGGGGAGCCGCCCCGGGAGACCGCCGGCACGATCCAGCGCAGGTAGTAGAAGAGGGATGCCACGGTGTTGACGGCCGCCAGAACGGCAAGCCACGCATAGCCGCCGTCGAAGGCGGCGCTGAAGGCTTCGAGTTTGCCGAGGAAGACCGAGGTCGGCGGCGTGCCGACGAGGCCCAGCAGGCAGATGACGAGGCTCGCGGCCAGTAGTGGGTGCTCCCTCGCGAGCCCTCGGTAGTCGTCGATGCTGTGGGCACGGGGGAGGGCGCAGACGACGGCGAAGGCGCCGAGGTTGGTGACGGTGTACGCCGCGAGGTAGTACAGCAGGGCCTGCTGCGCGAGGTCCGCTCGGCCGGCGACCGCGATGGGCATCAGCAGATATCCGACCTGACTGATCGTCGAGTAGGCGAGCAGCCGCTTGACGTCCTGCTGGAAGAAGGCGGCCAGATTCCCGAGCGTCATGGACGCGGCCGCGAGTACGGCCACGAGTGCGGCCCACGGCAGCGTGCTGTCCGCGAAGACGACGTCGCCGAGGCGGAAGAGCGCGGCGAGCGCCCCGATCTTCGGGATGGTGGTGAGGAGCGCCGCCACCGGCGGGCTGCTGCCCTGTACCGCGTCGGGCACCCAGAAGTGCGCGGGGACGCCGCCGGCCTTGAACAGCACGCCCGCCACAAGCCCTGTCGTCCCCGTGGCGATCAGTGCCTCGGGCGCGTCGCGGAACGCCTCCCCGAGCATGGGATACGAGGTGCCGCGCCCGGTCGCGTACAGGACGGTGACGCCGGTCAGCATCAGGACGCCCAACAGGGCGCCGATCACGTAGTACTTGAGGGCCGCCTCGGTTCCCGGTCCGTCCTTGCGGAAACCGGCGAGCGTGTAGGCGGGAATGCTCGCCAGCAGGTACCCGGCGGCGAGCAGGAGCAGGTCCTGGGTGCCGGCCATCATCAGCGCGCCGAGCGCCGCCAGCTGCACCAGGACGTAGAACTCGGTCTCCCGCGAATCCCCTTGCAGGGGACGGAAGGAGACTCCGAGGACGAGGAGCGTGCCGCCGAGGACCACGATCCGGGACGTACTCGTCACAGGGTCGACGGCGAAGGCCTCGCCGAACGCGGTCGTGGCGGGGTCCGCGGCGGCCACCGACGCGGCGACGATCCCGGCCACGCACGCCACCGCCGCCAGCAGACCCACGATCCACTGCCGGGCGCGGGGCAGCCAGGAGCCGAGCAGCAGCCCGAACACGGCCGAGGCGGCAAGGAGCACCTCGGGGAGGAGATCGAGCGGGTTCTCGTTCATCTCGGTCATCGGGCGAGCAACTCCAGGACGGACCAGGAGGCGGGTTCGATGACGTCGAGCAGGAAGCGCGGCGCCACCCCGAGGACGACGGCCAGGACGAGGAGCGGGACGACGGCGAGGCTCTCGTGCACGCGGATGTCGGGGAACGCACGGGGCGTGCCCGGGGCGTCGGGCAGGCGCAACGGCCCCGTGAACACCTGACGCAGCGCACGCAGGAACAGCCCGGCGGTGAGGAGGATGCCGAGCACCGACAGAGCCGTGGCCACGGGCCGTGGTCCAAGGCTTCCGGTGAAGATCTGGAACTCGGCGATGAAGCCCGAGAATCCGGGAAGCCCGAGCGAGGCGAAGGCCGCGACGCCGGTCATGGCGGCGAACGCGGGTGCTACGGCGGCGACTCCGGAGTAGGAGCCCATGTCGTACGTCCTCCCGCGCTCGTACAGCACTCCGGCGAGGAGGAACAGCGCTCCCGTGAGCAGCCCGTGGCTGACCATCTGCGTCACCGCCCCGGTGACGGCGAGGGAGCGGGCCTGTTCGGAGCTGTCCGCCGTCGCGGCGGCCGCGCCGACCGCGAGCACGATGTAGCCCATGTGGTTCACGGAGGTGTAGGCGACCATCCGCTTGAAGTCCGTCTGCGCGAGGGCGACCAGGGCGCCGTGGAGGACCGAGAGGACACCGACGACGACCAGGACGAGGGCGTACCGGCGCCAGACTTCGGGGAGCATCGGCATGGCGATGCGGACGAAACCGTACGTGCCCATCTTCAGCAGCACCCCGGCCAGGATCGCCGAACCGGCGGCGGGCGCCTCGACGTGGGCCGGCGGCAGCCACGTGTGGAACGGCACCGTCGGGGTCTTGACCGCCAGGCCCACCACCACGGCGAGCAGGACCAGGGCGCCGTAGACGGAGCGCCCGGCAAGCGGGTTCTGGGCGGTCAGTTCGACCATGTCGAAGGTGTGGGGCGACGCGGCCAGGTACAGGCCGATGAAGCCGAGCAGCAGGGCGAGCGACCCGATGAAGGTGTAGAGGAAGAACTTCAGCGCGGCGCGGGCCGCCTGCCGGTGACCCCAGCCGGCGATGACGAAGTACATCGCCACGATGGACAGGTCGAAGAAGACGAAGAAGAGGATCAGATCGAGCGCGGCGAACAGGCCGAGGCAGGTGGTCTGCAGGAAGAGGAACAGCGCGGCGAACTCGCGGATACGGCGGCTGTCGCGCAGCGAGTACACCGCGCAGGCGAGGAACAGCAGGCAGGTGAGGGCGAGCAGCGGCAGCGACAGCCCGTCCACGCCGACGTGGTAGCCGACGCCCGCGCCGGGGATCCAGCGGGCGCGCTCCTCGTACTGCATGCCGCCGGCTGAGTCGTAACCGGCCCACAGCACGATGACCAGGGCGAGCTCGACGGCCGACGCCACCACCCAGACGGTTCGGAACACTGCCGGCGCCGCACGACGGGGGAGGGCGAACAGCAGCAGGGCGACAGCCGTGGGTACGAAGACGAGGGCGGTCAGCAAGGGGTCACCTCACGAGGACGAGCACGACGGCGAGGACGGTGAAGGCGGCGACGGCCTGGGCGAGGTACTGGTGCAGCTGGCCGGTCTGCGGACGTCGGGCCGAGCGGCCGAGCGCGCGGGTCCCGGCGGCGAGCGCGGTCACCGAGCCGTCGACGGCACGCTCCACCACGCCGTCCGTCCAGCGGGCGAATCGCACAGCGCCCGTGGCCGAACTGTCGACGGCCCGGTCCAGGACCCGGTCGTCGAACGCTGCGGCGACGCGCGCGAGTCGCATCACGGGGGCGACAAGGAGGCGGTGGGCGGCGCGCTCAAGGTGCAGCCAGTCCAGGAGGGCGGACTTCGCACTTCCTGGGAGGGGCAGCGGGCGGGGTCCCCAGGACCAAGTGATCGCGACGGCCAGCAGAGCAAGAACTCCTGAAAGTACGAACTCCCAGGGGTGCGGGGCGGTTTGACCGGTCGCCGCGAGAACGCGCCCGACGCTGTCACGCAGCGGAGGGAAGACCAACGGTGTCAAAGCGACGCACCCGAGGGCGAGCAGGACGAGCGGCGGCAGCGCACCGACCGGGACGCGGCGGGCATCGGGCCGCGGCACGACCGGGCGCTGCCAGACGTACCACAGGGCCTTGGCACTGTAGACGGCCGACAGAAGGGCGGCAGCCAGCCCGACGGCGTACAGCCAGGGGCTGCGCTCCAGCGCTCCCGCGAGGAGGACGTCCTTGGCGGCCCACAGCGAGAGCGGCGGGAGTCCGGCCAGGGAGAGCGCGGCCACGGTGAAGGCCACACCGGCCGTCCGGCTGTGGCGGGCGGCACTGAACAGCTCGGGAAGCTGCTGCGTGCCCAGTGCGGTCAGCCAGGCGCCCGCGCCGAGGAAGAGCAGGCTCTTCGCCGCCGCGTGGGCGATGAGCTGGAGCGTGCCGCCGGAGACCGCACCGGCACCCGCGGCCAGCACCATGAAGCCGATCTGCGCACAACTCGACGCGGCGAGCAGCTGCTTGAGGTCGGTCTGTGCCGTGGCGACGAGCCCTAGGCAGAGCGCGGTGGCGGCGCCCGTCCACGCGACCAGGTCGTCGCCCCAGCCGGAGGCGCCCAGCAGGGGGCCGGTCCGCAGCAGCAGATACGCCCCGGCGACGACCATCGTCGCCGAGTGCAGCAGCGCCGAGACCGGGCTCGGGCCCTGCATGGCCTTCGACAGCCAGAAGCTGAAGGGAAGCTGCGCGGACTTGCCCAAGGCGGCGGCGATGATGCCGGCGGTGACGAAGGACAGCCACGGGTCGTCGGCGCGCGCCAGGCCCGCGAGCGAGAGTGTCGGGTCATGACCGGCCGCGAGGGCCGCGCCCGCAGCCAGATAGAGGCCGAGATCCGCCGTGCGGGTGGTGAGGAACGCCGTGTCGGCCGCGCTCGTACGCCGCGGATCCCGCCACCAGTAGCCGATCAGCGCCCACGAGGTGGCGCCCATGACCTCCCAGCCCATGAGCAGGACCGGAAGGGTCGCGGCGGTCACCGTGGCCAGCATGCTCCCCGCGAAGAGCAGCATCAGCCCGAAGAAGCGTGCCCGCGCCTCGCTCGCCCCGAACTCGGCGGCGCTGAAGAGGAGGACGGCCAGGGTGACCCCGGCGACCGTGATCGCCAGCACCCCCGACAGGCCGTCCACCGCGAACTCCATCGGCAGTCCGTCGAGGAACGGCGCCGACACGGACGGATGGCGAAAGGCAGCGGTGACGGCCAGTCCCAGGGCCGCGGCCGTCACCGTGAGAGCCACGCCCGGTGCCATACGATCGGCCCGCCGCCCCGCCACCAGGAGCAGTGCTCCGACGCCGAGCGGCAGGGCGACCAGCATCCACAGCAGGGTGCTCACTCCTTCAACTCCGCCGCCATGTCGGTCATGTCGACCTCCCGTGACCGGAACAGGGCGGTGACGACGGCGAATCCGATCGCCATCTCCAGGGCCATCGCCGTGACCGCCAGAACGATCAGAACCTGTCCGTCGGCCGCCGCCGGAGCGATGTAGTGCCAGATGGCCGCAGCGGCCAGGATGACCCCGCCCAGCATCAGTTCCAGGCCCATCATCAGCATCACGATCGACTGCTGGGTGAGCGCCCCGAACAGCCCGACGCAGAACAGCGCGGCGGCCAGTAGCAGAAACGGTTCCAGACTCACCGGCCGACACCGCCTCGTACGGGATCGTCCGCCCGTCGCGCCCGCAGATCGTCGCCGAGCCGGTCGTACCGTCCCCGTCGGGTGGCCAGCACCACCGTGGCGACGATCGTCGCGAACAGCGCCATCCCCAGCGTCATCATGGTGAGCATCTGCGTGCCCATGAGGGACATGCCGAGTTCCATGGTCGGATCGGCGGGTGCCTTCCCTCGCCGAGCGGGCCAGGGCGCTAGCAGGATCCCGGCGGCCAGGAGGAGGAAGACGAGGCCGCAGACGACGGCCGCCCCCTTCTTGTTGTGCGTCATCGTCATCGGCATGAGTCCGGCCGGGTTCATCATGTACATCACCATGAAGACCGCCATGATGGCCATCTCGATGGTCATCATCAGCACGATGACGATGCCCAGGTAGTCGAGGCCCAGCAGCACGACGAGGCCGCCCACGCACAGCAGTGAGGTCAGCAGGGAGAACGTCGCCCGGGCCATGGAGTCGAAGCGGAACACCATCGCGCCGCTGACGACCGCGAGGACGGCCGCCACCGAGAAGACCGCGACATCCATGTGCGTACGACACCTCGCTCTCGTTATCGATTCAGAATCACTACGGCCACGACCAGCGCCTGAACGATGGCCAGCGGGGTCAACACGACCCAGGTCAGCTCCAGATAGCGGTCCATGCGCAGGGTCGGAACCCTGCGGCGGAGCCAGACCAGGAAGGCCAGTACGGCCGCTGTCTTGAGCACGGTCCATGCCCAGCCGGGCAGCAGCGGCCCGTGCCCGCCGCCCAGGAAGAGAGGCACGCTGAAGGCGGCGGCCACGACCAGCAGCAGCCATCGGCCGCCGAGGAAGAGCACGCGGTCCGCGCCGGACAACTCGGCGGCCGCGCCACCGGCCACATCCCGCCCGGCGGGATGGTCGAACGGCCCCCAGAACGCCATCGCCATGGCGCTCAGCAGGTAGATCCCGAAGGCCGCCGGCATCCACACCGCGAACCACAATCCGGCCTGGGCGTCGACGACTTCGCCCACCCGCAGCGACTCCGCCCCGAGCGCGGCCGTGGTGATCGCGAGCATGTGCGGCAGTTCGTACGCCAGCCCCTGGGCCAGGAACCGGTACCCGCCGATCAGCGAGAGCGTCGAGTTCGGCCCCCAGCCCGCCAGCCACACCGCCGCCCACGCCAGCGCCTCCATGGCGTTGAACCAGACGATTCCCTCCGGCAGATCGGAGACCGACCGGAAGCCGAGCGGCAGTACGACGGCGGCGAGGACGGCCGCGACGGGAAGGAGAGCCGCTCCGATCCGGGCCAGCGGCACGTCGGACGTTCGAGTCCGTCGCGGCTGTTGCACGAGCTGTCGCAGCACCTCGCGGCCGGGCTCCGTCGCGCGGACGGCCATCTCGCGCAAGGACCCCGGCTGTCCGTTCCGCGCGCCGGCCGCGAGAACGGCGTCGATACCGGCCGTCACCAGGGTCACCGCCAGCAGGAGAGCCGGCAGGACGAAGACCGCCCACAGCGGGGCGCGTTCAGCCATGGGCCGCTCCCTGCACCTCAGCGGGCGCGAGTTGGTCGAGATCCGGGTCCAGGCTCGCGACGACGATGCGCGCGCAGGCGAACTCGGTGCCCTCCAACAGACCTGGCAGGGCGTTCAGCAGTGGCTGAGAGGGCGGCGCCGGGCCGTCGATCCGGCCGCGAGGCCCGACGGCTTCTGCCGCGTCCACCACGTCGGTGTCGTCACAGGCGGCCGCACTCCGCCCCACCGCGTCGAGCCACACGAGCAGCCGGCTGTGCGCGTCGCCGTCGGCGACGAGAGCAGGTCCGGTGATCCCCAGGTGGTGTGCGTGCTCGGCGGACAGCGGCCCCAGCCCCGTGGTCAGCCACCGCAGGGCCCGCGATCGCTCGGCCCGGCGGATCAAAGGGCGTGCGAGAGCGGAGAGTTCAGCGGCGTCCGTCCCGGCCAGCGCGCCGTCCCGTACGCGGCGGGCGCGGGCAGCCATGTCGGCCCACCCCACCACGGCGAAATACCTTCCCAGGCTGTCCAGGTGCGCCGCGCACAACCGCCGCGCCGCGTCGCCGTGGGTCACGCGCTCACCCGCGACGACCCGGAGCCACGGTTCGTCCCAGAAGGGCGGATGCGGGAGCGCGGGAATCGCGGTCTGGACATCGACCTGCTGGACGACGTCGCCCTGCAGGGCCAGACGCACGACCAGCCCCGCGGGCCAGTCCCCAAGGGCGGGACCCAACGGCACGTGCAGCCGGTCGAGCCTCAGCCCGTCCCTGTCGTCCGCGCGCTCGGCCATGGGTAATCCGTCCACGACACCGCCCATGTCGTGCCCGGCGTGATCGTGGTGCGCACCGCGCATGTCGTGGCCGTCGTGTGTTCCGTGTCCGCCCTCTCCGCCGTGTCCGCCGTGCCCACCGTGGTCTTCATGATCTGCCGAGTCGTCGTGGCCGCCAGGGACGCCGTGGTGTGAGTGACTCTCGCTCCGTTGGCGGTGAGCTCTCCCGTCCCGGACTGCGTCAAGCCCACGATCGAGGGCCGTGGCGACCTGTTCGACGCTCGTCACCAGCACCCGGGCCTTGGGGGCCGGCATGGCGCGCCACAGATTGACGGCCCAGTCCTGGTCCTCCGTGTCGCCGGTGCCCAGGACCACGAGGAGATCGGCCTCAGCGGGAGCACTCACCCAGGGCCATCCCCGACGAACGAGCTCCGCTTCGACGGCCAGCCGTTCCCGAGTGGCTCCGGGAGCCACCGCGAGAAGAACTCTCGGTCGGGACACGGCTGTTCGTACGAGTCGGCGTGTCAGCTCCACCGGAACGCACCCTCCCGCCAGGCGTAGCCGACTCCCGCCAGCAGGATGCCGAGGAAGAGGAACATCTCGACGACCGCGCTCGTGCCGACGGCCGAGACGACCTTCGTCCACGGGTACATGAACAGCATCTCCATGTCGAAGGCGAGAAAGACCATGGTGACCGGGTACCAGCGGACGTGGAACCGGGAGAGCGGGTGCTCCTGTGGTTCCAGCCCGCCGCTGAACGGTCCGGTGTGCAGCGGCTCGCGGACCGCTCTGACGGCGAGGGAGAGGCCGTGGAGAAGTACGGCGGCCCCGGTGACCAGCACCAGAAGGACCAGAATCGGTTGCCAGTCGGATGTCTGCACGGGGCCCCTTTCCGCCGATCGCCCTAGACGGTTACCACGCCGGGGATCGTGTCAGTCAGGTTCGGCGTCATGAAGCTGGGCGGCGGGTGGCGGTGCGGGTCAGGCGCGACCGGTCAGCTCGTAGCCGGCGTCGTCGACGACCTCGGCAATCGCCGAGTCGTTCGGCTCGGCGGCACTGACGACGGTGACCAGGCCGGTGTCGAGGTCCACGTCGACCTTGGTTACGCCGTCCAGCTCACCGATGGCCTTGCTGAGCGTGGCCTTACAGTGGCCGCAGGTCATACCGGAGACGGCGTACGTGGTGCTGACGCCCTCCGTGGCAGTCGCCTGACCTGTGGCGGTGCTGGTCGAGCAGGTGCCGTCGGTGGAGCAGCAAGACGAAGACATCGGGTTCCTCCTGTGAGGGAGATCGCTTTATTGGGCGATACGGGGTAGGGGTATGTCTGTTCGCGAGTCCTGTATACCGGGTAGGGGTATCTGATGCAAGCCCCGACTGAGTCGTATCGCCGACCGCTACGTACTAAGCAGATGGCGGCGCCTCCGACAGCGGCTTCTCACGGCACGTACGGCGTCTGGTGGGCGGCGGTGTTCGGACTGCTCTGTCTCGGCGGTGTCGCCCTGTCCGTTCGGCATGTGACCCGGCAAGGCCTGCGGCTCGCGCCGGCCGGCTCATCCGGACACGGCCATGGGCATGGGGCCATGGCCGGGATGGAGGGTATGAGCGCTCACGGTGGGGCCCATGCCGCTGCCGTATCGGGATCCGCGGAGGCCTGGCGTGCGACCTTCTGGGTCCCGGCCGCGTACTTCCTGGTTCATTTGGCTCTGGTGGTACGTGCGGGGAGGCGGGGCGGCGCGGGCAGTGCACCGGGGACCGTAGTGGAGGCGCGCACGGCACGAGGAATGGGCGGCTCGATGGCGACGATGCCGCTGATGATGACCGCGTGACCGAGTGTGGCCCCCGTAGCCAGGTCAGTACCCCCGGGGGGTAGTATGGCCGCTCGACGGCAAGCAAGGACAGCACAGGTGGGTGCGCATGACGAGTCGGTCAGGTGGCGGCGGCATAGCCGCCCGCCGCGCGTACGGGGTGATACTCACCTTGTGCGTCGCACTGGCCGTCCTCGTCCACCACGAGATATCCACGGCCGAAGCCCCGTCGATGCGAGGGCCCGCCCACGCCCACCACGTGACTGCGGCGCAGGCCCAGCCGGCCCTCTCTGAAACCTCCGTGCACGGCGCCGACGCAGGTGCCTGCGCCATGCCGAGCATGCAGCACTGCACCACGGCGAGCGTCGACTCCGTGCGGCTCGCCGCTCCCGGCCAGAGCGCGTTCGTCCCGCTCACGCACCTGCGGCAGTCCGCGGTCGGCTCCGCACCCGCGGCTGCGGTCGGCCGTGCCCCGCCCGATCTGTCCGTCCTCTCTCAACTGCGCATATAGGCCGCGCCGGACGGCGCGCGAAGTGCCGTCCGGCGCGGCCACATCGGCAGTTTCGCAACAGAGGACACAACACAGTGAACAGCATCAACCGCCGCTCCCTTCTGCTCGCCGGACTGGGTGTGACCGGCTCCGGCGTGCTCACCTCCTGCAGTAGCGTCTCCGGTTCCGCTGACGCCCCCCTCGTCAACCCTTCCGGCTCCGCGGTCGCCGCCACCGAGAAGAAGCGGACGAACACCGGACGGCAGCGGAGGCTCACGCTCACCGCGGCACCGGCGGTGATCGACCTGGGCGGTGGCGTCATGCCCAGGACCTGGGCCTTCGACGGACGCGCCCCTGGCAGGGAGGTCCGCCTTTCGGTCGGCGACACCCTGGTCGCCGAGTTGTCCAACCAGCTTCCGAACAAGACGACCACGTCGATCCACTGGCACGGCATCGCGCTGCGCAACGACATGGACGGAGTACCGCCCGCCACACAGACAGCCGTCCGTGCCGGCTCCACGTTCACCTACGAATTCGTCGCCGACGCCCCCGGCACGTACTTCTTCCACCCGCACGTCGGAGTCCAGCTCGACCGCGGCCTGTACGCCCCGCTGATCGTCGAGGACCCCAAGGAGAGCCTCGACTACGACGACGAATGGGTCGTCGTGCTGGACGACTGGGTCGACGGCGTCACCGGCACCCCCGACGAGGTCCTCGCCGAACTCAAGCACGGCATGGGCGACATGGGTGACATGGACGGGATGGACATGGGGAATTCCCCCACGCCTTCCACTTCCTCGGGCGGCATGTCGATGAAGTTCATGCTCATGGGCGCCGAGAGCGACCTGCTCGGCGGCGACGCCGGCGACGTGAAGTACCCCCACCATCTGATCAACGGCCGGGTGGCGACCGACCCGGACGTCTACACCGGTAAGCCCGGCAGGAAGGTGCGGTTGCGGATCATCAACGCGGGTGGAGACACCGCCTACCGGGTGGCCCTCGGCGATCACAAGCTGACCATCACGCACACCGACGGCTTCCCGGTCCGGCACCAAGAGGTGGACGCTCTGTTGATTGGCATGGGCGAGCGTTACGACGTCCTCGTCACACTCGACGACGGGGTCTTCCCCCTCGTCGCCCTGGCCGAGGGCAAGAACGCGAACGGACTCGCCCTGCTGCGCACAGGCTCGGGGAGCAAGCCGTCCGCGACTGTCCGCCCGAAGGAACTCGACGGCCTGATCATGAGCGCGTCTCAGCTGCGCGCCGCCGACGATGTACGGCTCCCCTCCGCCCGGACCGACGTCACGCACCGGATCAAGCTGACCGGCGGCATGGCCAAGTACAACTGGGCCATCAACGGCAAGCCGTTCGACATGAACCACCCCGAGGCGAACCCGCTCCTCGTCGAGGAGGGCCGGCGCGTCCGGCTCGACTTCGTCAACGACACCGAGATGTGGCACCCGATGCACCTGCACGGCCACACGTACCAACTCGGTGGTTCCGGCCCGCGCAAGGACACCGCCATCGTGCCGGCCAAGGAGACGCTGTCGGTCTTCTTCGACGCGGACAACCCGGGGCAGTGGATGCTGCACTGCCACAACGCGTATCACGGCGAGGCCGGGATGATGGCGAACGTGGCCTATCGGGCCTGATCCTTCGCTCGGGTCCTGTACGGGGCCCGCCAACTGTCAGCCGGCGGGCCCCGTACAGCCGCGGCGGTGATCCGCGTCCGCATCAGGTCAAGGCGCACCCTGCACCGGTAGCTCCAGGCAGAGTTCGTAGCCGCCGTCGGCCGAGGGGCCGGAGGTGACGGTGCCGCCGAGGAGTTCAGCCCGCTGGCGCAGACCGACGAGGCCGTGGTGGGCGCCGGGCAGAGGGAGAGCCGGCCGGGTCGGGGCCGTGTTGGCGATGGTGGCGCGGACGGTGCCGTCCTCGTGGTGGACGCGGATGACGGCGGTGGCGCCGGGGGCGTGTTTGCGCACGTTGGTCAGTGCTTCCTGGACGGTGCGGTACACGGCGCGCTGGACGGCCGGCGGGAGGTCGTCGGCCGGCTCCGTGCACAGCTCGGCCTCGATGCCGCTGGTGTCGACCAGCCGCTGGAGGTCGGCCAGGGACGGCTGGGGAGTCAGCTCTGTGGGGCGGCTTCCGGAGGTGCGGACCAGTACCGGCAGTTGCGCGGGATCGGTGTCCTTGAGCAGGAAGCCGGCGGCCCCCGAGCGCAGTGCGGCCGCCACGTACTGGTCCATGTCGAACGTCGTGAGCATGGCCACCACGGGCGGGACGGCCAGTCGACGCAGTGCGGCCAGGACGGTGAGCCCGTCCACGTCCGGCATCCGGATGTCCAGCAGTACGACGTCAGGACGTAACTCCCGCGCGCTGTGGACCGCCTGGCCGCCGGAGACAGCCGCCACGACCTCGATTCCGTCCGCGATGTCGAGAATGTACTGGAAGCCCGTACGGATCAGGGCCTCGTCGTCGACCACCAGTACACGAATCACCTGCGCTCCCCTCGCCATGGGGCCGCCATCGGATTTCTACGACGGCGGAGTCCGCCCGACGGTTCCGTAGTGCGGGCTCTCGCCATGCGACGGGGTCGGCTCCGGCCGGTCGGCCGGGGCAGCTCCGGCCACCTGCCGGATGGGCCGACGCCTGCGTCCTCCAGACCCTGAAGCACATGACACAAGACGCGCCATCGGCCTCATCGCCCATGTCCCCGGCGCCCGCCCTGACGAAGGGCCGCCCTCTCACCATCTCCCGTCCGCCGTCGACGGGACGGCTCATCGGCATCGACCTGGCCCGCGGACTCGCCGTCCTCGGCATGTACGCCGCCCATGTCGGCCCGGAACCTTCGATGGGCGGGCCGCTGGGCTTCGTTCTGGAACTGGCCCGGGGTCGCTCCTCCGCGCTCTTCGCGCTGCTCGCCGGTTTCTCGCTGGTGCTCATCACCGGCAGGCCGCAACCGCGGACCGGTCGCGCGGGGCGTCGGGCGGTGGGCCGGATCCTCATCCGTTCCGTGCTCCTGATCGCTCTGGGCTTCGCCCTGACCGCCCTGGACACGGACATCGACGTGATCCTCGCCTTCTACGGGCTCACCTTCCTCGCCGTCCTGCCGATGTACCGGCTGCGGGCCGCAACGCTCGCGGTCATCGCCGTGGCGGGCGCGCTGATCACGCCCCAGGTGCTCTACGCAGTCCGCCGGTCGATCGACGGCGGAGACTGGGCCGACGCCGTCATCGGCTGGGACCCGCTGGCCCGGATCAGCGACACCGACGGTCTCGTCGAGCTGATGATCACCGGGGAGTACCCGGTGCTCACCTGGATGCCGTTCATGATCGCGGGCATGGCGGTGGCCCGGCTCGACCTCAAGCGGAGCAGGACCCGCGCCCGACTTGCCCTGACCGGAGCCGGGCTCGCCGTGCTCGGCTACGGCGCCTCATGGCTGGCCCTTCGTCTCGTCCCGAACGCGCGCGTCACCATCGCCGCCGCCACGGACGGAGATTCGGCCGGCTCGGCCTGGTGGTCCGACACGGTCGGCCACCTCACCGACCACACGCCCGCCGTCTGGCTGGCGGTGGGCGCGCCACACAGCCAGACGACCTTCTCCATCATCGGCAACACCGGCGTCGCGCTCGTCGTCGTGGCCGCGTGCGTCGCCGCCACGCGCCGGCGGCCACGCTTCACGCGCGCGGTCACCCCCGTCAGCGCCGTCGGCATGGTCCCGCTGACCGCCTACGTACTGCACATCCTCGCCATCCGCGTCTTCGGCACGCAGGAGGAGATCGTCCCGGCGCTCGTCGCACTGTTCGGTTTCATCGCGACCGCCATGGTGCTGGCGACCCTCTG
The DNA here is from genome assembly GCF_040295365.1 of Streptomyces sp. NPDC002838. Lineage (NCBI taxonomy): Bacteria > Bacillati > Actinomycetota > Actinomycetes > Kitasatosporales > Streptomycetaceae > Streptomyces > Streptomyces sp. NPDC002838. Next base: position 57,060 of record NZ_JBEOVF010000021.1, on the reverse strand, counting down.
GACACGACACTTCCGCCGTGGCCCTCTCGAGTACCTGCTCCACGCCGCTACCCGAACCGCCCGGCACATCGAATGAGGTCTCAGTGAGCGCGGTGCCGGGCCCGATGGCTGTCGTGTCGGTGCTCACTCGCGCTCGGGTTCCCGTCGGCCGACGCGACGTGCGCACCGCGCAGCCCGGACAGCGTGACCGTGACGAGCCGGTCGGCCGCCTCTTCCGAGGGCAGGGCGGCCGCGGCTGTGAGGGCGTGGAGACAGTACGTCGCAAGCTCGTCGGGCGTGACATCGCCGCGGAAGTCACCGCTCTGCACGCCTTCGGCCAGCAAGTCCCGGACCATGCCGTGGAGTTGCCGCTGCGCTCGCACCACCCGCTCGTCGCGGTGAAGGAACGCCGCCAGCTCGGTGCCGTGGTGCCCGCGCGACGCGCGTGAGATGTGGGCGAACGCCTTCAGGACCGCCTCGAGTTGCTCGCCGGCTCCGTCGGCCTCGTCCCTGACCTCGGCCAGGAGTCTCAGATGCTCGGTGATCTGGCGGTCGTGCCAGACGAGCAGGATCGCCTCGACGTCCGGGAAGTACTTGTACAACGTGGCCCGCCCGATGCCGGCCTGCTCGGCGATCTGCGACATCGTCACCGACCGTACGCCGTGCTCGGCGACCAGCTCGGCGGCGGTGTCCAGGATCGCGTCCCGCACAGCGCGGCGGTGCGCCTCGATCGTCTCGTTCCACAGCTTCGGCACCAGGTAAGTGTACGCGGTGACGGTACCGGAACAGCATGGTTGACATCGTAGACACAGTGTCTCGTAAAATGCCGACACAGTGACCCGCATGGCATCCGAGCACGACAAAGGACACGCACATGGCTGACTCGCCCTCTCACCCCACCCCGTCCGGCGGCGAGCCCGATGCACTGGCCCATCCCGGGGCGCCGCGCTGGGCGAAGACGCTCGGGATCGCGGCCGGAGCCGCGCTGCTCGTGGCGCTCGTGCTCATGCACACGCTCGGCGGCGGCATGGGCGGCCACTGATCGCCATGACCATGTCCCCCCGCCTCCGCAGGCTCACGCTCACCGCGCACGTCACCGCCTCGGTCGGCTGGCTCGGTGCGGTCGCCGTCTTCCTCGTCCTCGCCATCGTGGGTCTGGTCAGCGAGGACGCCCAGGCGGTACGCGGCGCCTACCTCGCGATGGAGCTGACGGGCTGGTACGTCCTGGTCCCGCTGAGCATCGCTTCACTGTTCACGGGGCTCGCCCAGTCCCTGGGGAGCGTGTGGGGCCTGTTCCGTCACTACTGGGTTCTGTTCAAGCTGCTGATCAACGTCGTCGCCACCGTCCTGCTGCTCGTGCATATGCAGGTGGTCGGCCGTGTCGCCGACGCCGCGGCCGAGGCGGACCTGTCCGGCGCCGATCACTTCGGCATGAGGGTCCAACTGCTCGCCGATGCCGCGGCAGCCCTGGTCGTGCTGGTGGTCGCGGTGGTGCTGTCGGTGTTCAAGCCGCGAGGTCTGACTCGCCATGGGTGGCGCAGGCAGCAGGAGTCGCGAGGGCGCGGGCCCGCGGTGCGGGGTGATCAGCCGACGGGGCTGACGGCCCACTGAGGCCGTCGACGGTGTCCAGGGCCACGGATTCAGGCGGCGAGCGGCGCGAGCTCGACGAACGTCCTCCCACCGTCGCGGGACTCGTACACGCCGTTCTGCGTGGCGGCCAGGATGTGGTCGGCGGTTACGGCGGTGAGCGCCTGAGGCTGTCCGCCGGGCACGGTCGCGAGCGGTTTCCATGTCTGGCCGCCGTCCTCGCTACGGCTCATCCGTCCCGACACGTCGATGGCGAACAGGGACTCCTCCGCGGGCCAGGAGACAAACGCCCGCACCGGGTCGGCGGCTTCGCCGAAGGTGCGCCCGCCGTCGGTGCTGGCTACGACTCCCTCGGCCGTGGTGGCCAGCAGTTTGTCCCCTGCCGGGCTCACTGCCAGGTCGAGCGCCTCCAGCGAGGCCCGGTCCTCCCAGGTCTGGAGGTCGCTGCTGATCCGGATCCGTCCGCCCGCGTATCCGTAGACCGTTCCCCTGGCCGAGTCCAGGGAGTGGAAGTCGGCGTCCCCCTCCAGCGACCGGGCCGACCACGTCCGGCCCGCGTCCTTGCTCTCGATCAGGCCGAGATTGCCCGGACGCCCGCTTCCCTCCGCGCCGTGCCCGCTGGCGATGAAAGTGCCCTCGCCGGTCACGGTGAAGCCCATGAAGTCGTCCTTGCGGTCTCCGACGAGATTCGGCTGCTTTCCCGCTGCCACCGTGTACAGGCCGTCGTGGGTCGCGACGTACACGCGGCCGTCGGCCGAGCCGACGCCCAGGCCATGTACGTGAGACAGCGCCTGGCCCTCAGGTGCTCCGCCCGTGTCGGTCGACCCGTCGCCGCAGGCGGCGAGGAGCAGGACGGCGAGCGTGATGCTCGCGGTGGTGCGGAGCGTGCGGGCAGCCGGGCGTGCGGTCACGGAGATTCCTCGGGCGGTACGGGAGGGGGAGTCAGGGCCGGGACGCGGCGAAGAAGGGCATGGAGTCCAGCGGGACGATCTCGATGTTCTTGCCGGTGCGCGGCGCGTGGATGGCCTTGCCGTTGCCGACGTACATGCCGTTGTGCTGGTTGTCGTTGTACCAGTAGATGATGTCGCCGGGCTGCAGGTCCGACCTGGCCACCTTGCGGCCGGCGTCGTACTGCTGCTTGACGGTACGTGGCAGCGAGACACCCGCGGCGCGCCAGGAGGCGCCCGTGAGCCCCGAGCAGTCGAAGGAGTTGGGGCCGGTCGACCCCCACTCGTAGGGCTTGCCGAGCTGCGCGTACGCGAAGTCGAGCGCGGCCTTGGCGCGGCCGCTGGCCGGACCGTTGTAGGTGGCGGGGGAGTCGCTGGCGCCCGCCGCGGCGTCGTCGCGTTCCTGGGCGGCCTCCATTCTGGCGCGCTGCTGGGCGGTGAGGCTGTTCAGGAGCTTTCGGGCCCTGGCGAGCTTGCCCTGGACCTCGTCCTTCTTCTCTTCGGCCTCGGCGCGGGTCTCCTCCAAGGCCTTCAGGCGCTTCTGGGCGGCCTCGCGCTCCTGGGTGAGTTCGCGCTGCTTGGCCTGCATCGCCCGCAGGGCCTCGGCCTGCCGGTTGCTCGTACGGTCGAGCATCTCGGCCTGGTCCAGGTAGTGGTCCGGGTCGCCGGACAGGAAAAGCTCCACGCTCGGGTCGATGCCGCCACCGCGGTACTGCGCGGCCGCCAACGGGCCTATCCTCTCCCGCAGCTCGTTGACCTCCTGCTGCTTGCGGGCCAGCCGGTCCCGCGCGCTGTCCGCCTCGCCCCGCAGCTTCTTCTGCTTCTCCCGGACGGCGTTGTACTCCTCGGTGGGGGCCTCGGCCTCCTCGTAGAGCTTCTCGATCTGCTTGCGCACCTCGTCCACCGTGGGCTTGGGGGCCGCCTGGCTCTGCGTCGGCAGGAGGCTGACGGCGCCGGCGGCCATGCCGAGCGTGGCGATCCGGGCGCGGCTGGGCGGCTTCGGCCGGCGGTGCGTTCCCATGCGCGGGCGACTCCTCTGTGGGTCTGCGGACGAAGCGGCTGAGACGGGACTCCGCCGGCGGGCACCGGCGACTCGTGGTGTCGACCGGAAGCAGGCGCTTTAGAACTTAGTAGGTTAGTAGTTCGCATCGCAAGCGTGCTCGAGTCGCAGGGGCCCCACCAGAAACGGGTCGGCTGATACGGGACGGCGGTCAGCCGAGGACAGGCGGGCAGGCGAGGAGCAGTGGCAGCAGCGGAACGGCCACGGCCGAGGCGGCCACGAACCCCCAGAAGACAGGGTGAGGCGCCTGGCGAGGGCCGAGAACCCGCTTCAGACGGATCACGACCGTGTGCCCACCGCCGGCGAACGCGCCCTTCGGCGTGCGCGCCGCCGCCATCTCGTACATCGCGGTAGCCAGTGCCTGGTCGGAGTGGCTGCGCAGCGCGCGGTCGTCCGCGATCATCTCCAGCAGCAGCGCTGTCTGCTCCCGGGCGTGGCGGGCCAGGGGGAGCCGACGGAAGACCGAGTGGAACGCCTCCACCGCGGCCAGGGCCAGATGGTGGCGGCCCGCGATGTGGGCGTGCTCGTGCTCCAGTACGGCGGCGAGCTGCTCGGATGTCAGCTCGCGCACGGCCGCGTCGCTGACCACGACCCTGGGGTGGCGGCCGGGCAGGCAGTAGGCGGCGGGAACGTCGTACGGCAGGACGGTGGCGCTCAGCCGGGCGGAGTGGCGGCCCACCAGATCCACCGCCTCCCGGTGCCGTGCCCGCGCGCGACGGGCTCGTACGACGTGGAAGAGGAAACTCGAGGCCAGAGCGCCCCCGACCGTGACCGGCAGGGCGACGGCGAGCCGAGCCGCGGCCTCGGGGACGGAGCCGCTCGCGTCGATGTCCAGTCCGCACGAGTGCAGCAGACCCAGCAGCCCTGTGTGCAGGTGCCTGGTCGGCATCGCGAGGTTGTACACGGTGAGCGCCGCCCCGATCGAGAAGGAGACCGCCAAGGCGTGCCAGACGCCGGCGGCCAGGGCAGGTGCCCGGTGCGGCCAGCGGGCGCGCAGGATCAGGTACGGGGCGATGACGCCCACCACCGCCGTGTAGCCGGCCAGGACGAGGGCCGCGTTCACGCCTTCGCCTGTCGTCCCACGGTTCGCAGGGCCTTGCGCAGGGCGGCCACCTCTTCCTCGGACATGTTCTCGACGAAGTGGACCAGCGCGGCCGGACGGTCCTTGCTCTCTCCCAAGCCGTCCTCCATGAGTGCGGCGGCGTAAGCCTCCCGGCTGCGCACCGGCGCGTAGAGCCAGGCGCGGCCTTGCTTGCTCCGCAGCAACCAGCCCTTGGTGTAGAGAATGTTGGTGACGGTCATCACCGTGGTGTAGGCGACGGAGCGGGTTTCGTTGAGGTCGTCGACGACCTCGCGCACCGTCGCCGGACGGTTCCACGTCCAGAGGCGGTCCATGATCTCCGCCTCCAGATCCCCCAGCCGTCGCATGGTCCTGACTCCCTTTCACCACCGGATGCGCAAGCGAATACGCAGGGCCATAGTAGATGGATGGCCCGTCAGGACTCGTTGGCCTCCCTGGACTCCTTGGCTGCGATACCCTCGGTGGGTATCGCACCTCCTGTCCACTCCGGTGTCACCCGGGATGCAAGGCACCCATGATCCATGCTTACGATGAGGCCGTGACCCGCCTCGGACAGCCCACAGGACCGCAACGCACGTTGCGGTCCTGTGGGTTGCTCGTGTGTGCCCTGCTGCTGGGCCTGCTCGGCATGCACGGCATCGGGCCGGTTCCCGAGACGCATGACGATGCCGGGCACGGCCGGACGGTGGCGACCGCGCACACCGATGCCGTGATGTCGATGCCGGGCGGGTGCGAGCACGGCGAGGGCGGTTGTTCGGGTCACGTGGCTCATGCGGATCCGACGTGCGCCTCCGCGTCCGTTTCCGGGACCCCCGCGGTGGTGCCGGTGCTGCTGCCCGACGTGGTGGCCTGCGCCGAGCCGGCACAGGTGCGGACGCCTCCGAGCGGCAGTGGTCCTGACGGCGGTCGCGCTCCGCCCTCACTCTCCGAACTCCAGCTCCTGCGGATATAGAGCGGCCCGCACGCCGTCGCAGGCCCACGCGGTTGCGGCGCCGTGCCTCGGCACGCCTTTCACCGGATCCGAACGCAGGAGCTCAACCATGACTGCACATCGCAGGCTCATCCGTCGTGCCGCCCTCGCCGCCACCGCCGGCGCGGCCGCCCTCGTACTGGCCGCATGCGGCGGCGACAGCGAAGGCCACGACATGGGGTCGATGAACTCCGACTCCGCAGGCCCGTCCGCGTCCGCCTCGGCGGAGGCCGGCGACCACAACGGCGCCGACATCTCCTTCGCCAAGGAGATGATCCAGCACCACCGCCAGGCCGTCACCATGGCTGACCTGGCCGACGGCCGCGCCTCCTCGCAGGAGGTCAAGGACCTCGCCGCGAAGATCAAGGGAGCGCAGGACCCCGAGATCAAGACGATGTCCGGCTGGCTCACCTCGTGGGGCGAGGAAGTCCCCGAGGACATGTCCGACATGGGCCACGGGGGGCACGACATGTCGTCCTCCATGCCCGGCATGATGAGCGGCGAGGACATGGACAAGCTGGACAAGGCTTCCGGCGCCGACTTCGACAAGATGTTCCTCGAGATGATGGTCGACCATCACGAAGGCGCCGTGGAGATGGCCAAGACCGAGAAGGCCGACGGCAAGTACGGTCCCGCCGCCAAGCTCGCGGACGACGTCATCACGGCACAGACCGCTGAGATCGAGCAGATGAACAAGATGCTCGGCAAGAGCTGACGCACCGCCGGAACGGTGTGGCCGGCGCGACGTTGTCGGCCGCACCGTTGTCCGGGCCGCAGGACCGGCCATCATGGCGCCGGCGGCCGATTCGGGAGACGCGGAGGCTGTCCGGGCCTCCGTCACGAGCACCGTGAAGGCCTTGGGCCGTCTGGACATCCTGGTGAACAACGCCGCGGGCGGCCCCATGGGGTCGATCGAGGAACTCGCCGTCGACGACTTCGACCAGTCCGTCGCGGTGAACGTGCGCTCGACGTGGGTGGCCGCTCAGGAAGCCCTGCGGCGCTCGCCGGGCTGATGACCGGGGCTGGTCCCGGTGGGCCTGTACGCGTTTTTGGAGGAGCTCAACATCGACGGCGGCCACACCGTCTGAGGCCGGCAACAGACAAGGCCCGGGGCGCCGCCCTGGCCTTCGTCGTACGCCAGCTCACCACGAGACAAGCTCGATGAAGTATCAACTATGTTTACACTTCCCTCATGGAAGAGACGGTGCGGTGGTTGACGCCGGAAGAGCAGCATGCGTGGCGGACCTTTGTGCGGTTGCACGAGAAGCTGGGGGGCCGGTTGTCGCGCCTCTTGCAGACGGAGTCGAACATGTCGGCTGCGGACTTCGCGGTCTTGGTCAATCTGACGGACGTGCCGGAAGGGCGGCAGCGGTTTCTCGATCTTGCCCGGGCGTTGGAGTGGGAGAAGAGCCGGATGTCCCACCACGTCGCCCGCATGGCGAAGCGCGGGCTGGTGGTGCGGGACGAGTGTGCCGAGGACGGGCGCGGCGCGTTCGTGGTGATCACGGAGGCGGGGCGTGCGGCGATCGAGGCCGCTGCCCCGCTTCATGTGGAGGCGGTGCGCGCCCTGTTCCTCGACCACGTCACGCCGGGGGAACTGCGAACGCTGGCCCAGATCTCCGAACGGGTGGTGGGCAAGTTGGATGAGGACGCGTCCTGATCCCATGGAACCGTGGCGCGGTGGCGCATGGTTGGGTTGTCCGGCGCGCAGTTCGAGCGAGGCTGTACCGAAGCTGCCGCGGGAGCGACCGGTATCGGCCCGGCAGGGCTCACATGGCCGGTCCGGGCGTCACAGTGGTAGCTCCTGTGCCGGACTGGCTCCCGGTCGGTTCGCTTCCTGGAGCGCCTCCTGGTCGCCGGAGGCGGTCGTCCCGTGCGGAGGGGCATTTCGCGGTGCGGGCACGGGATGCCCGCTCATGACCGACACCCGGTTGAACGCGTTGATGGTGATGGCCACCCAGATCGCGGCGGAGATCTGGTCCTCGGTGAGGACCTGTCGGGCCGTCTCGTAGGCGGCCGTCTGCGTGTCGGGGCGCGTCATGTCGGTCGTCGCCTCGGCCGGCGCGAGTGCCGCGCGCTCCGGGAGGGAGAACATCTCGGTGTCCCTCCAGGCAGCCAGTACTCCCAGTCTCAAGGGTGACTCGCCCGCGCGCAGGGCCGCCTGGTACCGGGCGGGGTCACCGACTGCCCCGGAGTCAGCGCGCAGCCGCCGCCCGGACCCGCACGAGGCCGAGGTGGCGGTACCGGCCGTCCAGGCCGACCGTCACCGTTCCCGCGCCTGCTCGGTCTTCAGTGGACCGGGGTCCACGAGGCCGGTGCGTACGAGGCGGGGGCGTGCTCGGCAAGCCAGCCCGTCAGGACCTGCCAGGCCGTGGTGACCCGCTCCGCCTCATCACTGCGTCGAACGGGCATTCGCTCACGCTAACCTCGATGCTGGGCCGGAGCGGGTGAGGTGGCAGGCGGGCCTGCCTGCGCGTCCGGCTCATGGCGAGCAAGGTGGTGGAAGAGCCTGCCCGGCCACCAGAACCAGCGGCCCAGGTCGAGGGCGAGGGCCGGGACCAGGACCGTACGGACGAGGAAGGTGTCCAGCAGGACGCCGATGCCGACGAGGACGCCCATCTGGGCCATGGTCACCAGCGGCAGTCCGGCGAAGACGGCGAAGGTCGCGGCGAGGACGACGCCCGCGGAGGTGATGACGCCTCCGGTGCTGGTCAGGCCCTCCAGGACACCGCGCGTGAGACCGAGGGGTCCGGCTTCCTCCTTCACGCGGTGCATGAGGAAGATGTTGTAGTCGATGCCGAGGGCGACCAGGAAGACGAAGCCCATGAGGGGGATCGACCAGTCGACGCCCGCGAAGCCCAGGACGTGTTCGAAGACCAGGTTGGAGGCGCCCAGCGCCCCGAAGTACGACAGCACGACGGTCGCCAGGAGCAGCAGCGGGGCGACAAGGGCTCGTAGCAGCCCGATCAGAACCGCCAGGACGACCAGGAGCACGATCGGGATGACTGTCGTCAGGTCGCGGTCGGCTGCGCGCTGGGTGTCGAGGCTCTCGGCGGTGGTGCCGCCGACGAGGGCGTCCATCGGGTGCACGGCTTCGCGGAGGCCGTCGATCGTGTCCTTGGCCGCCCGGCTGTCGGGAGTGTCCTTCAACACCACGGAGAGCGTGGTGAGTTCACCGTCCGGGGTACGGTCGCCGCCGTCCTCGACGCGGGCGACTCCGTCCACGGCGGAGGCGGCCGCGCGGACCGTGGCGGCCTTGTCGGTGCTGGTGATGACCTTCGCGGGGTCGGACGCCCCGGACGGATAGTGCGCCGAGATCCTCTCCTGGGCGACGACCGACTCGGGCTTGTCCTGGAACATCTCGGCCTGCGTCAGCCCCATGGAGATACCGGCCGCGCTGAGGGCGAGGGCGCCGGTGACGGCGACGGACATCATCCACGACCAGCGGGGGCGCAGGGCGACGGCGGCTCCGATGCGGGACCAGACGGTGCGCGGCTTGCGCGCGGGTGTGCCGTACCTCGGTACCAGGGGCCAGAACACCCAGCGGCCCGTGATGACGAGCAGCGCCGGCAGCGCGGTGATCATCGCGAGGAAGGCGCAGACGACGCCGACCGCGCCGACCAGACCCAGCGACCGGGAGGAGTTGATGTCGGCGAAGGCCAGGCAGGCCAGGCCGACGGCGATGGTGGCGGCTGAGGCGAGGATCGCCGGGCCGGAGCGGCGCAGTGCGATCCGCATGGCCTCGTGCCGGTCGGGGTGGCGGTGAAGTTCCTCGCGGTAGCGGGCGATGAGCAGCAGGGCGTAGTCGGTGCCGACGCCGAAGACGAGCACCATGAGTACGCCCGCGCTCTGCGGGTCCACCGGCAGCCCGGCGTGCTTGGCCAGCAGGTAGGTGCAGACCTGGGTGAGTACGGCGGCGAAGCCGACGCAGAGCAGGGGCAGCAGCCACAGGATCGGGCTGCGGTAGGTGATCAGCAGCAGGACGGCCACGACCAGGCCGGTGGCGAGCAGCAGGGTCGAGTCGAGGCTGTCGAAGACCGCCACCGAGTCGGTGAGGGATGCGGCGGGACCGCCGACCTCGATGTCCACGCCGGGCGGGGCGTTGGCGCCTGCGATCTCGCGCAGTTCGTCGACCTTGTCGGTGATCTCGTCCTCGCTGTCCAGCGGAACGACGGTCATCAGGGCCTTGCCGTCCTCGGACGGGATGGGCCGTGAGACCTCCTCGCCTGCGGGGGCGAAGCGCTCGAAGGCGGTCCGGTCGGCGGCCGCCTTCGCGTCCGCGCCGTCGCCGGTGTAGACGACGACGGCGGGCATGACCGTGTCCGTACGGAACTTCTCCAGCTCCGTGTTGACCCGCGCGGACTCGGCGCCGCGCGGCAGGAAGGCGTTGGCACTGGAGTCCTCGACGTCGCCGAGCTTGCCGGCCAGCGGGCCGAGCGCGACGGCCACGATCAGCCAGGCCGCCAGGACGAGCCACTTGCCGCGTCGCCCGCCGGGCGCGCGGGCGACACGCTGCAGCAGCGCACGCATGAGTAATCTCCTTACGTAGGGAACGCGCCGCCGGTCGGTGACCGGCACAAGGGCGCACGGGACCCGCACCACGGCGCAGAGGGTGTGACGACCTGCCGTGGCGTAGGGGACGGGTGTGTCCGGGGTGTGTTCTTCCTTGGTACGGCCGGGAGTTGCCGCTCCCGGCCGTACGCGTACGGCCGGCTATTCGATCTCGCGCATCATCTTCTCCATCGACCCGACCGCGAGCCGGGTCTGCGTCAGCTCGTCGAGGGTCTGCCGCTGCTCCTCGACCGTGCGGCGCTGCAACTCCACGGTGTCCTCCAGGAGTTGTGCGTACTTCGCGGCGAGCTCCTTGTACTGCTCCTCACGCGCGGCCAGCATGCGGGCCCGCCAGGTGGCGGCGGCCTGCCAGACGATCACGATCAGCAGGGCGAAGAACCCGGCCGCGCCCACGGCGCCGACCAGAATCCCCCACTCGTCCTCTCCGGCGGCGAGCGTCACCAGTTGCTCATTCACTTCGCATCCTCTTTCGCGATCCGGTCGGTCCGGTCGGCGGTCTCGGTGATCGTCGCGGCCGCCCGCGCGATGACGTGGGGCGTCAACTCGTAGAAGAACGGAGCTACTTCGAAGTACTTCATCGTCTTGCCGTCCTCCGCGGTCTCGAGCGTGCCGACGACGAGTCCGGCCGCCTCCAGGCGCTGCAGGTGCATGTGCAGCAGCGGGCGGCCCATGCCGATCTCGCGAGCCAGCGCGCTGACGTAGTTGCGGCTCTCCATGAGTGCCGCGACGATCCGCATACGGTGCGGATTGCCCAGCGCGGAGAGCACCTTCAGCAACTCGTCGCCCGTCGGTGCCGGTGGCGGGACCTCGGGCATGAGGGCCCCTTTCCGTCGTACCTGTCAGAAAAGGCTGACAGGGCGTCGAGCACCTGTCAAAGATTTCTGACACATCTCAGGGAGGGACCAGGGATGGATGGGGGACGCCTCAGGGTCGGGTCGGGGGCGGCCCCGTACGCGCATCGTCGGCGACAAGTACGGTGGCGACTGGGTGCCGGAGAACGCTGCTGTGAACCGCGAGTCGGGCTCGTCGGCCACGCCTGGCACGCATCCTCCAGATATCGACTGGGCCGGTGACTCCACCCACAACCGGAGATCATTCCCACGACTCGGAGATCATGTACCGGACAGCCCCTAGGATGGCTTGCCGCAGCGCTTGTATGCGTGCAGAGTTGCGTTCACTGCAGGGAGAATGCCCATGAGCACCAAAGGGGCAGCAGGTACACCGTCCGACAGCGGGGTCTTGGACGGCCGGTCGGCCGGCCCCATGGTGGCGCGCTTGGTGCTGGGCGCCCGGCTGCGCAGACTGCGGGAGGAACAGCACATCTCCCGTGAGGCCGCCGGGCACGTCATCCGCGCCTCCCGGTCCAAGATCAGCCGACTGGAGGCCGGCCGCCACGGCTTCAAGCTGCGCGACGTGGCCGATCTGCTCACCCTCTACGGAGTCACGGACGAGGCCGAGCGCGCCACCTTGATGACGTTGGCCGACCAGGCCAACACCCCCGCCTGGTGGCAGTACTACACCGACGTGGTGCCCGCCTGGATGCAGGCCTACCTCGGGGCCGAACAGGCAGCGAGTCTCATCCGCTGCTTCGAGGTCCAACGTGTTCCCGGCTTGCTGCAGACCCCCGACTACGCGCGTGCCTCCATCCGGCTTGCCCACCCGGGCGCCTCCACCGAGGAGATCGACCGGCGCGTCATGTTGCGGATGACACGCCAGCGGATCCTGCACCGCCGCCCGGCGGCACAGCTCTGGGCCGTGATCGACGAGGCGGCGCTTCGTCGCCCGGTGGGCGGCATCAGCACGATGCGCGCCCAGCTCAGGCATCTCATCGAGATATGCCAACTCCCGCAGGTCACTGTCCAGATCATGCCGTTCCTCGCCGGCGGCCACGCCGCGGAAGGCGGTCCGGTCACCATCCTGCGCCTGCCCGGCGGTCAGTTGCCCGACATGGTCTACCTCGAACAGCTCGCCACTGCCCTCTATCCCGACAAGCCGGCCGAGATCGAGTGCTACTGGGACGTCATGAACCGCCTGGTGGTCGAAGCCGAATCACCGGACGAGACTCCGACGATCCTCCACCGCGTCCTCCAGGAAACCTGATCCGGGACGTGGGCCGGCAGCCGGCGGGTTTCAGCGCTTGAGGGCGACACCGCCGTACTGGTGCACCTCCGCGGGCAGGCCCCAGGCATCGGTGTCAGGACGCCAGCGCGAGCACGACGCCACGCCCGGTTCGAGCAGTTCCAGACCGTCGAAGAAGCCCGCGATCTGCTCAGGGCTGCGGAGGATGTACGGGATCGAGCCACCCTCGTTGTACTGCTCGATGGCCTTGACGTAGGACTCACTGGTGTTGGTGCTGTCGTACTGCACGAGGTAGCTGCCGGAGGGCAGGGCATCCACCAGCTGCCGCACGATCGAGCGCGCCTCGTCGTAGTCCTCGATGTGGCCCAGGATGCCCATCAGCATGAGAGCGACGGGCTGGTCGAAGTCCAGCGTCTTCCCGGCTTCCCGCACGATGGTGCTCGGCTCGCGCAGGTCGGCGTCGACATAGTTGGTGACGCCCTCCGGGGTGCTGGTGAGCAGCGCGCGGGCGTGGGCCAGCACCAACGGGTCGTTGTCGACGTAGACGATCCGGCATTCGGGGACCACCCGCTGGGCGATCTCGTGGGTGTTGTCCACGTTGGGCAGCCCGGTGCCTATGTCCAGGAACTGCCGGATGCCCTCCTCGGCGGCCAGATGACGAACGGCGCGGGCGAGGAAGTACCGGGCGGCTCGGGCTCCGGTCTCGATACCGGGGAAGATCTCGCGGAACGCGTCACCGGCGACACGGTCGACTTCGTAGTTGTCCTTCCCTCCCAACCAGTAGTTCCAGATCCGGGCCGACTGCGGCACGGAGGTGTCGATCTTGGACAGGGCCTCCTGCTCGGAGTTCTCTGCCTCATCAGTCATGGACGCTCCTGTGTGTGCGTAGGGAGAACCACAAAACGTCGAACACCAGTCGTGGACGCCCACGTTATTCCCACCGGCTCGACTCATGTGAATCACCGGCCCCAACCTGCCCTTGTTTGGCCGCCCGTTGGCTTGTTTGCCTCCTCCCGGTGCGATGTGCGGCGGCGCTCGGATTCCTTGTCCCAGGTGACCGGGAGCCGGTGCACGCCGTAGATGTTCATGGTGGTGCGCAGGGGCACGTCTTCCGGTGCCACGGCCAGACGCAGGGTGGGGAAGCGGGTCAGCGCCGGAAAGGCGACCGTCATCTCGACGCGGGCCAGCTGCTGGCCCAGGCACTGGTGGATGCCGTGCCCGAAACCCAGATGTCCCAAGGCACCGCGGCGCAGATCGAGGGTGTCGGGGTCGGGGAACTTCTCCGGGTCACGGTTGGCGGCGTCGAACGAGAGCGTGACCGACTCGCCCGCCCTGATCACCTGGCCGTCCAGCTCGACGTCCTCCAGGGCCGATTTCACGCTGGTGTGGGCGATGGTCAGATAGCGCATGAGCTCTTCGACGGCCTGCTCGGCGAGTTCGGGTTCGGCCCGTAGAGCGGCGGCCTGCTCGGGGTTGCTCAGCAGGGCGAAGGTGCCGTGGGCGAGCATGTTGGCGGTGGTGTCGAGGCCTGCGGCGAGCAAGAAGCCGCCCAGGCCGGTCAGTTCGTCGTCGTTGAGGTCGCTGTCCCGGGCCAGGTCGCCGAGCAGGCCGTCGCTGGGTTCGGCACGCTTGGCCGCGACCAGCCGGCCCATGTACTCCTCCAGCCCGACCATGGCGGCGTACCGCTCCTCGGGCGTCGCGTCCATGGTCATCAGCGTGACGGTGTGACGATGGAAGGTCTCGCGGTCGGCGTAGGGCACACCGAGGAGTTCGCAGATCATCAGCGCCGGGATGGGCTGGGCGAACGCCTGCACCAGGTCGACGCCGGGGCCCTGGGCTTCCATGGCGTCGAGGTGCTCGGCGGTGATCTGCTCGACGCGTTCGGTGAGCCGGCGCATCCGCCGGACGGTGAACTTGCCCATGAGCAGCCGCCGGTAGCGGGTGTGCTCGGGCGTGTCCATCCCGGTCATGTCGCCGACGGGGGCCGGCGGCAGCCCGTCCTCGGGCCCGCCCGGGAGCGGGTAGTGCATGAGTTCGTACCGCGAGCTGAAGCGGGGATCGGCGAGTATCGCCCGGACCACGGAGTGGCCGGTGGCCAGCCAGCCCACGTGCCCGTCGGGGTAGCGCATCCGGTCAGCGGCCGGCCCGCGCGTAACTCGGCCAGTCCGGCCGCCGGGTCGAAGGGGCAGCCCGCGGCACGCCGGGTGGGCAGGGTGACTGGTTCGTGCGGGGCGTTGCCGGGGGAGTCTGTCGACGGTTCGTACGGCAAGGTGTCCTCCCGTGGAGAGTGACGTGCGGTGGGCTGTGACGTGCCGGATGGGGCGAAGTGGCTTGTGAAGGTGGGCACTTACCGCTTGGCGGTACGGCCGAACGCGGACCGCGCCCAGAGGTGGCCGACCAGGGTGAGGCCGAGGCACCAGGCGAGCGCGACGTACCCGCTGCTGCCGATGCCGGTGCCCATGAGCAGGCCGCGCAGCGTCTCGATGATCGGCGTGAACGGCTGGTACTCGGCGAACCAGCGCAGCCCGGTCGGCATCGAGTCCGTCGGCACGACGGCACTGCCGAGGAACGGCAGGAGCGTCAGCGGCATGGGCGTGTTGCTCGCCGACTCCGGGGTCTTCGAAACCAGCCCGATCCCGGCCGCCAGCCAGGTCAGCGCCAGGGTGAGCAGGGTGAGGAGGCCGATCGCCGCGACCCACTCGACGGGTGTGGCGTCGGGACGGAAGCCGATGGCCAGGGCGACGCCGGTGACCAGCACGATGGCGACCATCGTCTGGACGAGGCTGCCGACGACATGGCCGGTCAGGAACGCGGCGCGGGAGATCGACATCGTACGGAACCGGTTGACGATGCCCTCGGTCATGTCGACGCACACGCCGACCGCGGTGGCGATCGCCCCCGAGGTCGCGGCCATGAGGATGATGCCGGGCGCGACGTAGTCGATGTACTCGCCACCCCCGTCCTGCGCGGGGCCGATTCCGGCGCCCAGGGCGCCGCCGAAGGCGTAGTTGAACAGCAGGAGCATCATCATCGGCATGGCGACGACCGATAAGGTCATGGAGGGATAGCGCAGCGCGTGCTTGAGGTTGCGCCGCAGCATGGTCATCGAGTCGCTGACGGCATAGGCGAGGGTGCTCATCGGGCGGTGTCCTTCGGCGAGTCGGGGCGGCCGGTGAGGGTCAGGAAGACGTCGTCCAGGTCGGGCGTGTGCACGGTGAGTGACTCCGCCCGCACCGCCGCGTCGTCCAGTACGTCGAGTACGGCCCGCAGAGTCGGGACGCTGCCGTCGCTGGGGATGCGCAGGCTGAGTGCCTCCGGGTCGCGCGCCGAGACGCCGAAGTGCCGTGCGGCGGAGTCGAGTTGGGCCTCGTCGGCGAACTGCAGCCGGATGTGGCCGCCGGGAATGAGCCTCTTGAGCTCGTCCGCGGTGCCCTCGGCGACCAGCCGTCCGTGGTCGAGCACGGCGATGCGGTCGGCGAGCTGGTCGGCCTCCTCCAGGTACTGCGTGGTCAGGAAGACGGTCACGCCGTCGTCGTCGACCAGACCCCGGATGATCTGCCACATCGTGCGGCGGCTGCGCGGGTCGAGGCCGGTGGTCGGCTCGTCGAGGAAGATGACGCGCGGATCGCCGACCAGGGTCATCGCCAGGTCGAGCTTGCGGCGCATACCGCCGGAGAAGGCGACGACGGGCTTGCGCGCGGACTCGGCCAGCTCCAAGCGTTCCAGCAGCGCGGTGGCCCGCCGCCTGCCCTCGCGCCGGGGCAGGTGCCCGAGGTCGGCCATGAGGAGCAGGTTCTCCTCGGCGGTGAGGAGGTTGTCCACCGCCGCGAACTGGCCGGTGACGCCGATCGCGGACCGTACGCCGTCGGGGTCGCGGACCAGATCGTGGCCCGCGATCTGCGCCTGGCCGTCGTCGGCGGGGACGAGCGTGGACAGGATCTCCACGGTGGTGGTCTTGCCGGCGCCGTTGGGGCCGAGCAGCGCGAAGACCGTTCCCTCCGGGATGCGCAGGTCGACGCCGTCCAGGACGACCTTGTCGCCGTACGTCTTGCGCAGGCCGATGGCGGAGATCGCCGGAGCGGTGGCGGTGAGTGTTGCGGTCGGTGAGTTCATGGCGGTGGCGCCTCTCTGGATACGGAGGGTCAGGAGCGGCGGATGACGATGTCGCCGACGCCTGTGCGGGCGCGGACCTCGACGGTCTCCTCGGAGCCGCCCGGGCCTTCGGCGGGTCCGAGGGAGTTGCGGACGCCGCCGATACGGGAGTTGACGTCGAGCCAGGCCGCGGTGGACTCGCGGATGCCGATCTCCACGTTGCCGGCGGCGGTGTCGAGCTGGATCTGGCCCCTGACCACTTCGCCGAGGCGGATGGCGCCGTTGGCGGACTTGGCGTCGACCGAGGCGTGCGCGACACCGACGGAGATGCGCCCATAGGCGGAGTTGACCTTCAGGTCGCCGGTGGTCTCGCCGATCGTGGTCTCGCCGTTGCCGTTCTTGACGGTAGCCGTGCCCGTGATCTCGCCGATGTCGATCCGGCCCGCCCCGTGGATCTCGGCGTTCCCGTTCGTGCGGTCGACGCGGATGTCGCCGTGGTCGGTGCGCAGGTTCACGGTCTCCGCCTCCTCCAGCCGGATGTCGCCGAGCGAGGTCTTGAGACGGCAGTCCCCGAGCGGTCCCGCACAGATGAAGTCCGCCATGGGGGAGGTGCCTTGGATCTGCGAGCCGGCGGGCAGCTCGACGGACACGTCGATCGAACCGCTCTTGCCGAACAGAGAGCGCTTCTTCGGGCCCTTGATCGTCAAGGTGCCCCCCGAGTACATGACCTTCGTCTGCTGCGCAGCCCGCACGTCGGTTTCGTCGGAACCGTCGCTCGGCAGCACCTCGACGACCGTGTCCCTGCGCTTGCTCGCGGTGATCCGGACGTCGCCGATGTCGAATTCGAGGGTCGCGGAGATGGGCTCAGGGGTTTCGTAAGAAGGCATGGCTGTCCCGTCCTCTTGGCTCTGATGGGTGTCACCGCTGGTGGGGGCGGTGAGGGGCGTGGGTGCGGTGTGGGAGTGCGACGACTAGCGGACCCAGCCCGTGTAGCTCTGTCCGCGCCGGGGGGCACGCGTCGCGGGGCGGGCCGATTCGCCCGGCTCCAGGGCGGTGGCTACGGCCCGCACCAGCCAGGCGTTGACGGACAGGCCCTCTCGGCTCGCCGCATCCTCGACGCGGCCCTTGAGGTGGGCGGGCAGCCGGAAGTTGATCCGTGCGGTACCACCTTCATCGCCCTCCGCCCCCGGTGGCATCACTGGCGCCATGGATGGTGCCACCGGCGCGGCGGCTGCGGCCGGCCCGCTCTCCGGATCCTCCTGGGCGGGCGGCGGCGGCGTCACCACGAACTCGGGGTCGATCCCCCGCAGCCGTACATCCACCGATCCCGGCGCCAGCTCGCGCGTGATCTCTTCCGAGGCAGCGGACAGGGCGTTGAGAATGGTCAGTCGGGCAGTCGATTCCAGGGGCGCGGTCAGCCGCTCGGCCAGGGCGCGGGCTTCCTCACCGCCGGCATTCGCGGCGACAGCGAGCTGGTGGCGGAGGTCGTCGACATAGGGCGTGAGGTCCATAACGCCATGATGGCACCACTGTGGCGCCATGGCAAGCCGCTATGGCGCCAGGTGTGCCACGATGGCGCCGCGTGGTGTCACGCTCGCGGCGCCTTGACGTTGTCCCTGCCGGCGCAGCTCCACAGACAGGTGCGCGGACAGCGCGCGGAGGAAGTCGGGCGCGTCGAAGATCTCGCCGGCCGAGGCGACACCGACCGTCCTGGTCCGTCCCGTGAGGATGCGGTGCACCGCTTCCACCGCGAGCGGCGCGCTGACGGCGTAGATGTCCTGGCCCCTGGCCACAGCGCGCCGTTCCGTGCCGCCGGAGCGCACGACAACGTCGACGAGGAAGGTCTGTTCGGACCGCCCATGCTCGTCGACCGCGGCCGGTGCCGGCGTGTCCGGGGCCGACAGGCCCCTGGCCGCCTCGATCGTCAAGTAGGTGCGCAGCTCCGGGATGGACAGGTGGCTGGGGATGGTGACGACGTCGGCCATCGTGAACTTCGCCGTCCTCCAGTGGCTGGAAACTCCCCGCATCGGGCCCACTGTTGCCCAACACGCCGCACTCCGCCCCGTGATCAGCTGTGGTGCCCCATCGCATCATGGGCCACTCTCGTCGCGCCGGTGCCTCCGGAGTGAACGGTCATCGGCTTTCACCCGTACCCCTGGTCGTACGCTTGTCCGCCGATGCGGACAGAACCACGCGGAGACGCGGATACGGAGAGGCACGTGCTGGAGCAGCGATCGCGAGGACGCATCGGCCGCATCCCTCCCACGGTGCGCCTGGCACGCGGCGCCGCACTGGCCGGCTGCCTGGCCCTGCTGCCCCTGGCCACGGCGTGCGGCGGCGGCGGGGACGACGACGCCGTGAAGAGCGGGCCGACGAAAACGTCCGTGACGGCCGCCCCCGCGGCCGGGGTCGTGGCCCCGGCGAAGGTCGAGGTGATCGCCGGTCTGACCGGCTGCAAGGTCAAGATCCGAGTCGAGGCGGAGCAACTGCGCGAGGGCGTGTGCCACACCGAGAAGGGCGACTACCTCATCACCACCTTCCCGCGGGACAAGTACCAGCAGACCTGGCTCGAGTCCGCCAGCGTGTACGGCGGCAAGTACCTCGTCGGCGCACGCTGGGTCGTCGCCGCGAAGCCGAAGATGCTCGAACAGTTCCGCGCCAAGCTCGGCGGAACCATCCAGCAAATGCGGGGCATGGGCCCGACGCCGGGCCCGAGCGCGTCGTAGCGGCGCTGGCGGCGGGAAAACCCCGGGACGGTCCGAGAAGGCCGCTGTTAACGTGGTTCGCATGGAGGTCATCACCCGAACCAACGCCGCAGCCGCGCGAGCGACCAGCTCGCCGGCTGCCGACGCCTGACCTCACCCCCTCTTCCCCGGCGGCCGGAAACGGACCGCCGGCGCATTGTTGGACCCCTGCCGCAGCCTGTTCCCGCGGTTCTTTCCGGTCGCCCGTGACCCGAAGGAACACCGCCATGAAAACGGACCAGACCGTGCGCACGTTCACCGACTTCTTCCGCGAGCGCGGGCACCGGCTCATCACCGGAAGCACGCTCCTGCCGCCCCCCTCGGACCCGGTGCTGTTCACCACCTCCGGCATGCACCCGCTCACGCCCTACCTGCTGGGACGTCCCCATCCCCGGGGACGGCGCCTGGTCAACGTCCAGCGCTGCCTGCGCACCACCGACCTCGACGAGATCGGCGACCCCACTCACCTGACGGTGTTCGAGATGCTCGGCTCGTGGTCGCTGGGCGACTACGGCCATTCGCAGAGCCTGCGTTGGGGATACGAGCTGCTGCGCGACGGATTCGGCATCCCGCAGGGGCGGATGCACGCCACGGTCTTCGGCGGGGACGACCAGGTCGGCCCCGACACCGGACCGGCGACAGCGGTACCCCGCCCGAGGGCAGCCCCACCACCGACCCGCGGTGGGTCGAGGTGTGGAACCACGTGCTCATGCGCTACCACCGCCACGAGGACGGCAGCCTCGAACTCCTCCAACAGACCGGCATCGACACCGGCATGGGACTGGAGCGGCTCGTGACCGTCCTGCAGGACCGCACCTCGGTCTACCAGACCGACCTGTTCGAACCGTGGATGAGACTGCTCCCGCCGCTGTGGGACCTGGACGAGCCGTCGATGCGCCTCGTCTGCGACCACCTGCGCTCGAGCATCGTCGTCCTCGGCGACGGAGTACGGCCCTCCAACACCGGACGCGGCTACGTACTGCGCCGGTTGACCCGCCGCCTCCTCACCACCCTGTGGCGCGACGACCCGTCCCGCGCCCTGTCCGATCTGCCTGTGGAGCTCCTCGAGCACACGCTGGACCACTTCCGCCAGACCGGCGGATCCGGCCCCGTCCGCGAGGTGCTCCTCGATGAGGAGCGGCGGTTCGGCACACTCCTGGAACGAGGCCGTCGCGTGCTCTGCCGGCCGGAGTTCCAAGGACCGCTGGACGAAGAGGACTACACCTACCTCCACGACACCCACGGCCTGCCCCGGGACCTCGTCGCGGGTCTCCTCCGTACACGGGGTGTCGCTCAGCGGTAGGTGACGGCCGAGGTGCTGTAGCGGCAGTTCGTGCCGTCCGGGCCGCTGCCCAGAACGGTCGGTTCCTCGCCGCCGCTGTTGCCCCGGAAGCGCTCGCACACGGTGATGCCGCCGGCCTCGCCCGTGATCGTCACGCCCGAGATGACGGCGGTGTCCCCGTAGTTGGCGTTGATCCCGGCCAGGACCTTTCCCGGGCTGCTCGCCCGCACGTCGCTGATCACGACGTGGCGCGTGTACTGGGTGTCGCAGTTGCCGCACGAGCGGTAGAGCTTGCCGAAGTCGGAGACCTGGAAGTGCCTGATGGTCAGCGTGCCGGCTCCGTTGTGCTGGAAGACCTTGTCGTCGGCCTTCCGCGCACCGCCGCCGTCGACCAGGTACGTGGCCGAGGCGGACGTGCCCTTGAAGGTGGCCGCGTCCTCGCCGACGTCCTCCCACCACACGTTCCGCAGCGTGCAACTGCCCAGGCAGTGCACGCCGTCGGCGGCCGGGGCACCGAGGACGACGTTCTCCAGTACGGCACCGTCGGCGAGTTCGAACAGCGGCCCCTGGTCCTCGCCCTGGCCGTCGGTGCCGAGGCCGCCGGAGCCGTGGAAGCGTTTCAGGCCGCCGTCGTAGCTGCCGGTGACCTCGATGGTCGAGGTCACCGCCCGGTCGGCGGTGGCGGTGGGCCAGGCGCCGAACGTGGCGGCGCGGGAGGCCGGGGCGGAGGTCCGTGACGCGGCGGGGGTCCGCTTCTTCGCGGGCTTCGTCGTCGATGCGGAGACCGACGGCGAGGCGGACGTCAACACCGACGCGGATGCGGTGGGCGACGGGTGAGAGGCGTACGCCCTCGGTGACGCGGATGCCCCCGCGGCAGGGCCGGATTCCGTGCCCGTGCCCGACACCAGGACTCCGGCGAGGACCACGCCCCCGGACACCGCGGCGGCCGCCATGGTGATCAGGACACGTCGACGGCGGTCGGCCGTTCTGCCTCGCCGGTGGCGCGGGGCTGCTCTTCTCTTGCTCACGTCGTCCTCTTCGCGGGAAGCCCGGGTTTCCCCTTGGTCGCCACCGGACGCACAAAGGTTGCCCTGCGCGCGGAACAAGTTGCGCCCTGCTCCGGTGGACCCGACCGTCTTCGCTCAGGAGACGTGCCGACGACCACGGGATAACAGTTTTCGGCCGGGAGGGGGCACCGCCAGAGGACGGACCGTGCCGGGTGTGCGGCTCCACCCCGTGCGTCGGTTGTCAGTGGGCCGTGCTACCCAGGTGGCGACAGGGGAGGTAGCCCGATGCTGATCGAAACCAACGCGCCGCTGGCCCGCGCCGCCGTCGAAGCGATCCATTCCGGCAACGTGCCGGCGCTCAAAGACCTGCTGATCGCCCATCCGCGCCTGGCCACCGCACGGCTGGGCAACACGAAAATCACCCGCACCCTGCTGCACGTCGTCACCGACTGGCCCGGCCACTACCCGGGCGGCCCGCAGACGGTGACCGCCCTCGTCGCCGCGGGAGCGGACGTGAACGCACGCTTCACCGGCCCGCACACCGAAACCCCCCTGCACTGGGCGGCCAGCAGTGACGACGTGCCGGTCCTGGACACACTCCTCGACCTCGGCGCGGACATCGAGGCCGACGGCGCGGTCATCAGCGGCGGCACACCGATCGCCGACGCCGTGGCCTTCGGCCAGTGGAACGCGGCCCGCCGCCTGCTCGAGCGTGGCGCGCACACCACCCTGTGGCAGGCCGCCGCCCTCGGCCGAGCCGACCGCGTCGCCGCCTGCTTCCAGCCCGACACCCCGCCGCCGGGCCCGGCAGAGATCACCAGTGCCCTCTGGTGCGCCTGTCACGGCGGACAGCGGGAGATGGCCGCCTACCTGCTGGAACGCGGTGGCGACATCAACTGGATCGGCTACGACGAGCTCACCCCACTGGATGCCGCCCACCGCTCCGGCCACCCCGCCGTGGTCGCCTGGCTGCGTGACCGGGGCGGGCGGTCCGCCAAGGACCTCGCCTGAGCCGCCACCCGAGTCCCAAACGCCGCGCTACTCCTGCGCGTGCCGGATGGCGTCCAGCACGATGTGGGCGATGTGGTCGTCGGTGAGGTCGTACTGGATCTCGCGGGCCTGGCGGCGGGTCGTCACGATGCGGGAGTTGCGCAGGACCCGAAGGTGCTGGGAGACCAGCGGCTGGCTCACTCCAAGGGCGGCGACCAGTTCGTGGACGTACTTTCCGCCCCGGGACAGCTCGCGCACGATGCCGAGGCGGACGGGCGACGCCAGTGCCTTCAGCAGGTCACTCGCGGACTGCAGGTCGCGCAGTGGTTCGTCCGCCGAGGCCGTCGGGGAAGGGGGATTCGTCGCCACATGCGCATATTAGCATGTGGCAACGATTTTCAGTGGTCGTCCCAGTGGCCCTCGTGGGGGGCGTGGCGGTGGCCGTCGTGCAGGTAGTCCACGTGGCCCTCGTGCGGCACGGCGACGTGACCGCAGCCTTCGCCGTGCTGGTGGTCGTGTCCCTCGTGGGCGGTGTGGCCGGCGTTCACGCACTCGTCGACATGGCCGTCGTGGACCCGGTGGATGTGGCCGTCGTGGGCGTAGTCGGTGTGGTCGCCGTGCGGGAAGGCGACGTGGCCACAGTCCTGGCCGTGGGTGTGCGTGTGGTCGTCGTGTACGCGGTGTTCGGTGGCGGTCGTCATGCCGTGCTCCTGCTGTTGCTCTCGGGTTGCCTGCGGCTGGTGCTCCGCAGGCCGTGCATGCCGACATTAACATATGGCAATCCGCGCATGTGTCTCGCGGGTCCTGGACGTCGCCCTGGGAACCGGTGCGTACGCTGGACGACGTGAACTCTCCTGTCGCCGCGCCGGCTTGGGCCGGACCACCGCTGCTGATCACCGCGCACCACGAGGGCCGCGTCCGCGCGTACGGCCTTCGCCCACGGGCGGCGCTGTGAAGAACCGGTCGGTGATCCGCGCGGCGAACCGTCCGTGCACCCTGGTCGTGTGCCGCGGCTGCTGCTGCGGCAACCCCCGCAAGTACCCCGGTACCGACCACGCCTGGCAGATGGAGCGACTGCGCGCCGAAGCCGCCGCGTCCGGCGGCCGTTTCGAGGTACGTACGGCGGACTGCCTGGGCCCCTGCGACCAGGCCAACGTCATCGTCGTCCAGCCGTCCACCGCCGGACGCCGGGCCGGAGGGCGGGCGACCTGGATCGGCTTCGCCCTGGACGACGACTGCACGGACGACGTCCTGCGCTGGGCGGCCGACGGCGGACCGGGCGTCGCGGAGCCTTCGGCCACGTTGGCGCTGCAGTTCATCCGCCCGCCGCGCGAGACAGGGGTTCGTGCACGCCGCTGAGGAGTTCCGGCCAAGGGAGAGCCGACGGAGCTCGATCACGTCGTACCGGCCCGAGCGGTTCACCCGGTCGGCGCAAGGACTCACGTCCTGGTCGCGTGGTGCTCGACGGCTCCGCGACAGCGAGCAGCTCGTGCAGGAGATGCGAGGCGGTGATCACCCCGAGGAGACGCGTGCCCTGTCGCTTCCGCCCGCCCGCCTCGGCCCTCGCTTTCTCCGCCCCCGACACCAAGGGACTGTGCACCCGTGCCATGAGCGCGGCCACCTCCAGCGCGGTGTCGTCGGGCTCGGCGATCGACGGCGGCCCGGCCTTGCCGGACAGGCAGTCCCCGACGCGGCGGCCGGCCAGCGCCTGACAGAGCCGGTCGGCGTGCCTCTCGTCGACCACGGCGGCGCCCCGCTCGTCCAGCACTCCCGGTCCTCGGCGACGTACACCCGCGGAGCGAGAGCCAGGGCGTGTAGACGCGAAACATACGCGAAGCGCCCATCAGGAGGACACTGGAAGCGTCTGTCGGTACTCACTAGGGGGTGTCGGCCGATGGCTGCGTCACGGTGTCGGAAGGTGCGGCTGTGGCGGTGGCGGCGGAACCCGCTCCGGCGGCGCTGCGACCTCCTCGAGGCGTGGATTGTGCTCGCCGCCTGGGTGTTCGCCCTGGCCGGCGGCCTGTTCGCGGGCTTCGCGACGGCCGCCGAGGTCGAGTCGGCGGCCGAGCGGCAGCGGGCGCAGAGCCGCGAGGTGGCGGCCGTGCTCGTCAAGGACGCGGAGAAAGGGGTGTCCTCGCGGGCGCCGGCCGACTACCGGGTATGGGCCACGGTGCGCTGGACCGCGCCGGACGGCCGGACGTACACGGACGAAGCCAGGGTGCTGCCCAAGACTCCGGCCGGACGCACGGTGACCGTCTGGACGGACGGCAAGGGCAATATCACGGCTGAGCCCCTCACCGAGGGGGAGACCCGGCTGCACGCGGTCTCGGGCGGCGTGCTGGCGGCGATGGGCGTGGGCGGCGTGGTGCTCTGCGCTGCCTGGGTGCTGCGTCTGCGGCTGGACCAGCGGCGTCTGGCGCAGTGGGCCGCGGAATGGGAACGGATCGACACGCACCGGGGGTGGAAGACGGGCTGAAGCGGCCGGTGCCGGGTCTGCCTACCCTGAAGGTGTGGCTCGTTCCAACGACGAGGTCGCCGCGCTGTTCCAGGAGTACGCGGACCTGGTCTCGATCACCGGAGGAGACGCGTTCAGGGCGCGCGTCTACGAGAAGGCTGCCCGGGCGATCGGCGGCCACCACTTCGACGTGTCCACCCTCGACGCCAAGGGCCTGCAGGAGATTCCCAATGTCGGCAAGTCGATCGCCGAGAAGATCGTCGAGTACTTCCGCAGCGGTAGCGTGTCCGCGGTCGAGGAACTGCGGGCCAGGATCCCCGCCGGTGTCCGGCGGCTGACGGCCATCCCCACGCTCGGCCCGAAGAAGGCCTGCGTGCTCTACGAGGAGCTGGGCATCTCCTCGGTCGAGGAACTGGCCGACGCCATCCACGAGGAGCGGCTGCGCGACCTGAAGGGCTTCGGGCCGAAGACCGAGGAGAACATCCTTCACGGCATCGAACTCCTCCAGTCCTCCGGGGACCGCGTCCTGCTCGACGCCGCCATGGACCTCGCCGCCGACATCGTCGCCGAGCTGTCCCGGGTGACCGGCTGCCGGCGGTGCGCCTACGCCGGGTCGCTCCGCCGTTTCCGCGAGACGATCGGCGACATCGACGTACTCGCCGCGGCCGGGAGGTCGGCGCCGCTGATGCGGGCCTTCACCGAGCTGCCGTACGTCTCGGAGGTCATCGCGCACGGCGAGAAGAAGACGTCGATCCGCACCACCAAGGGCCTCTCCGTCGACCTGCGCGTCGTCCCCCCGGACTCCTGGGGAGCGGCGCTCCAGTACTTCACGGGGAGCAGGGCGCACAACATCCGCACCCGCGAGCTGGCGGTGCACCAGGGGCTGAAGCTCTCCGAGTACGGGCTGTTCGACGGCGAGAGCGGGGAGAAGATCGTCTCCGAGACGGAGGAGGACGTCTACGCCCGGCTCGGCCTGCCGTGGATCCCGCCGACCCTGCGCGAGGACCGCGGCGAGATCGAGGCCGGCCTCCACGGCGAGCTGCCGGACCTCGTGACGGAGTCGGACATCCGCGGCGACCTGCACACGCACACCGACCTCACCGACGGCCTCGCACCGCTGGAGGAGATGGTCAGGGCCGCCGCGGAGCGCGGATACGCCTACTACGCGATCACCGATCACGGGCCGGACATGTACATGCAGCGCATGACCGACGAGCGGATGCTGGCCCAGCGCGAACACGTGCGCGAGCTCGACGGCACGTACGGCAAACGCGGCGGCATGCGGCTGCTGCACGGCGCGGAGCTGAACATCGGCCCCGACGGCGACGTGGACTGGCCCGAGGAATTCCTGGCCGGCTTCGACCTGTGCGTGGCCTCGGTGCACTCACACTTCAACCAGGGGCGCGAGGCGCTGACCCGCCGGATCGTGCGGGCCTGCGAGAACCCGTACGTCAACATCATCGGTCACCCCACCACCCGCATCCTCGGCAAACGGCCGGGCATCGACGCCGATCTCGACGCGGTCTTCGCCGCCTGCGCGCGCACCGGCACGGCCCTGGAGATCAACGCCCATCCGGACCGGCTCGACCTGCGCGACGAGGACATCCTGCGAGCCCGGCGGCACGGGGTGAAGTTCGCCGTCGACAGCGACGCCCACTCCGTCCTCCACCTGGCCAACATGCGCTACGGCATCGGCACGGCGCAGCGGGGCTGGCTCACCAAGGACGACGTGATCAACACCTGGCCCCGGACGCGACTACTCCGATTCCTCGGCAAGGGGCGGGCGCGGCGGCACTCCGCGGCGTGAGCCCGCCGGAGCATCGCGCGACCGGTTTACCGCCACCGGTGCGGGCTACGCGGGCGGCATGCGGCGCGCCGCCCGATCCAGCACGTGGAGGTTGCCATGACCAGGCTGATACGTGAAGTGATGTCGCCCGGAACGGCGGCGGTGCAGCCCATGACCACGGTGGCGCGCGCCGCCCGCCTGATGCGGGAGCGGGACATCGGCGACGTCCTGGTGACCTACGACTGCGATCTGTTCGGCGTGCTCACCGACCGCGACATCGTGGTCCGGGCCGTCGCCGAGGGCCACGACCCCGCCGTCACGCCGGTCGGCACGGTGTGCACGCGCCCGCCCGTGGTGACGCTGACGCCGGACGACACCACCGATCACGCGGTCGAGCTGATGCGGCGGTACGCCGTGCGCCGACTGCCGGTCGTCGAACACGGCGGCTGCCCGGTCGGCATCGTCAGCCTCGGCGACCTCGCGACCACCGAGGACCCGCACTCCGCCCTGGCGGACATCAGCAAGGCCGTGCCGAACCACTGAGTCGGACGGCGTCGGCGGTCAGCGCTGGTACAGCCCCACGAGCGTGCCGCTGGCGAGCTGCTGTTTCTCGACGGCCCCGTGCACCTCGTCGGCGCTGGGAGCGTCGGGCAGGACGCACGGTTCCGCGAGGGCGTAGAGGCGGAAGAAGTAGCGATGCGCCTCGTCCCCCGGCGGGGGATGCGGTCCGCCCCAGCCGCGTTCGCCGTAGCCGTTGACGAGTTCGGTACCGCCGGTCGGGCACTGGCCCGGCTCGACGCCGTCGCTGTGCGGATCGATGCCGACCACGATCCAGTGCACGAAGGTGCCCGACGGTGCGTCGGGGTCTTCGCAGAGCAGGACCAGTTCGGCCGCGTCGTCGGGGGCGCCGCTCCACGTCAGGGGTGGGGAGACGTTCTCGCCCTCGTACGCGTACTCGCGTGCGATGAAAGCGTGATCGTTGAACGCGCTGCTTTTGAGGTCCATGTCAGCCATGCGATCCGGAGTACCCCCGTCGGGGTCGGGTACGCGGCCGTAGAGACCTGCACCAATCCGGGGCAATCCATAGCAATCCACATCGCTGACGTATCGCGGAAGAAGATGAGGAAGATGATCTCCCAGCCGGTGACGGTGCCCGCCGACGGCACGGAGCTGGCGGGCGACCTCGCTGTGCCGACATCCGCGCGAGGAGTGGTGCTGTTCGCGCACGGCAGCGGCAGCTCCCGGCACAGCCCCCGTAACCGTGCGGTCGCCGCCGAACTGCGCACAGCCGGCCTCGGCACCCTGCTGATCGACCTGCTCACGGCAGGGGAGGAGCGGCGTGACGCGTCGACGGGCGAGCACCGCTTCGACATCCCCCTCCTGGCCCGCCGCCTGGTGGCCGCGATCGACTGGCTCGAAGGCCAGGCCGTCACCAGGGATCTGCCCGTCGCCCTGTTCGGGGCCAGCACCGGCGCGGGCGCGGCGCTGACCGCCGCCGCGGAGCGGCCCGACCGGGTGCTGACCGTGGTGTCGCGGGGCGGACGGCCCGATCTGGCCGGGGACGCCCTGGCCGCCGTACGGGCACCGGTGCTGCTGATCGTCGGCGGCCGGGACCACGAGGTGCTGCGGCTCAATCAGGAGGCCGCCCGCAGGCTGCACACCCCGCACACCCTGCACGTCGTGCCCGGCGCCACGCACCTGTTCGAGGAACCCGGTGCGCTGGAACAGGTCGCCGACACCGCACGGCAGTGGTGCGACGACCGTCTGAAGGCCGCGGCCGAGTTATCGACCGGCGCTGGAGGGGCACGCGGGGCCCGGACCCCGAGGGCTCACTCCCGCATGTGAAAGGAGTGGCAGCCGTGATGCAGTTCCGTGACCGAACACAGGCCGGCCGGCTGCTGGCCGAACAACTGCGGAGCCGACAGGAGAAGGGCGCCCTGCCGGACCCCGTCGTCCTCGCCCTTCCCCGGGGCGGCGTGGCCGTGGCCCAGGAGGTGGCCCGGGCGCTGGACGCCCCGCTCGACGTTCACGTCGTACGGAAGATCGGCGCCCCGTTCCAGCCGGAGCTCGCCGTGGGCGCGATCGCCGTTGACGGCGAGCCGATGTTCGACGAATACACCCTCGACCGGCTGGGTCTCAGCGAGGCCGCTCTCGCCGGCACGGTCGAGCGGGAACGCGCCGAGCTCCGCCGCCGCGAGCAGCGCTACCGGCAGGGCCGCCCCGCCCCCGACCTGCGGGGACGTACCGTGATCATCGTCGATGACGGGCTGGCGACCGGTTCCACGGCCCTTGCCGCGGTGCACTCCGTACGGCGCCGCGAGCCCGGGCGGATCGTCCTGGCCGTGCCGGTGTGTTCGCCGGAGGCGGCCGACCTGCTGAGCGGCGAGGCCGACGAGGTGGTCTGCCTGTACCAGCCGGCCGCCTTCATGGCCGTCGGCCTCTGGTACGAGGACTTCGATCAGCTGTCGGACGAGGACGTGCTCGCCGCGCTGCACACGGCCGCCGAGGGGTGAGCCCTTCGCGCATCGCGGCCTCGGCACCGCACGCCCAATAAAATGACAGGGACACGGCAACCTTGGCGGCCTCGGCGGCGACCAGTGGGTGGAATCCCGTCCCCCACCAAGGGAGTTCACCATGCGCACCTTATTCGCGCGCCTGGCCGCCGTCCTCGCCGCGCTGGCCGTGCTGGTCGCCGGACCCGGCCTGGCGGCGTCCCCGGCGCAGGCCGCCGATGAGTGGAATCCGCCCGCCAATCTGGCCCAGCCACTGAACGAGGTCTGGAACCACGTCGAGTCGACCTACCCGGATCTCTACGGCTTCCGGAACTACGGCTGGGACCAGATCATGGCCAACAAGGGCAGCGTCAACTACTGCGTCCGCTGGGAGTCCGACGCGCCGGTCAGCCTCGCCCTGCGCGACCGGATCCACGCGGCGCTGAAGAAGCAGTTCGGGAAGTGGACGGCGGCCATGGTGGAGGGCGGCAAGGGGCACAACGCCTGGCCGTACACCACCGTGCCGGTCAACATCGTCGGCTGGGCGGTGAAGAACCGCTCCACCCTGCAATGGACCGACAACTCCGTCGACATCTACGCCGGAAACCTCGACGGCGGCGGCGCCCCGCAGTGTTCCCCGGACTGCGGCCGCTTCTTCCACCAGGACGGCAACTATTCGAAGTGCCCGGGCGGTGCGGCCCGCCACTACGACCAGTCGCTGTGGCTGACGAAGGGATTCCAGGGCGGCGCCGGCGGCGACTGGGGCCAGCGGGTCGGCCAGGAGTACTTCACCGGCGCGCTGAACCAGGAGAACATCCACATCTACCTGCACGAAGTCGGCCACACCTTCGGCCTCGACGACTTCTACGACTGGACTCCGACCGGCCAGTGCTGCTTCCTGATGAAGGCGGGCAGCGCTGCTCAGATCACGGAGTTCGACAAGTGGATGTTCCGTGACTTCTGGCGCCATCTGAAGAGCCGCTACGGTCTCTGACGCTCCGTCAAGTCGCCCCGCCGGCGAGGCGATCCGGCCGGTGAGTACCGGGCCTCGCGGCGGGGACGTGCCGGTGGTCAGCCTCGGCGAGGGCGTGGAGCTCACCCACGGACTGGGCGCCGTCGTCGGCGCCGACGGGGTCGCCGCCGCCCGGACGGCCACCGAGCATCTGCTCTCGCTGGGCCACCGAACCGTCTGGCACATCCCCGGCCCGCACGACTGGTGGGCCGCCCGCGACCGGGCCCGCGGCTGGCGCGAGGCGCTCGCCGCCGCCGGCGCCCCCGAGCCGCCGCTGCCGGTCGAGGGCGACTGGAGTCCGGCCTCCGGATACGCGGCCGGCCGGCAACTGGCCCAACTCTCCGACGTCACCGCCGTGTTCGCCGCCAACGACGACATGGCGCTCGGCGCACTGCGGGCGTTCGCCGAGGCGGGCCTGTCCGTCCCCGGCGACATCAGCGTCGTCGGCTACGACGACATCCCCGCCGCCGCCTATCTCTCACCACCCCTGACCACCGTCCGACAGAACTTCACGGCTGTCGCCGAACGAGCCGTGGACGTGCTGATCGCCATGATCGAGGGCCGCCCCGGCCCGGCCGAACAGGCCGACCCCGCAGCCGAGTTGACCGTACGGTCCTCCACCGGGCCGGTACGCGACCCGGTCCCACCCCCGCGCTGACCCCACTGGGCTGAACCCCACCCGCCCCTCCTACCGCTGAACCGTCGGCGGCACGGCCCGCGGCACCCGCCGCAGGCCCGGTCCGCCCTGCCGCGTGCGCCGCCCGGGACGGCCGCCGCACGCGTACCCCGTAGCCGCACCGCGTGAGGAGTCACGTGTGTACACCTCAGCACCAGCCGTATTCCCACCGCATCCGCCCCGGCGGGCCCTGCTGCGCGGCGCCCTCGGCCTCGGCGCGACCGCCGCACTGGCCGCCTGCGGAGGCGAAAGCACCACCACCCGCACCTCGGGGGACGTGACGCTCTCCCTGTGGACCCATGACCCCGGATACGAGGCCTTCTTCCGCAAGGGCATCCCGGAGGCCGACCGGCTCACCGACTTCCGCTACCACCTGAGGATCACCCGCGCCGGCCCGCCCGACCTGGTCACCAAGCTGCTCGCCCAGGCGGTTGCCGGACGCGGCACACCTGACATGGTCGGCTTCGAGATCGGCAGCTTCCCGCGCATGCTGCGCGGCGACATCGCCCCGCGCCTGCTGCACGACCTCACCCCGGACATCGCCGCCGTACCCGGTCTCGAGGACGACCTGCTGCCCGCCCGCATCGCCCCCTACAGCAAGGACGGCAAGGTCTACGCCCTCGACTCGGACACCCCGATGGTCGTCCACTACTACCGCGACGACCTGTTCACCCGGTGGAACCTCCCGAAGGACACCGAGACCTGGGAGGAGTTCGCCGACCTCGGCGCCCGCGTGTACAAGGACCACGGCGCCTCGCTGTGCGTCGTCTCCACCCTGGGCAGCGACCCCGGACAGATCGTGCAGTCCTTCCAGATGCTGCTCTACCAGCGCGGCGGCGCCTTCTTCGACGCCGACGAGAACCTGGTGCTCGAGTCGCCGGAGGCCGAGGAGGTGCTGCGCTTCCTGTGCGAGGGGCTGCGCACCGGCTTCGTCATCGACATCTCCGACTACTACGGGGCCGCGATGCAGGCCGCCCTCAAGGGCAACAAGGTCATCGGCCTGCCCATGGCCATCTGGTACAAGAACTACGGCCTGGTCGCCAACGTGCCGGAGCAGAAGGGGAAGTGGCGGGTACGAGCCCTGCCCCGGTTCGCGAAGGGCGGCGGGGTGACGGCCGCGCTGGGCGGCACCGGCTTCGGCGTCATCAAGGACAAGGCGAACACCCAGGCGGCCATCGACTTCCTGTTCAACACCTGGCTCACCCACGAGGGTCAGGTACGCCGCTTCACCGAGACCGGCTATCTGCCCACCCGCCGCTCCGTGTACGAGGATCCCGGGCTCAACGCCACGAAGGACGACTTCTGCGGCGGGCAGCGGCTCTTCCGCCTCTACCGCTCGCTGCTGGCGGACGTGCCGCCCTTCTACCAGAGCCCCGACCAGTCGATCCTCTTGGACGTCCTCGCCGGCAACCTCCTGCGCGCCTACCGCGGCGATATCACCCCGCGCCAGGCGCTGAAGCAGACCGCAGCCGACTACCGCGACCAGGCCGGCCGCTAGGAGGACCCCATGACCACCGCCATCGCGGGCCCGGCCCGCACAGCCGACGAGGGCACGGGCCCGGCCGGCACCGCACACCGCCCGCGCAAGCCCTGGGCGCCGTACCTCTTCATCTCGCCCTTCTATCTCCTCTACGTCCTGTTCATGCTGGTCCCGGTCCCGGTCGCGGTCTCGCTGTGGCTGAGCCTGACCGAATGGGTCGGCCTCGGTACCCCGCACTGGGTGGGCCTGCGCAACTACCGCCTTCTGCTCACCGACATCAGCTTCCACCGGGCCCTCGGCAACACCGCCGTCTTCGTGCTCGTCGCGGTCTGCGTCGTCGTCCCGCTGGCCCTGCTGATCGCCCAGGCCCTCAACACCCGTGGCCTGCGCGCCCGCGATCTGTGGCGCACCGCCTACTTCGTGCCGATCGTCGTCTCCCCGATCCTCGTCGCGCTCATCTTCGGCCTGCTGTTCGACCGGCAGTTCGGCCTCATCAACTCGGTGCTGCGCGCCCTGTTCGGCACCGGCGGCGTCGACTGGCTCGGCGACCCGAGTCTGGCCAAGGTGAGCATCGCGCTGGTCATGCTGTGGCGCTGGACCGGCTACCTCACCGTCTTCTTCCTCGCCGGACTCCAGAACGTGCCGAGGGAGTTGTACGAGGCCGCCGCGATCGACGGCGCCGGACGCCTGCGCGTCTTCACCACCGTCACCCTTCCGGCGCTGAAGCCGGTGACGGCGTTCGTCGTCGTCACCTCCTTCATCGGCGCGGCCCAGATCTTCGAGGAGCCGTACCTGCTGACCGGCGGCGGACCGGCGGAGTCCACCCTCTCGGTGACGATGTTCATCTACCGGGCCGCCTTCCAGCGCCAGCAGTTCGGGTACGCCGCCGCGGCCGCCGTCGTCCTGTTCGTCCTCGTCTTCGGCCTCAGCCAGCTCTTCAACCGTCTCCTCGGCATCGGGAGGGCCGCCTCATGATGCGCACACGTGTGCCTCTCTACGGCGTACTGGTCCTGCTGTTCCTCGCCTTCCTCGCCCCGCTGCTGTGGGCGCTGAGCGGCTCGTTCAAGCCGCGCGGCGACATCTTCGCCTACCCGCCGCAGCCGATCCCCGACCCGTTCACCCTCGACAACTACCAGCGCCTGTTCTCCGGGCAGCCGTTCTGGCGCTGGTTCCTGATGAGCACGGTGGTCGCCGTCGTCGCCACCACCGTGTCCGTCTTCGTCTGCGCGCTGGCCGGCTACGGCTTCGCCAAGTTCCGCTTCGCCGGCAAGCGGCTGCTGTTCGGCGTGATGTTCAGCTCGCTGTCCATCCCGTTCGCGGTGATCCTCGTGCCGCTGTTCGTGATCCTGGTCAAGACCGGCCTGGGCAGCCCGTGGTTCGCGCTGATCGTGCCCTGGGTGGCGCCCGCGTTCGGGATCTTCATGATGCACCAGCACCCGCACTTCGGCCGCTGGCCCGCCGCCACCACGCACCGGCACGGCACCGGCCGGATCACCTACGTCGGCACCGTCCCCGATCCCGCCTTCGCCCGCGCCCTGCTGGAGTGGGCCGCCCCGGCCGACACCTGGCGTCCCGCCCACCCGAGCGTCACCTCGACCACGGCCACCGCACGGGAGGGCCGCCGCGTCCGCTTCCTGCACAACTGGTCGTGGGAGCCGGTGACGGTGCCCGTTCCGGCTGCCGTACGGGACGTGCTGTCGGATGCCACGTATGCCGACGAGGTCCCCCTGGGGGCCTGGGACGTCAAGGTCCTCGCGGAGGAACGGTCTTAGGGCCTGTCCGGCGGATCATGCCGCAGACGCGGGGTCTGGCACGCCCATCTGCGGCGTTGTGGTCGGTTGCCGACTCCCCCCGCTCGAACAACCTCGCGCGGGGGCACCCCCATCGCGTCGCCGCCCTCCTCCGCCTTGCGGCTGGACGCACCAGACCCCGCTCACCGGCGCTGATGAGGCGCCGCCGATTTCTTGCGACCTGATCCGCCGGACAGGCCCTAGCCGACGAGCGTCTGGGTGCCGAGGACGGCGAGCAGCTCCAGTCGCTCGGCGTCCTCGGTGCCGGGCTCGGCCGTGTAGACCAGGACGTGCAGGTCGCTGCCCGCCACGCGGAGCAGGTCGCAGTCCAGCGTCAGTGTGCCCACGTGCGGGTGCTCGATCGTCTTGCGCGACGACTCGAGCCGGCCGACGACGCCCGCGTCCCACAGTTCAGCGAACCGCTCGCTGGTGGTGCGCAACTCGGCG
Organism: Streptomyces sp. NPDC002838; assembly: GCF_040295365.1. Taxonomy (NCBI): domain Bacteria; kingdom Bacillati; phylum Actinomycetota; class Actinomycetes; order Kitasatosporales; family Streptomycetaceae; genus Streptomyces; species Streptomyces sp. NPDC002838. The sequence goes on along the minus strand of NZ_JBEOVF010000021.1, from coordinate 22,532 downwards.
ATCAGGCGCCGCAGTTCCTTGTCGGCGGGATAGCGGGCGGCGGTCGCGCGCAGTTCGGCGACCATGCCGACCTCGAAGGCCCGCTGTTCTTCCGGTGTGTGCCGCACCCGGGTGGGCGCGCCGTGGAAGTTGCGCCACACGCCGTTGCGTTCGAAGCCGCGCCGGCCGGACGGATCGCCCATCAGTGCCGCGTACATCGGGTTGGCCAGGAGCAGGGTCGTGGCCGCGTCGGTGACACCGACGGGGGTGTCCACCAGCCGGTCCAGCAGCCGTTGGACGCTGGGCGTGATGTATCCGGGCACGGTTTCCGGACCCGGCGGGACCAGCCCGGCCAGCCGGAACAGATGGACCCGCTCGTCCCCCGACAGCCGCAGGGCCCGGCCCAGGGCCTCGACGACCTGCCCGGACGGGTTCGTCGCCCGGCCCTGTTCGAGGCGGGTGACGTAGTCGGCGGAGATCCCGGCCAGCAGGGCCAGTTCCTCGCGCCGCAGTCCGGCCGCACGCCGGTGGCCGCCGGTGGGCAGTCCGGCCGTCTCGGGGGCCACCCGGTCGCGCCAGCGCCGCAGCGCCCGTCCGAGTTCCGTCGCCGTCATGCCCCCAGTGAACACCGTCCACCGGGCATGTGCCTGGTACCCGCAGTCCCAGGAAGAAGGGTCTCCTGGCTGATCGCGTCGCAGTGCCGGAGGCTCGGGGCATGACGACAACACTGATCACCGGAGCGAACAAGGGGCTGGGCTTCGAGACCGCCCGCCGACTGGTCGCAGCAGGTCACACCGTCTACGTCGGAAGCCGGAACGCCGAGCGCGGTCGCCGGGCCGCCGAACGACTCGGCGCCCGGTTCATCCACCTCGACGTCACCGACGACGCCTCCGTCGAGGCCGCGGCGAAGAGCGTCGAGGCCGACGGGGGTCTCGACGTCCTGGTCAACAACGCCGGAATCGAGGCGAGGGGAGAGGGCAACACCGTGATCGGCGCCGCCGATGTGACCGCCGACCTGATGCGGACGGTCTTCGACACGAACGTCTTCGGCGTGGTCCGCGTCACCCACGCGTTCCTGCCGCTGCCGCTGCTGCGGCGTTCGGCGGCGCCGGTCGTGGTCAACGTCAGCAGCGGCCTGGCCTCGCTGACCGCGGTCTCCGACCCGAGCGCACCGGCGTACGCCTACCCGGGCGTCGCCTACCCGGCCTCCAAGGCCACGGTCAACCTGATCACCGTGCAGTACGCGAAGGCGTTCCCGGCCATGCGCATCAACGCCGTGGAGCCCGGCTTCACCGCCACGGACCTGAACGGCAACACGGGCACGCTGACCGTCGAGGAGGGCGCCGAGATCATCGTGCGCATGGCCCAGTTGGGCGCCGACGGCCCGACCGGGGGCTACTTCGACGCGGACGGCCCACTGCCCTGGTAGGGCTGCCCCTAGGTGTGCGACCTGGCCGGTCAGCGTCCGCACGGCCAACTGCCGACCGAGCGGCCCGCGTTGTCAGTCCGGCCCCCTACTATCCCCGACCATGACCGATGACCTGCTCAACCACTCCCGGCCCGGACCTCTCACCCGCCTCCGCACCGAGCAGTCGGACCTGATGGAAGGGCTGCCGGACGATCCGGTCGGCATCTGCGCCGCCGTAGGGCGGCTGTTCGTCCAGCCGTACGACGCCACCCGACTCGGCGTACCGGAGAGCCGGATCGCGGAGAAGAACATCCGCCCGGTGAGCGAGCTGGTCGCGGCACTGACCGCTCTCGACCCCGCCCCGCTGCGCCGGGCCAGGACGCCCGAGAAGAGGGTGGTGGGCACCTGCCGCCATTTCGCCACCCTCGCCTGCGCGTTGCTGCGGGCCCGGCAGATTCCCTCCCGGGCCCGCTGCGGCTTCGGCACCTACTTCATGGAGGGGCGCGGCTTCGACCACTGGATCACCGAGTACTGGAACGCCGAGGAGCACCGTTGGGTGCGCGTCGACACCGAGCATCTGGACAAGGACTACGTCGCGCACCCCGACGACCTCGCGCCGGGCGAGTTCCTGACCGGGGGCGAGGCGTGGCTGCGGTACCGGCGCGGACTGATCGACCCGCACACGTTCGGGACCGCCGGCACCGATCACGCCTGGGGGCCCGCCGAGATCAGCGGCAACGCCGTTCGCGATCTGGCCGCGCTGTGCAAACGGGAGATGCTGAACTGGGACGAGTGGGGCCGTATGACCGAGGCCTACGAGGGCAGGACGGGGCCCGAGTACGACGAACTCGTCGACACCGTGGCCGATTCCTGCGCCAAGGAAGACCCGGCGGCCCTGGCCCGCCTGTACGCCCACGAAGACTTGACGGTCCCTCAGGACATGGTCGGCTGACCGGCCCCCGCGCGCGAAGCGGTCAGATCACCGCGGCGGCGCGCAGCGCCTCGATGTCGTCGTCGCTGCGGCCGAGTTCCGCGAGGATCGCCGCGGTGTGTTCGCCGACCGCCGGTACGGGGTCCATCCGGGCGGACAGTCCCGCCAGATCGGCCGGCGGAAGCAGCGCCTGCACCATGGCGCCGCCGGGCACGCCCACAGCGCGCCAGCGGTCGCGGGCGGCAAGAACCGGATGGTCGAGGAACGCCGTGATGTCGTTCACGCCCGCGCACGCGATGCCGATGCCCTCCAGGTCCTTGAGGACCTCCTCGGCATCGGAGCGGGCGACGCGTTCGGCGACGACGGCGTTGAGCTCCTCGCGGTGCGCGACGCGGTCGGAACCGGTGGCGAAGCGCGGGTCGTCGGCCAGTTCCGGCCGGCCGAGGAAGCGGGTGCACAGGGCGACCCACTCGCGCTCGTTCTGGATGGAGAACAGCACGTCCTTGCCGTCGGCGGCCGGGTAGGCGCCGTACGGCGCGATGGTCGCGTGCTGGGTGCCCAGGCGGGCGGGCTGGGTGCCGCCGTACCGCGTGTAGTAGGCGGGCTGGCCCATCCACTCCGCCAGCGCCTCGAACAGGGACACCTCCACCGGGTGCGCCGTTCCGGTGGTGGCCCGCGTGTACAGCGCCGTGAGGACACCGCTGTAGGCGTACATCCCCGCGGCGATGTCGGCGACGGAGATCCCGACCCGGGCGGGCTCCTCGGCGGTTCCGGTCAGCGACACCAAGCCGGTCTGGCACTGCACCAGCAGGTCGTACGACTTGCGGTCGGCCCACGGGCCGGAGGTGCCGTACCCGGAGATCGTGCACGGAATCAGCCGCGCGTACCGCTCGGTGAGGACGTCGACGCCGAGGCCCAGCCGGTCCGCCGCTCCCGGCGCGAGGTTCTGGACGAACACGTCGGCGCCGCCCAGGAGTTGGTGCAGGATCTCGCGGCCCCGCGGGTTCTTGAGGTCCAGCGTGAGGGACTCCTTGGACCGGTTGAGCCAGACGAAATAGCTGGAGTGGCCGTGGACGGTCGTGTCGTAACGGCGTGCGAAGTCTCCCTCGCCCGGCCGCTCCACCTTGATCACCCGGGCGCCGAGGTCGGCGAGCTGTCGGGTGGCGTAGGGAGCGGCCACGGCCTGCTCCAGGCTGACCACCGTGATCCCGGACAGGGGCAGCTGGAGCTGCGGAGCGCTCATGCGGCCCATTTGTACGGCCGGATCCGAGAGCCTGTCAACGCCGGCCCCGGCCCTCTCACCTGTGCTTTCCGCTGCCCAGGGCTTCGAGGGCCGCCTCGGCGAAGCCGTAATCCTGCTCGGGCGCGCCACCGCCGACGCCGACGGCACCGATGGGGCCTGCTCCTCCGTCCCGAGGCGACTGCCCTCCAGGAGGGCATCCCTGAAATTTCCGGCGCCTGCTCTTATTGCGCGTATGCAAGCATCTTGGGTGCCTTAGGCCCCTGGAAACCTCGTGGCCGAGGCGCGAGTGCCCCGGTATCGTCCGGTGCCCGATCGGCCGCACCGGCGGCCGGACCAGGACGGAGAGCGATTCCCATGACCGGCCGGCGAGCCACCACGACCCTCTGGCGCCCCACCGGGCCGAAGGAGCTGGACCTGGTCCGCGAGCTGAACTGGCGCGCCTGGCCGCCGCGGCTGCCCGACCAGCCGATCTTCTACCCGGTCCTCAACGAGGACTACGCGGTCCGGATCGCCCGGGACTGGAACGTCAAGCACGACGGCGCCGGCTTCGTCACCCGCTTCGAGGCCGACGCGGAGTTCCTGAGCCGGTACCCCGTCCAGCAGGCGGGCGGGCGGACGATCCTCGAACTGTGGGTGCCGGCCGAGGACCTCGACGAGTTCAACGCCCACATCGTCGGCGAGATCCAGGTCGTGCACGAGTTCCGCTGACGGTTTCGGCCATCCAACAGCCGACCGCTACGGCAGCGCCAAGTGCCGCATGGTCAGGGCCAGTTGCAGTCTGAGTCGGCCCTGGGGCGTGCGCACCGGCCAGCCGAGCAGGTGCTCGGCGTGGGTCAGGCGGTCCTGGAGCGTGGAGTGGTGCACGTTGATCTCGGCGGCAGCCGCGCGCAGGCTCGCCGTGGACGCCACGGCGTGCAGGGTGGACAGCAGCCAGGGCGCGGCCGCGGCGGCCGCTTCGAGGTCGCGGACGTCGGGCGGCGGTTCGGCGCCGGGTGCAACGAGGTCGGCCAGCAGGGCGACGCCGCCGAGCTCCTCGGCGTGCACCACGCGTTGGCCGGGGTCCTGTGCGGTGCCCTCCGCGGTGAACCGCAGGGCGGTACGGGCGGCCTCCCAGGAACCCGGCAGGTCGAGCACCGGCACGGCGGGTCCGACGCCCAGGCGACCGGCGGGCGGCCCGGCGTCGGTGCGCGCGGGGACGATCCGGGGCCGGCCGTCGCGCGGGGCCAGGGCACGCGCCGGGGCGGTGATGTCCAGGCCCAGCCTGCGGGCCGCGTGCAGCCGGGCCGGTTCCGGTGCGGTGGCGTCCAGGACCGTCTCGACCAGTGCGGGATCGTCGACGGGTGCCCGCCCCCGCGTGCGGTCGAGGACGAGCCGCACGGCGCCGACGGCCCGCTCCAGGATCACCGCGTCGACCACGCTCGGCGCCGCCTCGGCCCGCTCCAGCCACAGGGCGGGCGCCCCGCCCGGTGCCAGGGGCGCGGACGGCCAGGCGGGGTCCGGCGGGAGGTCGGTGTCCCGGCGCGTGCCGTCGGCCTCCACACGGACGTGCACCCGCCGCTCGGCGTCGACCAGCCGGGCGGGCACCCCGGCCAGCACCGCGGCCCCGCGCACCAGCGCCTCCAGACCGGCCCGGGACTCGGCCAGTCGGTCGAAGTAGGCGATGACCCGGACGGCGGCACCGGCGTCCGGATCCAGCGCGGTCAGGCGCCCGGCCAGCTCTTTCATAGGCCCCATGGTGCGCCATGCGGTCACCGTCCGGGGAGCCCTGGCGCGCGGTGGCCCGCTGAGGTGCGGGAACGTTCCGGCGGACATCTCGGTCCCGGCGACCGAAGCACGGCTTTCCGGAGGGTCGTCAGTCGCCCACGTGCAGCTCGGTGGCCCTCGCCCGCACTGCTACCCGACCTGGTCCCGAAAGGCCGGCGGGACCCAAGTCGAGTCAGGTCGGCGAGGACGTTCGGACAGGTGTCCCGTCCCGGGGCCGAGGCAGGGCTCTCCGGGGAGGGTCGTCAGTCGCCCCAGCAATCTGCGCAACTGCTTCAGCGTGCTTCTCGGGCCGCCTGTGACAGTGGCGGCGTGCGGGCCGAAGCCGTGGAGGCCGCCGGGCCACCTGCGCAGCTCGGTGGCGCCGCGCTCACTGCCGCCCGGACCTCGTCCCGGAAGGTCCCCGCGGGACCCACGTCGAGCAGGGCCCGGCGGGAACGTTCCGGCAGGGCGTCCCGCCCCGGACCCGAGCGGGGCTCCCCGGATGGGGGTCAGTCGCCCAGCAGCCTGCGCAGCCACTCCAGCTGAGCCGCCCGGGCCGCCTGCGACAGAGCGGCCTGCGGGGCGAAGCCGTCGAAGCCGTGGAAGCCGCCCGGCCAAACGTGCAGCTCGGCCACTCCGCCCGCCTGCCAGATCCGTGAGGCGTAGGCGACGACCTCGTCCCGGAAGGTCTCCGCGGAACCCACGTCGAGGAAGGCCGGGGGCAGCCCGGACAGGTCCTCGGCCCGGGCCGGTGCCGCGTACGCGGGCACGTCCGGGCCGCCGCGCCGCTCGCCGAGCAGCGCCGTCCAGCCGGTCTCGTTCGCCGTGCGGTCCCAGACGCCGAGGCCCGCCATCTGGTGCGAGGAGGGGGTGTCGTTGCGGTCGTCCAGCATCGGGCACATCAGCAGCTGGCCGATCGGCCGCGGACCCTTGCGGTCCCGGGCGAGCAGGGCCAGCGCCGCCGACAGGCCCCCGCCCGCGCTGGCGCCCGCGATGACGATCCGCTCCGGGTCACCGCCGATCTCCGTCGCGTGCTCCGCCGTCCACACGAGGCCGGCGTAACAGTCCTCGACCGGGGCGGGATACGGATGCTCCGGCGCCAGCCGGTACTCCACCGACACCACGACCGCTCCCAGCTCCTTCGCCCAGCCCAGGGGCCCGTCCACGCCGACGCGGTTGCTGCCGAGGATCATGCCGCCGCCGTGCACGTGGTAGACGACGGGCAGCGGTCCGGCGGCCTGCGGGGCGGCGGGACGGCAGATCAGCAGGGATATCTCGGGAGCGTCCTCGGGCCCCGGCACCGTGCGGTCCTCGACCTCGAAGAATCCGCCCATGGTCAGGTCCAGATCGGCCAGCATCTGGATCGCCGGGCCCTGGCGTACGACGTCGATCTCGTCCAGAGCGAGACCGGGCGACAGTACGTCCTTGATGAGATCCAGGGCGGCGGCGAGCTCCGGGTCGAACGGGGGCGGGACATGACTCATGGGTTTCTCCTCACGCGGGGTGCGGCGGCTCGTGGCGTCATGATTCGCGTATCGGCCGCCGTCCGGGGCGCCGCCGTACGGCGGAACCTGCCCGCCGTACGGCGGGTGGCACCCGGCGGCTTCCGGCCACGCCCGCGCGTGACCTGCTGTTCTTTACCAGGACATGGCCTGTTCTTCACCTGCTGTCAGTGGAAGGCATCGAAGGTCCCGACGACGCTGTCGATGCCCCCCATGCACCAGGAGTACCAGTGAACGTCTCTGTCACCGTATGGCTGCTGACCGTCGCGGCCCTCTGCGCGCTCGTCGCCGCGGACTTCTTCATCGGCAGAAAACCCCATGACGTGTCGATCAGAGAGGCGGGGACCTGGACGGTCGTCTGGGTCGTGCTGGCCTGTGTGTTCGGGGTCGGACTGTACTTCTTCGGCGGAGCGGGGCCCACCGGCGAGTTCTTCGCCGGGTACATCACCGAGAAGTCGCTCAGCGTCGACAACCTCTTCGTATTCGTCCTGATCATGGGGAAGTTCGCGGTGCCGTCCCAGTACCAGCAGCGGGTGCTGATGGTCGGCGTCATCATGGCCCTGGTGCTGCGCGCGGGCTTCATCGCCGCCGGTGCGGCGATCATCTCCGCCTTCTCGTGGGTGTTCTACCTCTTCGGCGCCTTCCTGATCTGGACCGCCTGGAAGCTGGTCCAGGACGCCCGCAAGGAGGGCCACGACGAGGAGTACGAGGAGAACAAGCTGCTGAAGATGGCGGAACAGCGCTTCGGCGTGGCCGACCGCTACCACGGCACCAAGCTGTTCATCACCGAGAACGGCAAGCGGATCATGACCCCGATGCTGGTCGTGATGCTCGCGATCGGCTCCACCGACGTCCTGTTCGCCCTGGACTCCATCCCCGCCATCTACGGGCTGACCCAGGACCCGTACATCGTGTTCACCGCCAACGCCTTCGCCCTGATGGGCCTCAGGCAGCTGTACTTCCTGATCGGCGGACTGCTCAAGAAGCTCGTCCACCTCAGCTACGGCCTGTCGATCATCCTCGGCTTCATCGGCGTCAAACTGGTCCTGCACGCGCTGCACGAGTCCGGGGTCCACGTCCCGGAGATCAGCATCCCCTTCTCGCTCGGCTTCATCGTGCTCGTCCTGGCGGTCACCACGCTCACCAGCCTGCGGGCGGCGAAGAAGCAGGAGGAGACCGCCAAGACGGAACACATCTCCTAGGGGCTGCTCAGTCCGTCGCGGGGGCGGCCCCGGCGCGCATCAGGACGCAGTCGAACTCCACGACCCGGCCCGTGGCCGCCTCACGCGTCACCGGATACATGCCGGTGATCCCGAAGCCGCTCTTCTCGTACGTGGCGATCGCGTCGTTCATCTCCGGGCTGCCCTCGTACAGCCGCAGTACGGCGACCTCCGACTGCATCCCGACGAAGTCCGCGATCCGTTCCCCGGCGCCCGCGAACACCTCCAGGTCGTAGCCCTGTGTGTCCATCTTGAGGAACGGGCGCGGGTCGTCGATGCCGTCGAGCGCCTTCTCCATCACGCCGTCCAGGCGCCGGATCTGGATCTCCTCGGTACGCGTCGTCGCGAACCGCTGGTAGCGGTCACGGCCGTACTCGCTGGGCGGCAGCAGCGAGTTCATGGTCTTCCAGCCCACGTGGATGGAGCTGACGGTGTCCTCGCTGCCGAGGCCCAGCTGGTAGACCCGCCACTCCGGGTCCTTCTCGGCGGCCTTCGCCAGCCGGGCGAAGGTCTCCGCGGTGGGCTCGAAGGAGACGATCCGGCCCTTGTAGCCGAGGCGGCGCAGGCGTTTGGCGTACTGCCCGGTGTTGGCGCCCACGTCGAAGACGCAGTTCACGCCGTAGAAGTCGAGCATGGCGGCCACGTGCTGGTGGCAGAGGTACTCGGCGGCCGCCAGTTGCAGCTTGCGCTCGTCCGTCCCGGCCGCGCCGTCGACGAGGAGCCGCGCCCCGGTGTCGCCGAGGGGGACGTCACGCAACCGTCCGCCGGACGCTCCCTTCTTGTCCCGCGCCACGATCCAGGCGTCCTGGGCGGCGGAGGTCACCTTGTATCGGCCGTCCCGGCTCAGCAGATCGGTGCCCGGTCCCAGAGGGGTCCGGACCCGTCCGCCGCGCCGCGAGACCACCGCGGTTCCGGGGCCGAGGTCGGTCACCTGCACGCCCACACGGGGCATCAGCTTGAGCAGTCGTCGGTAAAGGGTCTCCATTGACCCACCCTTACAGAGTTGACGAGAAGTGGTCGCAGGTTTGAACGATTTTCGTCGGTCCGATGACTCCCGGGCTTTTCAAGTGGCACGTGAGAGTCACTGTGGCGAGTGTGGCCAGCGGTGCGCACACCCCCGGCCAACCGAAGCCGTCGTAGGAGTGCACCGGCCGTGGCGCGAGTCCGTGCTCGCCGGACTCGACCCGGCCGACGCACCCGCGGAGGTCGTACGGCGCGACCCCTGGTAACGGCGTGACCTACCGCCACCCCGGCCTGCTCGCCAAGATCGCCACCTCGCTCGGCGGCCGGGCCGCTCTCGCGGGAGGGCGACCTTCGCAACACCCGCCGTTCAGCAGCCGGCCGGGCACGGCTGGGTGGCGGCGGCGGGCCGGCTGCGGGAGACGATCCGCATGCCGCGCTCGTCGACGACCCGGACCTGCAACGAGCCGCAGCCGCAGCGCGTCCACACCGTGTGGCCCGCCGCCGTGCTGTGCCGGGACACCACCTGGAAGGGCTCGGCGCCGTCGGGCCATCCGCAGTGCGGGCAGACGGCACCGGTCGTGCTGGTCATCGGGAACTCCTTCGTACGGAATGGCTGGTGGCCGTCGCGACACAGCCAGGGTGCGTCGGAGTCTCCGTACACGTCCAGGTTGACTTTGTGGACCACACCTTGAAGCGTGGACTTCATGATTGATCTGCGCCGGCTCCACGTCCTGCGGGCGGTCGCGCACTACGGCACGGTCACCGCCGCCGCCCGCGCCCTGCACTTCACCCCGTCCGCCGCCTCCCAGCAGATCCGGCAGCTGGCCCGCGACCTGGGCGTCGACCTCCTGGAACCACAGGGGCGCGGGGTCCGGCTCACCCCGGCCGCCGAGAGCCTGCTCACGCACGCCGACGCCATCCAGGCCCGCTGGGAACAGGCCGAACTCGACCTGCGCGCCGACTGCGGCGAGCCCGCCGGGCCGCTGCGCATGAGCGGCTTTCCGCTGGCCGTCTCCGTGCTGCTGGCGCCCATGGCGGCCCGGCTGCGCGCCCGTCACCCGCGACTGGACCTGCGCATCCAGGAGGCAGAGGTACCCGAGAGCTTCGACCTGCTCTTCGAGGGGGAGATCGATCTGGCGGTCGTCGAGGCGACGGTGTACAACCCCTCCCTGAGCGACGCCCGCTTCGACCAACAGCCGCTCCTGGACGACCCGTTCGACCTCGTCGTCCCCGAGGGACACTCGCTGGCCGGGCGTGCGGACGTCGATCTCGCGGAGGCCGCGCACGAGGACTGGATCGCCCCGGTGCCGGACAGCCCCTGCCGTCCGCATGTGCTGTCGGCGTGCGGTGAGGCCGGGTTCACACCGAACGTGGTCCACCACGCGATGGACTGGAACGTCGCCGCACATCTGGTCGCCCACCGGCTCGGCGTCGCGCTGATCCCGCGGCTCGCCCAGCTGACCCCGCACCTGCCGATCGCGCGGGTGCGCTGCACGGGCAACCCGCACCGCAAGCTGCTCACCTGTACCCGCCGCGGCGGCCGGGCACGCCCGGCGATCGTGGCCGCGCTGGAGGAGCTGCGGGAGCTGGCACCCACGGCGGTGGCCTGACGCGAGACGGAGAGGGGGCCGGAGCTCCTGGCCTGCCCGCGCTCGCACGGGCCTGGCGGCAGACCAGGAACTCCGGCCCCCTCCGGGGACCTCAGGGCACCGCTCAGGCGGCAGCCGCCTCACCGACGTTGCTGTGCAGGTGGGTGACCACCTCGGTCAGCTGCGCGACGACCTCGGCGTCGTCGGCCGGGTGGGTCTCGGCGAAGCGGGTGAGGGAACCGGGGATGGAGAGCTTGACGTCCTCCAGCACCTTGCCGCCGGCGATGCCCACGCTCTTGCGGGCCTCGTCCTGCGCCCACACGCCGCCGTACTGGCCGAAGGCGGTGCCGACCACCGCGACCGGCTTGCCGCCGAAGGCACCGGCGCCGAAGGGGCGGGACAGCCAGTCGATGGCGTTCTTCAGGACGGCCGGGATGGTGCCGTTGTACTCGGGCGAGAAGAGCAGGAAGGCGTCGGCGCCGTTGGCGGCCTCGCGCAGCTTTGCGGCGGCGGCCGGGACCTTGCCCTCGACGTCGATGTCCTCGTTGTAGAAGGGCACGTCGGCCAGGCCCTCGAAGAGCACCACGTCAGCGCCCTCGGGGGCGTGCTTGACGGCTGCCTCGGCGAGCTGGCGGTTGGTCGAACCGGCGCGAAGGCTGCCGACGAGCGCGAGGATGCGAACAGACATGAGAACTCCCAGGGACTGAAACACTGCCGTTACGAACCGGACCGAGGTCCGGTTCATGTCTAGCATCCTAACCGGACCGCGGTCCAGTTTCTTCCCGATGCTTTACGCTGTTTTCATGTCCACCGCCTCGCCCCCCTCTCCGAAATCTCAGGAGCCGGTCCTGCAGCCGGAGTTGCTGCAGGTCGGGTCCGTCGAGGAAGAGCCCTGCCTGCGCGCCGACGCCGCGCGCAACCGGGCCCGCCTCCTTGAGGCCGCCGCACGGCTGGTGGAGGAACACGGCGCGAACGGGGTGACCATGGAAGCGGTGGCGACCGCCGCGAACGTGGGCAAGGGGACGGTCTTCCGCCGCTTCGGCGACCGCACCGGTCTGCTGACGGCGCTGCTGGACCACTCCGAGAAGAAGTTCCAGGCCGCCTTCCTCAGTGGACCCCCGCCGCTCGGACCCGGGGCGCCCCCCGTCGAGCGGCTCCGGGCGTTCGGCTGCGCCCTCCTGCGCCGCTCGGCCGACGAGCTGGAGCTGCAACTGGCGGCCGAGCCGAGCCCGGACCGCCGCTTCTCCGTACCGCCCCGCCAGGTGCAGCGCAGCCACGTGACCCTGCTGCTGCGCCAGGCGGTGCCGGAGGCGGACTGCGAGATCCTCGCCCATGCGCTCATGGGGTACCTCGGTGCCGTCCTGGTCCATCACCTGACCCGGCAGTGCGGGATGCCGATGGAGCGCCTGGAAGCCGGTTGGTGCGACCTGGTCGACCGGGTGACGGCCGCGTCCGAACAGCCCCGGCCGACCCAACTGCCGTAAACCGTCACGAAGTTCCCCCGCTCGAAACCTCGGGCACAGGTTCTGCAAAGATGCGGTACGTCATGGTGCAGATACCGAAAACGCCCACGCCCGCGTCGCCCGTACCGCGCTCCGTGCCCACGAGCGCTGATGTGGCCCGCCTGGCCGGCGTCTCGCGCGCGACCGTCTCCTACGTCCTCAACAACACCAGCGCCGTCCGGATCAGCGAGCCCACGCGCCGCCGCGTCCACGAGGCCGCCAAGGAACTCGGGTACGTGCCGCACGCCGCGGCCCGCAGCCTGCGCGCCGGACACAGCCGCATGGTCCTGATGCCCGCGCCGACCTTCCCCGTCGGCCCGCTCTACAGCCAGTTCATCAGCGAACTCCAGTGGGCGCTCGGCCGCCTCGACTACACGGTCGTGCAGTACGGCACGGTCGGGCTGTACGGCGACGAGGCCGCCCGCGCCTGGGCCGAACTGCGCCCGGTCGCCGTTCTGGTGCCGGGCTCCGGCCTCGGCCCCAAGGGCGTGACCGTGCTCAAGCGCTCCGGCGCCCGGGCCGTGGTCACCCTCGGCCCCGACTCCGTCGAAGGCGCCCACGCCCTGCTCATGGACCACGAGGCCGTCGGTCACTGCGCCGGCGTCCACCTTTACGCCTGCGGCCGGCGCCGTATCGGCGTCGTCGTGCCCGAGGAACCCGGCCTGGAGTCCTTCTCCGTGCCCCGCCTCAAGGGCGTACGAAGTGCCCTCCACGGCACGGACGCCACCGTCACCGTTCTGCCCCTCGCCTACGAGGAGGCCGCCGCCGCGCGGCTCGCCGCCCGCTGGGGTGACCTCGGCCTCGACGCCGTGTTCGCGTACAACGACGAGTACGCCATGCTGCTGATGAGCGCCCTCCAGGACGAGGGCGTCCGCATCCCGCAGGACACGGCCGTGATCGGCGCAGACGACCTGATGCTCGGCCGGCTGCTGCGGCCCCGGCTCAGCACGGTCCACATCGAACTGCCCTACGGCCGCGACCTCGCCGAACTGGTCGACCACGCGGTGCGCAACCCCACCGCCGCACCCGAGACCCACAAGGTGCTCGGCGCGTCCGTGGTCCACCGCGACTCCAGCTGACGACCGACTGATCCCCCTCCCGGACGACTGCGTGATGTCTCTGCGCGGTTACGGCACCTTCACCTGGCTAGTATGTTGCATGTTCAACTAGACGGGCACACGTGTCAGTGCCATGAACCCCGCCGGTGACGAACGGAGAGCCGTCATGCCCTTGCTCGACCCCCAGACCTGGCAGCCCCGCCCCTTGTCGAGCCCCGCACACGCCGTCACCGAGCCCGCCACCGGCGACACGCTCGGCACCGTCACCCTCGCCGCCGCCGAGGACGTCGACAAGGCCGCGCGGGTCGCCCGCACCGCCCAGACCGAGTGGGCGCGCGTCCCCCACTTCGTACGTGCCGGGGTACTGCGCAAGGCGGGCGACCTGTTCGCCGCGCACGCCGACGAACTGCGCGAATGGCTCGTCCGCGAGTCCGGGTCCATCCCCGGAAAGGCCGACTTCGAACTGCACGTCGCCGCCCAGGAGTGCTACGAGGCCGCCGCCCTCGCCTCCCGCCCGGCCGGACAGGTGCTGCCCACCGAGGCGCCCCGCCTGTCCTACACGCGGCGCGTCCCGGTCGGCGTGGTGGGCGTGATCTCCCCCTTCAACGCCCCGCTGATCCTCTCCATCCGTTCCGTCGCCCCGGCCCTCGCGCTCGGCAACGCGGTCGTCCTGAAGCCGGACCCGCGCACGGCGGTCTGCGGCGGGCTGTCGCTCGCCGCGGTCTTCGCCGAGGCGGGCCTGCCGGAGGGCCTGCTGCACGTCCTGCCGGGCGGCCCGGAGGCCGGCCAGGCCCTGGTCGCCGATCCGCGCGTGCCGGTCATCTCCTTCACCGGGTCGACCGCGGCCGGCCGGGCCGTGGGCGAGGCCGCCGGCCGCCACCTCAAGCGCGCACACCTGGAACTGGGCGGCAACTCCGCCCTGATCGTGCTGGAGGACGCCGACCTCGACGCGGTGATCTCCACGGCCGCCTGGGGTTCCTTCTTCCACCAGGGCCAGATCTGCATGACCACCGGCCGCCATCTCGTCCACCGCTCCGTGTACGAGGAGTACGTCGAGCGGCTCGCGGCGAAGGCCGACTCGCTCGCCGTCGGCGACCCGTACCGCGAGCAGGTCCACCTCGGCCCGGTCATCGACTCCGGCCAACTCGCCAAGGTGCACGGCCTGGTGGAGGCCAGCACGTCCGGCGGCGCCAAGCTGGCCGCGGGCGGCACGCACGACCGGCTCTTCTACCGGCCGACGGTCCTCGCGGGCGTGGACGACCACACGCCCGCCTACACCGAGGAGGTGTTCGGCCCGGTCGCGCCCGTGCGGTCCTTCGACACCGCCGAGGAGGCGGCCGCCCTGGCCGCGGACGGCCCGTACGGCCTCTCGCTCGGCATCGTCACCCGGGACACCACCCGCGGCCTCGACCTGGCCGAGCGGATCCCGACCGGCATCGTCCACATCAACGACCAGACCGTGAACGACGAGGCCGTCGCCCCCTTCGGCGGGATCGCCGCGTCCGGCACCGGCGCCCGCTTCGGCGGCGAGGCCAACCTGGAGGCCTTCACCGAGGTGCGCTGGACGACGGTGCGCGGCGACGTGGCGCCGTACCCCTTCTGAGATACGTCTGCCGCGGCTGCTTACTGGGGGTTCTGCTCGGCCTGGGCCTGCTGCTCGGCGACCGCCTTGCGGACCTCGTCCATGTCCAGCTTCCGGGCCTGCCCGATGACGTCCGTCAGGGCGGCCTCGGGCAGGGCGCCGGGCTGCGCGAACACGGCCACCTGGTCGCGGACGATCATCAGCGTGGGAATCGACTGGATGCCGAAGGCGGCGGCCAGCTCCGGCTGCGCCTCGGTGTCCACCTTGCCGAACACCAGGTCCGGGTTCTCCTCGGCCGCCTTCTCGTACACGGGCGCGAACTGACGGCACGGACCGCACCAGGACGCCCAGAAGTCGATCAGGACGAACTCGTTGTCCGTGACCGTCTGGTCGAAGTTCTCCTTGGTGAGCTCCACGGTGCTGCTCATGACGTGATCCCTCTTCCTGATGTCGGGGCGAAGCCGCTGGCACAACAAGGCCGCCCTGGTCCGTATTCCGCGCACGTACCCGTGTGGCCACCGCGCACACCACCCACCAGACTGACCCCATGACGGAATCGGAATCCATCGCGTACGACGTCGTGGTGCTCGGGGCCGGGCCCGTGGGGGAGAACGTCGCCGACCGCACCCGTGCGGCCGGCCTCTCCACCGCGATCGTGGAGAGCGAGCTGGTCGGCGGCGAGTGCTCGTACTGGGCGTGCATGCCCAGCAAGGCCCTGCTGCGCCCGGTCATCGCCCACGCCGACGCCCGCCGCCTGCCCGGTCTGAGCCAGGCGGTTCAGGGCCCCCTCGACGCCGCCGCGGTCCTCGCACGACGGAACGAGTACACCTCCCACTGGAAGGACGACGGCCAGGTCCAATGGCTCGACGGCATCGGCGCCGACCTCTACCGCGGCCACGGCCGGCTCGCCGGACCGCGCACCGTGGCGGTGACCGGGCCGGACGGCGAACGGCACGTCCTGACCGCGCGGCACGCCGTGGCCGTCTGCACCGGCACCCGCGCCGCCCTGCCCGACCTGCCGGGCCTGGCCGACGTGCGGCCGTGGACCAGCCGCGAGGCGACCGCCGCGCAGGAGGTGCCCGGCCGTCTGGTCGTGGTCGGCGGGGGAGTGGTCGCCACCGAGATGGCCACCGCCTGGCAGGCCCTCGGCTCGCAGGTCACGCTCCTCGTCCGGGGCAAGGGCCTGCTCAACCGCATGGAGCCGTTCGCCGGCGAACTGGTCGCCGAGGCGCTCACCGAAGCGGGCGCCGACGTCCGCACCGGCACCTCGGTCGAGTCGGTGACCCGCGAGAACGGCACGGTGGTGGTCGTCACCGGCACCGGCGACCGTATCGAGGCCGACGAGATCCTCTTCGCCACCGGCCGCGCCCCGCGCACCGACGACATCGGCCTGGACACGGTCGGCCTGGAGCCCGGCTCCTGGCTGGAGGTCGACGACAGCCTGCGCGTCACCGGCAGCCAGTGGCTGTACGCGGTCGGCGACGCCAACCGCCGCGCCCTCCTCACCCACCAGGGCAAGTACCAGGCCCGCATCGCGGGTGCCGCCATCGCCGCCCGGGCCTCCGGAGTGCCCATCCTGGAGTCCGACCCCTGGGGCGCCCACGCCGCCACCGCCGACCACGACGCCGTTCCGCAGGTCGTCTTCACCGACCCGGAGGCCGCCTCCGTAGGAATCTCGCTGGCCGAGGCGGAACAGGCCGGACACCGCGTCCGCGCCGTCGACTACGACCTCGCCTCGGTCGCCGGGGCGAGCCTGTACGGCGACGGCTACCGGGGCCGCGCCCGCATGGTCGTCGACCTGGAACGCGAGATCCTGCTCGGCGTCACCTTCGTCGGCCCCGGCGTCGGCGAACTGATCCACTCCGCGACCGTCGCCGTCGCCGGCCAGGTGCCGGTCAGCAGGCTGTGGCACGCGGTGCCGTCGTACCCGACGATCAGCGAGGTCTGGCTGCGGTTGCTGGAGGCCTACCGGGACAACTAGGGCAGCTCGAAGCCGAGGGACGCGGCCGCCTCCTCAGGTGTCGGCTGCGTCCACCGCCCGGCCATCGCCTGGTTCGCGGACAGCGAGCGCAGTTCCGCGCGGTCCAGGTACAGCGTGCCGTCGAGGTGGTCCGTCTCGTGCTGAACGATCCGCGCGGGCCAGCCGGTGAACACCTCGTCCACCGCACGGCCCCGTTCGTCCTCGCCGGTCAGCCGCACCGCGGCGTGCCGGGCCACCACGGCCTGCCAGCCCGGCACGCTCAGGCAGCCCTCGAAGAACGCGGCACGGGCGGTGCCGACAGGTTCGTAGGACGGATTGACCAGCACTCGGAACGGCTGCGGCACCCGCCCGCGCGCCAGCCGTACCTCCTCGGGCACGGGCGCCGGATCCTCGATGACGGCGATCCGCAGCGGCACCCCGACCTGCGGCGCGGCGAGGCCCACGCCGGGCGCCGCGTGCATGGTCAGGCGCAGGGCGTCGATGAAGCGGGCCAGCAGCGTGGGATCGAGCTGCCCCTCGAATCGCTCGGTGCCGCGCCGCAGCACCGGATCGCCGGCCACCACGACGGTCAACGGGCCGTCCGTGGCCAGGAGTTCCTCGACCAGCTCGGCAAGGGGCGTGCGCTCATGGGGAGATGCCATCGCGCCAGGATGCCACGGCGCCGCTGGCACCCCACCCCTCTCGTGTGACGCACAGCACTCAACTCGCCGGGAACTCGGCGCCGTTCGCATCCGACATCTGAAGCGCCACAGCCGAGATACATCCCCAGCCCCGGGAGAAGCCCGCCGATGTCCACCGCTCCCTCGACCACCACGGACGAGGCCACGCAACCCGCAGCCGACCCGGCGCCGTCCCCCAGCCGATGGGCCCCACTGCGCCCGCTGGTCCTGCGCCTGCACTTCTACGCCGGCCTGCTCGTCGCGCCGTTCCTGCTCGTCGCCGCCGTCACCGGCTTCCTGTACGCCGGCGCGTTCCAGGCCGAGAAGTTCGTGTACGCCGACGAGATGACCGTCTCCGCCGTCGGCGACAGCAAGCTGCCGATCTCCGAGCAGGTCGCCGCCGCCCGCGAGGCGCATCCCGACGGAACGGTCTCGGCCGTACGTCCCTCACCGGAGGACGATGCGACCACCAGGGTGCTCCTTGCGGGAGTCAAGGGCGTCGACCCGGACCACACGCTCGCCGTGTTCGTCGACCCGTACACCGCCGAGGTGCGCGGATCCCTCGAACAGTACGGCTCGACCGGCGCGCTCCCGCTGCGCACCTGGATCGACGAGTTCCACCGCGACCTGCACCTCGGCGACACCGGCCGCCTCTACAGCGAGTTCGCCGCGAGCTGGCTGTGGGTGACAGCGGCCGGCGGACTGGTGCTGTGGTTCTCCCGCCGTCGCGCCCTGCGCAAGGTGCGCGGCTCCAGTGGCCGCCGCCGCACCCTCGGCCTGCACGGCACCGTCGGCGTCTGGGCCGCGGTCGGCTTCTTCTTCCTCTCGGCGACCGGCCTGACCTGGTCGACCTACGCCGGGGCCAACATCGACGAGCTGCGCACCTCGCTCGGCCACTCCACCCCGTCGGTCACGGCGACGGCGGGCGGCGAGCACGCGGGCCACGGCGCGTCTGCCTCGGCCGGGGACGCCGAGCACGGCGTCGGCCTGGACCAGGTCCTGGCGGCCGCCCGCGCCGAAGGCCTGGGCGATCCCGTAGAGATCGTCCCGCCGGCCGACTCCTCCTCGGCGTACGTCGTGAAGCAGGTGCAGCGCAGCTGGCCCGAGAAGCAGGACTCGGTCGCGATCGACCCGGCCGGCGGCGAGGTCACCGACGTCCTGCGGTTCGACGACTACCCGCTGCTCGCCAAGCTGACCCGCTGGGGCATCGACCTGCACACCGGCGTGCTGTTCGGCCTGGTCAACCAGATCGCCCTGATGCTGCTCGCCCTCTGCCTGATCCTGCTGATCGTGTGGGGCTACCGCATGTGGTGGCAGCGCGGCCGCGGTTCCGCCTTCGGCCGGCCGATCCCGCGCGGTGCCTGGCAGCAGGTGCCCCCGCAGATCCTCCTGCCGTGTGTGGCGGTCATCGCCGTGCTCGGTTATTTCGTGCCGCTGCTCGGCATCCCGCTGGCCGCCTTCATCGCCGTCGACGTCGTCCTCGGCGAGATCGCCCACCGCCGCGGCCTGCGCACACCTGCGGGCGGCGTCGGCGTGAAGTAGGGCTCCGGGGCGGCGGTGGGACATGACTCGGGCCCGGCTCCCGCAGGGGAGCCGGGCCCGAGCGACGCGTGACGCGTCAGAGCTGCTCGAAGTCGCCCGAGAGCGCCGAGGCGAGGCGCATGTGCGGTTCCGCATCCTCGTGTCGGCCCTGCCGCTGCAAGGTGCGGCCGAGCATCAGCCGGGCGTAGTGCTCCACCGGGTCGCGCTCGACGATGACCCGCAACTGGGCCTCCGCGCGCCGCAGTTGGGCCGAGTGGTAGTAGGCACGCGCCAGCAGCAGCCGCGGTCCGGTCTGCTCCGGCACCTCCTCGACCAGCCCGCTCAGGGTGCGCGCCGCGGCGGCGTAGTCCTTCGCGTCGAAGAACATCCGCGCGCGCTCCCAGCGCTCCGCCGGCGTTCCGTGGTCGTAGTACGTCGTGTCCACTGCTGACCTCCTTCGCGGGCCTCAACCCCGAAGGATCGTCAAACATTCCACTCCTTGCGTTCCGCTACTTGGTGAGGGCGGCCAGCTCCGTGTTCGCCCGCCCGGTGACCAGAGTCAGTACGCGCCCGGTCGTCGCCAGGTCCTCGACCGGGATGCCGGTGTAGATCCGGGCGGAGATCTCGCCGGTCTCGGCGCTCGCCAGGTCGTACAGCTCCCGCCCGGCTCCGGTGACCCGAAGCCGCGTCGCTTCGGTCGCCACGAGCCCCTTGGCGAGCAGCTCTTCGACGACGCCGTGCACGTCCGCGCCGTCCACCTTGAGCGCGTCGACGACCTGCCCGACGAGGTCCTCGCGCTCGACGGGGGCGTCGGCGACCGCCACGAGCCGCAGGGTCACCATCTCCTGGAACGCCATGCCGTAGCGGGCCAGGACGGACTCCAGGACCGCGCGTCCGGCGTAGTGGGCCAGGGCGATGACTCGGCCGTCGACGGTGAGTGCGGTGGTGATCATGACTACTCCTCTGCTTCTCGGTGTCCACGGATACAGTACATGGAAACCATATACATGACTACTAATGAGGGAGGGCTCGTTGACCTGACGCGGAAGCCCGCACGGGGCTAGGTTGAGCGACATGAGCAATCTTGATCGCGAGGCGGTTCCCGCCCTGTGCGGCGGCCGTGGCTTCGTGGTGGCCGAACCCGTGCGGGAACTCCTCAGCCCGCGCCACGTCAAGCTCGGCGAGTCGAGCGAGGTCCGCCGGCTGCTGCCCAACCTGGGCCGCCGTATGGTCGGCGCCTGGTGCTTCGTCGATCACTACGGCCCCGACGACATCGCCGACGAGCCCGGCATGCAGGTGCCGCCGCATCCGCACATGGGGCTGCAGACGGTGAGCTGGCTGCACGAGGGCGAGGTGCTGCACCGCGACTCGACCGGCAGCCTGCAGACGATCCGCCCGCGCGAACTGGGCCTGATGACCTCCGGCCGGGCGATCAGCCACTCCGAGGAGAGCCCGAAGTCCCACGCCCGCTTCCTGCACGGCGCCCAGCTGTGGGTCGCCCTCCCGGACGGCCACCGCCACACCGACCCGCGCTTCGAGCACCACGCCGAGCTGCCGCTTGTCACGGCACCGGGCGTGACGGCCACGCTGCTCCTCGGCGACCTCGACGGAGCGACCTCGCCCGGCACGACGTACACCCCGATCGTCGGCGCGGACCTCGCCCTCACTCGTGGCACGGACGTACGCCTCCCGCTGGAACCCGACTTCGAGTACGCCGTGCTGTCCATGTCCGGCGAGGCCCGGGTGGACGGTGTGCCGGTGCTGCCCGGCTCGATGCTCTACCTCGGCTGCGGCCGCACCGAACTTCCGCTGCGCGCCGAGTCGGACGCGGGCCTGATGCTCCTGGGCGGTGAGCCGTTCGAGGAGGAGCTGATCATGTTCTGGAACTGGATCGGACGGTCCCAGGAAGAGATCGTGCAGGCGCGTCAGGACTGGATGGAAGGCTCGCGGTTCGGGGAGGTGAAGGGGTACGACGGGGGTCCGCTGCCTGCCCCTGAGCTGCCGGCGGTGCCGCTGAAGCCGCGCGGAAGGGTTCGTTGATCTGCGGGAATGTCTGAGTTCTGGTGGCTGGTGAGCGAGGGAGATCGCGGTGCCGCCGGTCAGTGCGACCTGAATCTTCTCGGACCGCGCCGACGGCCGCGACGTCGATGTGCTCCGCTACACCGGCCCCATGGCCGAACTCGACTACACCTCGTCCGAGGCCGCGTACCTGAGCATCAGCGCCGGCCACCCCGGACGGACCGAGTCCCATTCTCCTCAGCTCATCACCTCAGTGGCGCGGACCCCGGCAGTCCTGGTCGCCGTTGTCGAGCTCCCTACGGCGGGCCCGGTTCTGTCCTGGCCACGTAGATGGTGTTGGTCGAGGCGCCGCCTTGCAGGGGATTGTCGAAGTCGACGATATGGGCCGCTGATCGCGGGAAGACCTCTGTGAGTGCGGAGGTGAACTGCTCGTCGGGCGGGTCGTTCGACCACAGGGCGAAGACCCCGTTGGGGTGGAGGCGTTCGGTGAGAGCGCGGAGCCCGGCAGGCTGGTAGAGCGCCGCGTGGCGCGGGTGGAGCAGATGGCGCGGTGAGTGGTCGACATCCAACAGGATGGCGTGGAAGCGGCGGCCCGGCTCCTTCGGGTCCAGACCGCACGCATCGGCAGCCATCGCGAAGAAGTCGCCTTGAACCAGGCGGCAGCGGACGTCCGAAGTCAGCCGGGCGCCGAGGGGGACCAGGCCCCGCTGATGCCAGTCGATGACTTCGGCGAGCGTTTCGATTACGGTCAGCGAGCGCACCCGGGGGTCGTCCAGCGCGGCCTCGGCGGTGTACCCGAGTCCGAGTCCGCCGACGGCGATGTCCAGTTCGGCGTCCGGCAGTTCGGCCAGTCCGATTTTCGCAAGCGCGATCTCGCCGGTTGTGAAGATGCTGGACATCAAGAACTCGTCGCCGAGCTTCACCTCGTACACATCGGTGCCCGATGCCGGGTCGCGTCGGCGCCGCAGGCTGATGTCGCCCATCGCTGTCGTGCGCCAGTCGATCTCCTCGAAACGCGCGCTCATCCGTTTACCTTTCTGACGCACCGTCGGTGCCGGAAGCCGGTGCCTGGAACCCGCTCTGCGCAGGTGCAGACGCAGGCGCGAAACCGTCCCGGCTGCCGGCCAGGGCAGGGGAGGGGAAGGGGCCCGGTCAGGCGTCGATGATGACGGGGATGATGAGGGGCTTGCGGCGGTGAGTCCGGAACGCCCAGTTCGCCACGGCGCGGGCGATGAGCTGTTCGAGTTGGTGCGCGTCGCCGACGCCTTCCTGGGCCGCGGTCGCCAGAGTCTTCTCGATGACAGGGATGACCGGTTCGAAGGTGGTGTCGTCGTGGACGAATCCGCGGGCCAGGAAGTCGGGAGTCTCGGCGAGGGCGCCGGTGTCGGCGTCGACGATCGCCACCACGGTGACCACGCCTTCTTCCGCGAGGGTGAGGCGGTCCTTGAGGGACGCCTCGGTGGCGCCTCCGACTTCCATGCCGTCCACGTAGACGTTGCCCGCGGGCACCTTGCCGGTGATCGACGCACGCCCGTCGACGAGGTCGACGACGACGCCGTCCTCGGCGATGACCACCCGCTCGGGATCGACCCCGGTGCGGATGGCGAGGTCGCCGTTGGCCCGCAGGTGGCG